>NZ_JAVKPU010000003.1:0-236426 GCF_040981025.1 Kocuria sp. CPCC 205261 | reverse complement strand
CACTCCTGCGTCTCCTGAACATCAGCGTCCTGAAGATTATTCGTCAACCCACTCAAAATGTGGTGATTGCTGTCGGAAGACACGAGAACCTCTCTATCGTCAGCTCCGTGTCACGGGATCCCCGGTGTCGGAGCGGTGTGTCAGGCGGCGGGTGATCGGACAGGCCGATGCCGTCGTCCTTTCATCGTGTCACACGCGATGGCGTCACCGGCAGTGACCACACCGTTTCACGCGTCACACCGCCTGCGCCGGGCCGCCACGGGTGTGGAATGTGTCACAAGTCACCCGATTCGCCCCGCGGTTCGTGGTGTGGCTTGAACGCGGGGACAATCCAGTGTTGTCTTTATTACGCACCGTTGACATCCCCGTCACGGTGAGGGTGAGGTCCGGCAGCGTCGTTGAGCCGACGGTCCGGCCCCGCGCGAGACAGCAGTGAAGGAGAGTTACGGTGAGCGAGGCGAAAGCCCCCGAGGAGAGCATTGCGGCGCAACTGAATCTGAAGGACGGCGACTACGTCCAGGAATTCGGTTACGACGACGATGTCGACGCGGATCTGCGCGGGCGGATCGAGGACGCGATCGGCTCGGAGCTCTTCGACGAGGACGCGCAAGAGGTCGTGGACGCCGTCGTGCTGTGGTGGCGTGACGGGGACGGCGATCTGGTGGACGAGCTCGTGGACGTCCAGACCACCCTCGACGACGGCGGTGTCGTGTGGTTGCTGACGCCCAAGGCCGGCCGCCAGGACCACGTCTCTCCCGCTGACATCCAGGAAGCGGCCTCGACCGCCGGTCTGCACGTCACGAGCGCGGCACGGGTCTCCCCGGACTGGTCCGTCTCCCGCCTGACCCCTAAACGAAACTTCTGAACGCGCGCCGCGGCGCTCCCGCGCGGCAGGAAGGGCTCTCATGAGTGCCATCGGATCCACCGCGCCGGACTTCACCCTCCAGGACCGTCACGGCGAGTCCCGTTCCCTGGGCGACTACCGGGGTGCGCCGGTCGTGCTCGTGTTCTTCCCCTACGCGTTCTCGCCGATCTGCACGGACGAGCTGTGCCATCTGCAGGATCACGCGGACATGTTCGATGAGTTCGACGCCGTCGTGGTGTGCATTTCCACGGACAGCCACTTCGCATTGGACGCGTTCGCGCGGCAGGAGTCCTACGACTTCCAGATGCTCTCCGATCACTGGCCCCACGGGGACGTGGCCCGCCGCTACGGTGTCCTGGACGAGGACGCAGGGTGCGCCCAGCGCCACACCATCACCATTGACGCCCGCGGGATCATCCGTGACGTCAGCTCCGCCGACATCACCCAGGCCCGGGAATGGGATCGACTGCGGGGCGTCCTCGAGAACCTGCCCCGGTCCTGATGCCCCTGCGAGTACTGCGCGCCGGTTACGGCGCACCGGTGGACGAGAGCCTCTTCCCCGATCCCCATGCACTGAACGCCCGGGACGGTCTGCCGCGCGTTCTCGAGGTGCTACGGGGCAAGCAGATCGCGGTGCTCACGGGCGCGGGGGTGAGCACCCCGTCCGGGATCCCCGACTACCGCGGCCCGGGCGCCAAACCTCGTTCCCCCATGACGTATCAGGAGTTCATGGGCAGTGTGGCGAGTCGCCGGCACTACTGGGCCCGCAACCAGTACGGCTGGCACTTCGTGGCCCGGGCACAACCGTCCGCCGCCCACGAGGCGCTGGCCCGGCTCGAGGCCGCCGGTCTGGTGGACGGGATCATCACCCAGAACATCGACCGGCTGCACCAGAAAGCCGGCTCCGTGGCCGTGGTGGACCTGCACGGCACCTACGCGTGGGTGTTGTGCACCTCGTGCTCGTCCCGATTCCCCCGGGAACAGGTCTCGCGCTACCTGGACGAGTTGAACCCCGGGTTCTACGACGGCATGGCCTCGGCGGACGACATCGAATACGCCCCGGACGCGGACGCCACCGTGGAGCACACCGGCGGTTTCCGTGTGTGGGACTGCCCCGTGTGCCAGGGGGTGCTGAAACCGGATGTCGTGTTCTTCGGGGAGAACGCGCCGTCGCACCGCGTGGCCCTGGCGCGGCGCATGGTCGCGCGGTCCGAGGCGCTACTCGTGGCGGGATCGTCGCTGACCGTGAACTCCGGACGCCGGTTCGTGCGGCAAGCAGACCGAGAGGGGATCCCCGTGGTGATCGTCAACCACGGCGTCACCGGAGGGGACTCGATGGCCACCGTGAAGGTGGACGCTCCCGTGGGGGAATTCCTCGCCGACCTGGGCGAACACCTGACGGCTTGATCCGAATGCGTTGAGTACTTAGACTCTCAATACGAGACCCCGAGGGTCCGCGGAGGGGAAGCCGCGGTCACCTTCGGGGTCTCACCCATGTCCGGGGCGGGTCGGTACCGTCCCGAGCGCGGAGGATCTCCACGGCCCGGGACGGGCGTCCGTCACTTCACGGGGTCGATGACCGGCTTGGCGGCCTGGGCGTCCCGGCACTGCTGGGCCCACAGCGCAGCACCCACGATGCCGGCGTTGTTGCGCAGCGCGGCGATCTCTACCGGTGTCCGCAGTTCGAGGTAGGGCAGGAACTTCTCCGAGTTCTTGGACACACCGCCCCCGATCACGAACAGGGACGGGGAGAACAGGAACTCCACGTGGGAGAAGTACCGCTGCAGCCGCTTCTTGGCCCACTTCTTCCAGGGCAGCTGCTCGCGTTCCCGGGCGGCGGCCGAGGCCTTGGTCTCGGCATCGAAGCCGTCGATCTCCAGGTGACCGAGCTCGGCGTTGGGGACCAGTTGGCCGTTGAGGATCATCGCGGAACCGATCCCTGTGCCCAGGGTGATCACCATGACCAGGCCTTCCTTGCCCTTGCCTGCGCCGTAGTGCGCTTCGGCGAGCCCGGCGCCGTCGGCGTCGTTGAGGGCCTCGACCTCACGGCCCAGCGTCTCGGTCATGAGGGCATCCACGTTCGTGTTGATCCACGACTTGTCCACGTTCGCCGCGGACAGCGCCACCCCGTTCTTGATGATGGCGGGGAAAACAATGCCCACGTGGCTGTCCGGGGCCGGGGCCTCGGGGCGGGACTGCAATTCGTCCACGATCTGCTTGACGACGCCGGCCACGGCTTCCGGCGTGGCAGGCTGCGGCGTGGGGATGCGGAACCGTTCACCCACGAGTTGGCCGGTGGCGAGATCCACGATCCCACCCTTGGTGCCGGTACCACCAATGTCGATTCCGATGCCACACTGCGATACGACACCCTGCGGAGTACCTGAGCTCATGAACGGTCCCTTCGGTTCACGGTGGAAACTATGCGGAGGTGGACGCGATGCAGCCCGCCCCGTCGCTCGATCTTACGGGAGGGTGAGGATCTCCACGCCGTCATCGGTCACGACCATGGTGTGTTCGAACTGTGCAGTGCGCATCTTGTCGTGGGTCGTGATGGTCCAGTCGTCGGACCACTGGTCCCACGTGATGGAACCGAGGGTCAGCATGGGTTCGATCGTGAAGATCATTCCCGGGACCATCTCGGTGGCGTAGGACGGGGCGGCGTCGTAGTGCGGGACGATCAGACCCGTGTGGAACTCGCGCCCCACGCCGTGCCCGGTGAAGTCGCGCACGACCCCGTAGTCGAAACGCTTGGCGTACTTCTCGATGACGCGCCCGATCACGTTGATCTCACGCCCGGGACGCACGGCCTTGATCCCGCGGTTCATCGCCTCGTGCGTGCGTTCCACGAGCAGGCGGGAGTCCTCGTCCACGTCACCCACCAGGAACATGGCATTGGTGTCCCCGTGCATGCCGTTCTTGTACGCGGTGACGTCCAGGTTGATGATGTCCCCGTCCTCGAGCACGGTGGAATCGGGGATGCCGTGACAGATCACCTCGTTGAGTGACGTGCAGATGGACTTGGGGAACCCGCGATACTCGAGGCACGAGGGGTATGCCCCGTGATCACACATGTACTCGTGCGCGATCCGGTCCAGTTCATCCGTGGTCACGCCGGGCTTGGCCTCTGCGCCCGCGGCCTGCAGCGCACGGGCGGCGATCCGGCCGGCCTCGCGCACCAGCTCGATCTCTTCGGGGGTGTACACGTTGGAGGCGTGACCCTCGTTCGCGTCCCGGCGTCCCACGTACTCCGGCCGCTCGATCCCGCCCGGGACGTGGCGCCGCGGGGTGAGGTTCCCGGGGCGTAGCGCGCCGCGCGGTGCGGTGGATCCGGGTGCTGGTGCGAGATTGTGCGTAGTCACGATGGGTCATTGCCTCCTGCGGCGATCGCGGGCGTGTTCGTGCTGTGAGGCGTCAAGGCGCCCCGAACACCTGGTTCAGCAACTAGCCTAATCCTTGAGTCCCGGGCCCGTTCGGCCGGGAAGGTTCGCGACCCCGCCGCGGGGCGGGTGTACGGCGCACGGCGCCGCACAGGGAGGAAGATCATGGCCGAGTACTGGTACAACCTCTACACCAAGCAGGTCGAGGAAGGCCCCAAGGACGACTACCGCAAGCTCATGGGCCCCTACGCGACCCGCGAGGAGGCCTCGCGCGCCCTCGAGCGCGCCGCGGAGAACACCAAGCGCTGGGACGAGGAGGACGCCGCGTTCAAGGGTGACTGACCCTGTAGGGCCGGGCGGCGACGTCGCCCGGTCCCATTCTGGTTCGGGGCGACCCGGGCGTCACCCCCGGTAGGAGTGCTCCTCGGCCGGGAACGCACCGGAGCGGACGTCGGCCACGTAGCCGCGCACGGCGTCGTCGGCGACCTGAGCGAGCTGCGCGTACTGCTTGACGAAGCGCGGCATCTTCCCGGTGCGCAACCCCAGCATGTCCTGCCACACGAGCACCTGGCCGGTGGTCACATTCCCGGCGCCGATCCCCACCGTGGGGATCCGCAGCTCGTCCTCCACTCGTGCCGCGGCGTCCGCGGACACCATTTCCAGGACGACGGCGAAGCACCCGGCGTCCTGCACGGCACGGGCGTCGCGCAGTAGCTGCTCCCCGGCCTCGCCGCGGCCCTGGATCCGGAACCCGCCCAGCGCGTGCTCGGACTGCGGGGTGAATCCGACGTGACCCATGACAGGGATCCCAGCGCGCACCACGGCGGCCACGTGCTCCGCGAGCGCTTCCCCCGCCTCGATCTTCACGGCGTGCGCGCCGGACTCCTTCATGATCCGCACCGCGCTGCGCACGGCCTGATCCGGGGACTCCTCGTACGAGCCGAAGGGCAGGTCCACGACCACGAGGCTGCGCTGTACGCCGCGCACGACCGCGGCGGAGAACGTGATCATGTGCTCGAGCGTGACCGGCAGGGTGGACTCGTGTCCGAGCACCGTGTTGCCGAGTGAATCACCCACGAGCAGGACGTCCACGCCGGCTCGGTCGAAGATCCCCGCGGTGAGCGTGTCGTAGCTCGTGAGCATGGAGAACTTCTCCCCGGCGTCCTTGGCACGCTGCAGGTGCAGGGTCCGCACGCGGGCGATCTGGGCGAGGGATTTCTCGGCGGGGGAACCGGACGAAGGCTGCGTTTCGCTCATGGTGTCAGGGTACCGGCCGGTCGGGCCCAGGGGTTCCGGGCGGGGAGCGGCACTGACTCGGCGACCCGATCTCCGTGCGGACCGGGGCGGGAACACGCAAGCGGACAGATGGGGGAGACGGGCGCGAGGAACGCTGCTACGACCGATACAGTTGTGACGTGGCTCGTCCCGGGCATGGCCCCGGCGCGTGAGCCCGCAGCCGCTGTGTCACACGCCCCAGGAATCCGAGGTGGACCCATGGACCGTCAGCAAGAATTCGTTCTGCGCACCATCGAGGACCGGGACGTCCGGTTCGTCCGGTTGTGGTTCACGGACGTCGTGGGGACCCTCAAGTCCATTGCGCTGGCACCCGCTGAGGTGGAGGCCGCGTTCGAGGAGGGCCTCGGGTTCGACGGCTCCTCGATCGAGGGGCTGTCGCGGATCTTCGAGTCCGACATGCTCCTGCAACCGGATCCCTCCACGTTTCAGTTGCTGCCGTGGCGCGGGGAGGACGAACCGACCTCCCGGATGTTCTGCGACCTGAAGACCCCGGACGGTGAGCCCTCCGCGGCGGATCCCCGCGGGGTTCTGCGCCGCGTGCTCGCCAAGGCCTCGGACATGGGCTTCACGTGCTACACCGCTCCCGAGATCGAGTTCTACCTGTTGCGCTCGCCCGAGCTGGACCCGCGCACCGGCGAACCCGTACCGGTGGACTACGAGGGGTACTTCGATCACGTCCCGGGGGGAGTGGTCCAAGACTTCCGCCGCACCGCGGTGAACATGCTCGAATCGGTGGGCATCTCCGTGGAGTTCTCGCACCACGAGGCCGGACCGGGTCAGAACGAGATCGACCTGCGCTACGCGGACGCGCTGCAGACCGCGGACAACATCATGACGTTCCGCACCGTGGTGCGCGAGGTGGCCCTGTCCCAGGGGATCTACGCGACCTTCATGCCCAAGCCGTTCTCCCGCCACCCCGGCTCGGGGATGCACACGCACTTCTCCCTGTTCGAAGGGGACACCAACGCGTTTTACGAGGCCGGGGCCGAGTTCCGGCTCTCCGAGACCGGGCGGCACTTCATCGCCGGGCTGCTGCGCCACGCCCCCGAGTTCACGTCCGTGACCAATCAGTTCGTGAACTCCTACAAGCGACTGTGGGCCGGTGACGAAGCGCCGTCGTACATGTCATGGGGCCACAACAACCGCTCGGCGCTGGTGCGTGTGCCGCTCTACAAGCCGGACAAGGTGCAGTCCTCCCGGATCGAGTACCGGGGGATCGACTCCGCAACGAACCCGTACTTGTCCTACGCCGCGCTGCTGGGGGCGGGGCTCAAGGGGATCGAGAACGAGTACGAGCTGCCGCCCGTGGAGATGGACGACGTGTTCGCCATGAGCAGCGCCGAGCGCCGCGCCGTGGGCCACCAACCCCTGCCGGGCAGCCTCCACGACGCGATCCGGCTGACCGAGGAATCGGAGTTCATGGCGGAGCTGCTGGGCGAGCAGGTCTTCGAGTACTTCCTGCGCAACAAGCGCCGCGACTGGGACCAGTACCGCCAGGAGGTCTCGCCCTACGAACTGCGGACCAACCTGGGCATCCTGTAGGGGCAGACCATGACTGACACCCCGGGCACCGCCAAGGAGCGCGCGGAGAAGATCTCGGCCAAGCAACTGATCTCGATCGGTTTCGCGGACGTCACGAATGCCCGGCGCTGGCTGGGGTTCCGGGAACTGGACGGCGTGGACCTGTCCGCGCTGCTCGCGGGACTGGCCCACGCGGCGTCGCCGGACGTGGCGCTGCAGCTCATCGTGCGGCTCATCGAGAACCACCCGGAGGTCGCGCGGCGAATCAACGGGGACCCCCGAGAGTCCGAGACCATGTTCCGCTTGCTGGGTGCGTCCGAGGCGCTGGGGGAGTTCCTGCTGCGCGCCCCCGAGAACCTGGACCTGCTGGACATCCCGCCCGTGGACGAGCCGAGGGCGGACCGCGCGGAGGTCTTCCGTGCGGCGCTGCTCGAATCGGTGGGCGCCGATCCGCAGGCGGACACCCCGGTGGCATCGCTCACGGGACAGGACGCGCACAAGGCGTTGCGCGTGGCCTATCGCCGCGGGCTCGCGCGCGTGGCCGTCCGGGATGTCGGGGCCGTGGACCCGGTGGCCTACATGCCCGCCGTCGGCCGGCAACTCGCGGACCTCGCCGGGGCCGCCCTCGAGGCCGGCCTGGCGGTGGCGCGCGCTCACGCCGCCGAGCGCTGGGACCCCGCCCTCGTGGAGCAGGTACGGCTCGCGGTGATCGGCATGGGCAAGTGCGGCGCCCGAGAGCTGAACTACATCTCGGACGTGGACGTGGTCTACGTCGGGGAGACCCGGGCCTCCGACGCCGGGGACACCCCGGACGAGAGCACGAGCACGGAGATCGCCACCGAGATGGCCCACACCCTCGCGCAGGCCATGATGGCCGCCGGTCCCGAGCCGGCGTTGTGGGAAGTGGACGCGAACCTACGGCCCGAGGGCAAGGACGGGCCGCTCGTGCGGACACTGGACTCCCACGTGCGCTATTACAAGCGCTGGGCCAGGTCCTGGGAGTTCCAGGCGCTGCTCAAGGCCCGGTGCGTCGCGGGCGATCAGGACCTCGGGAGGCGCTACGAGGCGGCCATCGCGCCGTTCATCTGGTCATCCGCCGAGCGCGAGGGCTTCGTGGAATCCGTCCAAGCCATGCGCCGCAGGGTCACGGAGAACATCCCTGAGGCGGACCGGGACCGGCAGATCAAGCTCGGACCCGGGGGACTGCGGGATGTCGAGTTCACGGTGCAGTTGCTACAACTCGTACACGGACGCTCGGATGAGACCGTCCGCACGCGTGCCACCACCGAATCCCTCGCGGCGCTGAGCGCGGGTGGCTACATCGGCCGCGCGGACGCCGAGGAGTTCGGACTCAACTACCGATGGCTGCGGTTGCTCGAGCACCGGATCCAGTTGTTCCGCATGCGGCGGACGCACCTGATGCCGCGCGACGAACGGGAACTGGCCGTCGTCGCCCGGTCCGTGGACGGCGCCGCCGAGCGCACGCACCCCACGGCCCAGAAACTCGTGAGCGACTGGAACGCGGCCAAGCGCTCCGTGCGCAGCATGCACGAGCGGATCTTCTACCGTCCCATGCTCGCGGCGCTCGCCAACGCGCCCGCGGACACCACCCTCACGACCGACGCCGCTCGGGACCGCCTCGCGGCACTCGGGTACCAGGACACCAAGGCCGCGATGCGACACATCGAGGCCCTCTCGCGCGGCGTGAGCCGGCGAGCCGAGATCCTGCGCACGCTGCTGCCGGTGCTGCTCGACTGGCTCGCTGAGGGCGTGGACCCGGACGCCGGTCTGCTCAACCTGCGCAGGGTGTGCGAGGCTCTGGGCAACACACCCTGGTTCCTGCGATTACTGCGGGATTCCAACGCCGCGGCCGAGCGGTTGTGTCACATCCTCTCGAGTTCTCGGTACGTCTCGGACCTGCTCGAAACCTCTCCCGAGGCGACGGCGTGGTTGGGCGACGACTCCCAGCTGGCCACCCGGTCCCTGGACGAGCTCGTGTCACAGATGCGCGCGCAGGTCGCTCGGCACCACGACCCGGGCGAGGCCATCCGGGCCGTGCGCCAGATCCGGCGCCGCGAACAGTTGCGCATCGCGCTCGCGGACACGAGCGGCGTCGCCAGCGTGGAGACCACCGTGACGGGTCTTTCGGACGTGGACCAGGCCACCGTGATGGCCGCGCTGTACCTTGCCCGCACCGAGTACGCGGCCGAGCACGACGGCGCTGTCCCCGCCGAGGTGCTCGTGATCGCCATGGGGCGCCAGGGCGGGCGCGAGATCGGTTTCGGCTCGGACGCGGACGTGATGTACGCGTACGCACCCGCCCCGGACGCGGACCCCGGGGAAGCGCGCAGTGCCGCGGAAACCGTGCTCAACCGCATGGTCAAGCTCCTGAAGCAACCGTGCACGCCGCCCGTGATCGCCGAACGGGTCCTGGAGATCGACAACGACCTGCGTCCGGAAGGGCGCTCGGGCACCATGGTGCGGTCGGTGGCCTCGTACGCCGAGTACTACGAGCGCTGGGGTCAGACCTGGGAGTTCCAGGCCCTGACCCGCGCCCGGTACATGGCCGGTTCCGAGGACGTGGCCCAGGCGTTCTTCCGTGTGGTGGACCGCTTCCGGTACCCGGCCGAATTCACGGACCGTCAGCTCGTGGACATCCGGCGCATGAAGGCGCGCGTGGAGAGCGAGCGGATGCCCCGCGGGGCAGATCCCACCCGGCAGGTGAAGCTGGGCAGGGGCGGGCTCTCGGACGTGGAATGGCTCGTGCAGTTGCTGCAGCTGCAGCACGCGCACGAGGTCCCCGAACTGCGCACCACCTCCACGCTGCCCGCGCTGAACGCCGCGGTGGCCGCCGACCTCGTGGGCCCGGAGGACGCCGCCGTACTGGAGCACGCGTGGAAACTTGCCACGGACATCCGCAACGGCAACGTCCTGCGCTCCGGGCGGGCCTCCGATTCCGTGCCGTCACGCCGGGTGGACCTCGAGGCCGTGGCCCGGTGGATCGGCTACGAACCCGGTTCCGCCGCGCAGCTCGAGGAGGACTACCTGCGGATCACCCGGCAGTCCCGCTCGGTGTTCGAGCGGTTGTTCTACGGCCGCTAGTTCTGCGCCCGACCGTTCGTGCCGTCCTCGTAGGCCGCGTCCCGCGAGCCCACCTGACGCGCGACCGACAGGTGCCCGCCCAGGTAACCGCCCAGGCCGGCGGCGGACATGCCGCCCAGGGCGAGGACGCGCCCCAGCCCGTGGCGTCCGGTGCAGCGGGCCACCCACGAGGCGAATTGCAGACCCGTGGCCAGGCCGTTGGACCCGGCGTGAATCACGGCCACACGTTTGTCCCGGTTCTGCAGCCCGTGGTACTCGGCCCATCCGGTCAGGGCAGATGGCACCGCCGAGAGGACACCCACGCCCGTGAGCACCCGCGCGGCGCGGGCGGAGTCACGGCCACCCATGAGGTCGAGCACGAGCGCGCTCATCCACGTGCCCATGGGCACCTCGATGAGCAGCGGGTGCAGCGCGTGGCCCACCTGCTTGCCCTGCAGGAGGTCGCGAACGGTCGGATTCCCGGCCACCGCGGTGGCCACGGAATCGGCCGAGCTCACCAAGGGGTCCAGGGCGCTGCTGCCCTCGACCGTTTTCATCAGGGGAGTCAGGGGGCTCTCGGCATTCGAGGCGGGGGATTGGGTGGACTCATTCATGGTCGGTCCTCTCAGATGTGGGATGTCCCGCCATCCTCGCACCCCGCGGCGGGGAATGCACCCGCCCCTCGGGGTGTCCCGCTCCTGCGTGGAGTGGGCCAGTCAGCCCGGCGCTGCCTGTTGTGGTAGACCCGCCCGCTTCAACTGAGCAAAAGTAACCCGGGGCGCCCCTGGGCTGCTTTTGCTCCACGGGATTTTCGGTGGAACGGGCCTGGTGAGTGGTGCCCCAGGAGGGAGTCGAACCCCCGACCAAGAGATTAGAAGGCTCCTGCTCTATCCACTGAGCTACTGAGGCGGGTCGCCGAAGCGACGACTCAGTTTAGCAACGCCTCCGAGCCGCTCGCGCACGTGAGTTGCTCCGCCACCCCGTGCGGTCCGGGCTGCACAGATGGCCGACGTCGCCCGGCCGGGCATCGGGCTTTCCACACCTCCTTGAACGGACCGCCGACGCCGCGTCCCGCGCGTCAGGCTGGGCTCACCCCGATGCGGGGTTCACCCCTTACCCGCCGGCCTTCGGGCCGCGGGTGACCGAATGAAGGAGCATCCCATGAGCGAACACGTGACACTGCGCGGATTCGTGGGCAAGGACCCGCAGTCGCACCTCTTCGACGACGGCACGATGGCCGCGCGCTTCCGCCTGGCCACCACGTCCCGCCGTTTCGACGCCGCCACCCAGACGTGGCACGACTCCGGCACCAACTGGTACTCGATCCGGTGCTTCCGCGCCCTGGCCATGCACGTCATGGCGAGCGTGCACTGCGGTCAACCCGTGGTGGTCACCGGCAAGCTCAGCATCAACGAGTGGCAGTCGGATTCCGGCCCGCGCACGATCGTGCAGGTGGATGCGGCGGCCGTGGGTCATGACCTGAGCTTCGGCACGGCCAACTTTGCCCGCTCAGGCGGGCGGAATCCGGGGGCCGGTACGGCAAGTGCCGCGCCGGGTGACGGACAGGGGTCTGACGACACCGGCATGGACGGCGCCGGGGAGGACTCGAACGAGAACGCCGGGACCGCCGGGCACGATCGGTACCGCTCCGCTCGGTCGATGGGACTGTCCGACGAGGGGTTCGTGGATCTCACTTCCGGGGCGGTGATCGCGGTGGGGGAGCAGGACCACACGTTCGACGGCCTGACCCCGGCCGCTCCCGACGCCAGTGCCGCGGTCGGGGACACCCTGAGTGTCACGGAGGGGATGGACGAGGACGCCGAAGACGAGTCCCGTGACAGCGCCGACCGGACGCGTGAAACCTCCGACCTGGAGGGGGCGACCACGGGTGGCTGACTAGTAGGGGGCAGGCGGTGTCGTCGTCGTACCAGGGAGCGATTCCGGAACCGGGACCGCACGGCCGGGGGACCGCGGCGCGGCGACGCCGGGAGGTGAGGGAACGACGTCGCTCCGTGGCTCGCGCGGGTGCGGCGGCGCGGTAGCCTGGAGGGTATGGCGGAATTTATCTACACCATGAACAAAGCCCGCAAGAAAGTGGGCGACAAGGTCATCCTCGATGACGTCACCATGTCGTTCTTCCCCGGCGCCAAGATCGGCGTGGTGGGGCCGAACGGCGCGGGTAAGTCGACGATTTTGAAGATCATGGCGGGGCTGGACCAGCCCTCCAACGGCGAGGCGCGCCTGAGCCCCGGCTACTCGGTGGGCATCCTTTTGCAGGAACCCCCGTTGAACGAGGACAAGACCGTCCTGGGCAACGTGGAGGAGGGCGTCGGCGAGATCAAGGCCAAGCTCGACCGCTTCAACGAGATCTCCGCCGAGATGGCCGAGCCGGACGCCGACTTCGATGCCCTGATGGAAGAGATGGGCAAGCTGCAGGAAGAGATCGACGCCGCCAACGCGTGGGATCTCGACTCCCAGCTCGAGCAGGCCATGGACGCGCTGCGGTGCCCGCCGCCGGACGCGGATGTGAAGGTGCTCTCCGGTGGTGAGCGCCGTCGTGTGGCGCTGTGCAAGCTGCTGCTCGAGAAGCCGGACCTGCTGCTGCTGGACGAACCCACCAACCACCTGGATGCCGAGTCCGTGCTGTGGCTCGAGCAGCACCTGGCCTCCTACCCCGGTGCGGTGCTGGCCGTGACCCACGACCGATACTTCCTGGACCACGTGGCCGAATGGATTTGCGAGGTGGACCGCGGCCGCCTCTACCCCTACGAGGGCAACTACTCCACGTACCTGGACACCAAGGCCAAGCGCATGGAGATCCAGGGCAAGAAGGACGCCAAGCAGGCCAAGCGCCTCAAGGACGAACTCGAATGGGTCCGTTCCAACGCCAAGGGCCGCCAGACCAAGTCGAAGTCCCGTCTGGCGCGTTACGAGGAGATGGCGGCCGAGGCCGAAAAGACCCGGAAGCTGGACTTCGAGGAGATCCAGATCCCGCCGGGGCCCCGCCTGGGCAACCAGGTCATCGAGGCCAGCAACCTCAAGAAGGGCTTCGGGGACCGCTCCCTGATCGACGGGCTCTCGTTCTCGCTGCCGCGCAACGGCATCGTGGGCGTGATCGGGCCCAACGGTGTGGGTAAGTCCACGCTGTTCAAGACCATCGTGGGCCTCGAACCGCTCGACGGCGGCGAGCTGAAGATCGGCGATTCCGTGCAGATCTCCTACGTGGACCAGAACCGCGAGAACCTGGACTCGGAGAAGACCCTGTGGGAGGTCGTCTCGGACGGGCTGGACTACATCAACGTGGGCAAGGTCGAGATGCCCTCGCGCGCGTACGTGTCCGCGTTCGGCTTCAAGGGCCCGGATCAGCAGAAGAAGGCCGGCGTGCTCTCCGGTGGTGAGCGCAACCGCTTGAACCTCGCGCTGACCCTGAAGCAGGGCGGCAACCTGCTGCTGCTGGACGAGCCCACCAACGACCTCGACGTGGAGACCCTCGGTTCCCTGGAGAACGCACTTCTCGAGTTCCCGGGCTGCGCCGTGGTCGTCTCCCACGACCGGTGGTTCCTGGACCGCGTGGCCACCCACATCCTCGCGTGGGAGGGCACCGAGGAGAACCCCGACCGCTGGTACTGGTTCGAGGGCAACTTCGACGCGTACGAGGAGAACAAGGTGGAGCGCCTCGGCGCCGACGCCGCTCGGCCCAAGCGCCTCACGCACCGTCGTCTCACGCGCGACTGACATTCGCGCCACCGCGGGTCCTGTGCCCGCACCGGCCCGGCGCCCCCGGCCACCGCACACGCGGTGACCGGGGGCGGCGTCGGTTCGGGAGCGGGCCGGACCGCGGTGTCCGTGGACCGCTCTGCCCCGGGTGAAACCCATGAAGCCAGGCTCGTGCGACCGCCCGGTCAGCCCACAAGGATGCGGCGGCTCGCAACGTCAGCCCCCGAATCGACCACCGGTCGTGCTCAGCGGGACTCGGTGAGCCCGCCAACGCGAAGGAACGCCAACTGCCCGGTCTTCCCCGGTAACCGGATGGTCGGGCCGAGCTCGAAACCCGTGGCGATGAGTCGGGCCACGGCTCGGTCGTTGGACACGTCCGGTTCCGCCACGATTCGTCGGGTGCCGCAGCGTGCGAGCTGCGCGATGATGAGGCGCCCGAGTGCCGCGGTGAGTCCCGGGCGGCGGGTGCGCACGGGCGCCAGCAGGACATGCACCCCCAGGTCCCCGGGTTCCACCCGATACGTCGCGCCCACCGGATCAGCGTGGGGTTCGTAGCTCTGGAAGATACCCATGGGGGTACCGTCGAGTTCCAGGAGCCACGCATGATGCGTGGGCGAGGCATCCAGGTACTCGTACACCTCGCGCACCCGCTCGGGGGTCCACCCCGTCATGCCCCAGAAGCGGGCTCGCGGCGCACGGACCCATTCATGGATCACGGCCGCGTCCCGCCCCGGCTCCACGAGCCTCAGCGTCACGCGCGGGCCTGGCGCGGACTGATCCGGTAGCGGTGGCAGTGCGCCCAGGTCGATGGATCCACCGGACGAGCTGGCCGAGCCGGCCGGACCGGCCGGACCCATCGCGCCGGACCTCCCCACGGAACCAGCCGGAACCCACGGCAGAGCGTGATCCATCTCCCCGCACGACCACCGGTGCAGCGGCGGTTCCGTGCACTCGCCCCGGGCCACGGGGTCGGGTGTGATCCACCACGACGCCGCGGGGTCGGCCAGATCCCACAGCACCCGCGCGGCGGGGACACGCACGCACGCGGGTCCCGTGCCCGGTAGTGTCCCCGCCGCGAGCAGGCAGTCCGCGTCCCCGCCCACGGGAACGGGGTCCGCCGCGGTCAGGGCCGGGTCACTGCGCCACGGGGTGTACAGATGCAGTGCGCCCCACGGCGGGAGCGCCGTACCCGGGTGCTCGTGGGCGACCCGTTCGAGGGCCGTCCTGGCGCACCAGCGGACGTCCACTCCCAGGTCAGGGCCGTGACGCACGATGTTCTCCACCGCGAGTCCCACTCGTCCGGGCCCGTGCAGGAACGGGTCCCACACGGTCGGCATGCCTGTGGGTCCCGAGAGCACCGATAGCGGGGTGGTCCGCATGAGCTCGTGAACGAACGCGTCCCGCCACACGGCGAACAACGACGCTGTCCAGGACCCCGCCGCCATCGACCCGTCCCAGTTGAGCAACGCCGCACGGACGGAGTCAGCCGCCTCCGCCGATGCATTCGTCGTTCGGGACTCCCCCTTCCGTTGCGATGCCGCACCGGCCGCCGACGGCGCCCCCACAGGTCCCGAGGCCATGTCCGGTTCCTGCGCATCCGCAGGTCCCGATCGCGCACCGGCCGCCGACGGCTCATCCGCAGGTCTCGACGGCGCACCCACAGGTCTCGACGCCACGTCCGGCTCCGGCGCCGTCCGCACCGGCCCCGTGGAACCCACCCGCGCCACGGTGGCGACCGGGTCCGACACGGCGGTCCGAGACGCGTCCGCGAACAGCTCCCTCAACAGCGGGGGCCAGTGCGGAGCGGCGGTGTCCAGCTGGGCCGCCAACAGGTCCTCATGACGCACGGCACCGTGTTCGGCCACGGCGGCGTCGAGCAGGTGCGTTGCCCGCCGGGCCCGGTGCGGGGGCGCGCACGCGAGCCGCGCGGCCGAAGCGCAGGGGTCCGAGGGGCGCTGATTGGCGCGCACGGTGATCCCGTGCAGCGGTCGGGGCGGTTCGGCGGCCCCCAGGAACGACCCCGTGACCGTGTGTCGACATGAGCCGTCGCGGTCCGCGGCCACCACGTCGTTGCACGGCACGGCCCACCCGGACACCGCCTCCATGACGTCGTCCGCTGTGCGCGCCGAGAGCAGCTCACGACATGCCGAGAACGCCCGCGCAGGATCCGCCGTGGGCGCGGGGAACACCACGGTGACGGTGGTCGCGGTGCCGGGCACGGCGGCGTCGAGCACTGCTTCCGCCGCGGGAGTGCCCGGCAGCACGAACCCCGCCGCGCACGAGCGGAGCAAACAGGCCCGTTCGACGCTACCGCGCGCCCGCAGCACCACCGAGCGGTGCTCGAGCCGTTCACCCGTGGTCGCGACGTACCACGCGCCGTCACGGTTCTCGACAGCTAGGTCCGCGATGTGTTCCGTCGTCGTCATGGCGGCCGTAATGGCCCACGCGGCGCTTTCGGTGCGCCCGAAGTGCGGGACCCCTGGCAATCCCGCGAGCGCGAGACCCCGCACCCGGACGTCCGGCGTGGAGAGGCACACGGGCTGATAGGGCCCCGATTCTTCCACGACGCGGTGCGGGTCCGCCGCGAGCAGCGGTGCGCCGCTCGCGGACAGCTCGCCCGGAACGAGCCACGCATTGGATCCGGCCGCCGCGGGGGATTCGGCATCGAGCACGGGGACCCAGGCGTCGCCGAGTTCGCGCCGCACGCGGCGTCGCCACAGCTGCTCGGGGAGACTCCCCGTGAGCAGGTGCGCATCGAGGTGCACGGCCATCGGGGTCCAGGGGTCCCACGGCCGCACGGCCCGCTCGGTGAGACCGAGCTCGCGCACCTCGGGGGTCCCTGGCCAGGTCTCGGCCAGTGCCTCACTGATCCCGCGCGCGTACGCGGCGAAGAACTCCCGGTCCCGCGCCGACGCCGCGTCCCACCACCGTCTGGCCGTACCGGGGACGTCCGCGGCCAGGGTGAGGTGATCGCCGTCGAGCCCGTCCGGTCCCACGAGCTCTGCCGAGCGCCCCTCGGCGCGGTGACGCAGCACCTCCACGTGCCAGGACCTGTCCACACCGGTCACGTAGCCGTGGCCGTGTGCCAGCGCGGTGAGATCGTCCGCCTGCACGTGGGGCACACCGAAGGGATCGCGCCACAACCGCCAGCCGGGGCCGGACCGTTCAGGACCGGGCCGCCCGGCATCAGACTGCTCAGAACCGGTCCGTGCGGGGGCAGAGAGCATGACACTCCGTGACCCGCGAGAGACACGCCCCGGCTCAGCACCGTCGGTGCGCGCTCCCGCGGATCCGCCGCCGGGACACCGTGCGCTCACGACGCGGGGCCCGCATCAGGGGAGCGGAACGCGGCCAGTGGATTGGTCAACCGACCGGCGTAGGTCAGGGACGCCGACTGGTCGGCCAGATCCACCATGCGCTGCGGGTTGCGCAGTTGCAGCCGGTTCAGGCACGAGTGGGCGAAGGTCTCCCGGAACAGGTCCAGCTCGCGCCAGTGTTCGGGGAAGCGCTCGCGGTGCTCGTCCAGGACCTTGGCCCCGAGCGCCCAGAACTCCTGTTCGGGGAGCACACCGGAGGTGTGCAGGAGCACCGCGAGGTGCCGCAGGACGCCGTCGACCACGTCCGTGTGGATGGACAGCTCCCGCTGCTCCGGCTCCACCACGGAACGGATGCGTTCGATCCCCTCGGGCAGGGGCCGGTCGCTGAGCACCGCGATTTCCTCCCCGATGTCCTTCCAGAACGCACCGACCGGGAACCCGTCGCGCAGGCGCAGGATCACGTTTTCGCTGTGGGGCATGAGCGCGATGTCCTGGGACAGCAAGAGGTGCGCGACCGGGACCAGGTACACGTCGAGCAGGGCGCGCACCCAGTCCCTCGCGGTGACTCCCGAGCGCTCGATCCACGCTTCCGTGAGGGGCCGCCCGGCGCAGTCCCGGTGCAACACCCCGGCCAGGCTGGCGGCGTGCTCCCCGGGCTCGAGCATCGGCACCGGGGACTCACGCCACAGCGCAGCCAACTGTTTGGTGTGGTCGGAGGCCACACCGCTGCGGTGGTGGGCATCCCCGGTGTAACCCACCGCGGCGTGCTCGCGCAGCACCCGGATCCCGCGTGAGCGCAGGAACGGATCCTCCCGGGTGATCCCGTGCAGCCAGTCACTCACGGCGGGCATCGTGCGCATGTAGGCGGGGGAGAGCCCGCGCAGGAACCCCATGCTGTGCACCCCGAGCGCGGTCTTGGCGTAATCCCGCGCCGGGTCGCTCACGTCCAGGAACGTGCGCACGGACTGTTGTGCGCGCCACTCGTGCTCACTACGGCCCACCAGGATCAGGTGGCGCCGCAGCACGTCCGGGAGCATCCCGGGCAGGATGCGATGCTCCCACTGCCACGGGTGCACCGGGAGGAACGTGTACTCGTCCGGGTCCTCGCCGGCCTCGGTCACCGCCGCGCGGAAACGGTCGCGCTCACCGGCGGTGAGGTGCCGGTCCTCATGGTCATGTTCGTTCACGTGCTGCCCCAGGGACACGATGCACAGACTGCGGCGCGCGGCGAGCCACGTCAACCGGGCGGGGTATGCCGCCTCGGGAGCCCATGACGTCTGTTCGGACGCACCCATGCCCACCCGGCCCGAGCTCGCGACGAATCCGGGGTGTCCCCGGTCCAGGAAACGTTCCACTTCGGCGAGGTCCGCGGTCGCCAGTTCCGCGGCGGTCGGTGCGGGTACGGCACGACGACGCGCCATCGAGTACATGGTTGCGGACAGGTCCTCAAGGTACAGCGGGAGCATTTCGTCGGTGAGTCCCAGGACGTCCTTGAGGTCCAGCACGGCCTGCTGGGCGTCCGGTTCCTCGCCGGCGTCCCCGGGGATGATGCGCCGCACCGAAGCGGGGTCCACCTCCCAGTGCTCGAGCGGGTGCCGGGTGGCCTCGAAGTACCAACTCGGGCGCCCGGCGGCGTCGGCCACGGTCCAACCGTCGCCGTGCGGGGCGGGATGCAGCAACCGTTCGTGACTGAACTCGGAGAACATCTTGGCGAGCACGTCCCGCTGCAGTCGCCGTGCGGCCCGGCGGTCCAGCCGGGGCTCGGGCGTCGGGGCGACGTCCCGCTGTTCATCGGGGATGCGGGTTTCGACGACGGCGCTCATCGGGTCACCCCCGCGCGCTCGGCCACGGAGGCTTCCGTGTCCGCGGTCCGTACGTGGTCCTGCGGTCCGTCCCCGCGGACGACGACGCTCACGGACGCGGTCTTCTCCGCCAGGTGGCACTCGCCCACCTCACGGAACCCGGCCCAGCGGTTGATTGCGCGGATCCGCTCGTTGCGGACGTCGGGTTCCACGATAACGCGCTGCACCGCGGGGTCCGACCACAGCAGGTTCAGCGCCGCCGCCATCACGGCTCGCGTGGTCCCCGGAACCGGACGGGACGTGGGTGCCACGAACAGGTGCAGACCGGCGTCGCCGTCGCGGACCGGCCACACCGCGGCCAGGGGGCTGCGGGCGGGGTCGTACGTCTCGAGCAGCGCGAGCGGGCGGTCGTGTTCGCTGACGATCCAGGCGTCCTCTGCGTCCGCCGCGGTCATCCTGTGGTACTCCCGGGAAATCGTCTGCTCGTCCGCGCCCACGAGTCCCCACGCGTGCGCACGCGGGGAACTCAACCACGCGTGCAACAGCGCCGCGTCCCCGTCCGGGTCCACCGGCCGCAGCGTGAACGCGCGCCCGAGAGCGCGGGTCTCGAACGCGCCGTCGGGCCCCACGGCGGGGGCGACATGACGCTGGGGGACGTGACCGAAACTCTGGAACGTCGTGTGGTCCTCGGTGATGTACGGTGTGCGGCCCGTGACGTGCGCGAGCACGTGCGCGTTGCGCAGCGGTCCCATCCCCAGGTCGGGTGCCGTGAGCGCATGCGTGTGCTCGCCGTGGTTGAGTACGTGCACGGTCCCGTCCGGGCTGGCCCGGTGGTACCGGTCGGGGCTGAGCCGCCCTGAGGCGTCGAGCGAGAGCTGGTCCCGGACCGGTGCGAGCCAGTCCGGGGCCGCGGACCGGTAGCCCGTGGCCGCGACGACGGCATCGGTCACGGTCTCGCGCACGTGGTGGTTCTCCGAATTGCGCCAGCGCAGGACGGTGCGCCCGGCCTCGTGCCACGCGTCCACGAGTTCGGTGGCCGCGACGAGGCGCACGGGCGGGGCGTCCGGGTCGTTGCGGCGCACGTACAGGGCCTCGTGGATCGCGTCGATCGTCGCGTCCGAGATGCCGCGGTGCAACTGGGGTTGGGACGCGTTGAGCCGGTCCCGCTCGGCCTCCGGGAGGGACCGGAAGTGGTCGAGGTAGTCGGGCGACGTCAGTTCGAGGCTGAGCTTGGAGTACTCCATGGGGTAGAACCGTGGTGAACGGGTGAACCAGTCCACGGCCGGCCCGCCCGGGGTGTGCAGCAGGTCCAGGAACACCTCCGCGGCCGACTGCCCCGAGCCGATCACGGTCACGTGCTCCTCACTCACCAGGGTCTCCCGGCGGGACAGGTACTCACTTGCGTGCACCGTGGTGTCCGGGACGCCGGACAGTTCGCCCGGCGTGCGGGGGACCGTCCCCGTGCCCACGACCAGGTGGCGCGCCCACCACGAGTGCTCGACGCCGCGGGCCCGGGCCGTGACGCGCCACGGACCCTCACCCGTCGGGCGGGTGACCTGGGTGACCCGGTGTCCCCAGTACACCCCGCGGACTCGCTGCGCGGCCCACCGGCAGTAGGCGTTGTAGTCCCGCCGCAGCGGGAAGAAGGACTCACGGACGTAGAACGGGTACAGCTCGCCGGTCTCCTTGAGCCACTGCAGGAACGAGAACCGCGAGGTGGGATCCGCCATGGTCACGAGGTCCGCGAGGAACGGGACCTGCAGCGTGGCGTCGTCGAACAGCAACCCGGGATGCCAGTTGAAACCGGGGGCCGCGTCCAGGAAGGCTGCGCGGACGTCCGGCAGAGGGTCGGTGAGGCATGCGAGTCCGAGTCCGAACGGGCCCACCCCCACGCACAGCAGGTCCAGGGGGTCGTCCGGGGTGCCACGCTGAACGGTGCCCGGGGCGTCAGTGGGAGTCGACGCGGCGTCCGACGGCGTCGATCCCTGGTCCGCGGGCCTGGAGTCGTCGTGTGCCGGTTCGGTTCCGTGCCGACGGTCGGGGTGGGATGCGGTCGTGCGGGGGGTCATGCGCGGGCCTTTCCGGTGCGATCGTGGGCGGTGAGGGACAGGGCGGTCTCGTGGATGAGGTCCAGGACCTCCCGGACGTCGTCGAGGGTCGTCTGCGGGTTGAGCAGGGTGAATTTCAGGCAGGGACGCCCGGCCACCTCGGTCTCCGCCACGGTGGCGCGGCCGGTGTCCCACACCGCGCGGCGGATCGGGCGCACCCAGCGGTCCGCGGTCTCATCGACCGCGTCCGGGCCGTTCCCCGTGGTGGAGGAGGCGTGTGCGGCGGAAGAGGTGTGCGCGGCAAGCGGGGCCCCCGCGGCGTCGTCGTTCCCCGCATCCGGAGGCGTCCAGCGGAACAGCACGGTGCTCAGGGACGGGTCGCACACGAGTTCGAAGCGCGGGTCCGAGCGCAGCTCGTGGGCCACACGCGCCGCGAGGTCGATGACGGCGTCGAACATCGCGCCGATCGCGTCCGGGCCCATCGTGCGCAGCGTGACCCACAGCTTGAGCGCCTCGAAGCGGCGTGTGGTCTGCAGGGAGCGGTCCACCTGATTGGGTTCGGGGGTGTCCGCCGGGTTGAGGTACGCGGCGTGATGCGCGCAGTGGCGCAGCGTGTGGCCGTCCCGCACGATCACGGCGGAGCACCCGATGGGCTGGAACCACGCCTTGTGGAAGTCCACGGTTACGGAGTCAGCGCGGTCGATCCCGGCGAGCCGGTCGCGGCGCGTGGGGGAGACCAGCAGCGCGCCACCGTAGGCCGCGTCCACGTGGAACCAGACCCCGTGCTGCGCACACACCTGCGCGACGTCCTCGAGCGGGTCGATCGCGCCGCGGTCCGTGGTGCCCGCGGTGGCCACCACGGCCATGGGGGTCAGCGACTGGGTCGCGAGGTCCGCCAGCACTCGACGCAGCGTCGGCACGGACAGTGCCCCCGCGGCGTCGACCGGGACCGGGACCACGCAGTCGTCGTCGAGTCCCAGGATCCGGGCGGCCGTGCTGACCGAGAAGTGGCTCTCCGCGCTCGCGAGGATGCGCAACGACGCCGCTCGCACCGGCCGCGGGGCCGCGTGCGGGGTGCGCGCGGAGCGTTCGAGGCATTCGTCGCGGGCGAGCATGAGCGCCTGCAGGTTGGAGGTCGTCCCGCCCGGGGTGAACATGCCGTCCGCGGCGGCGGGGAAGCCGATACGCCGCGCCGTCCACGTCAGCAGCGAACGTTCCATCACGGTCGCCGCCTTGGACTGGTCCCACGTGTCCATCGAGACGTTGACGGTGGCGGCCAGGGTCTCCGCGGCGACCGCGGGCACTGCCACCGGGCAATTGAGGTGCGCGAGCGTCCGGGGGTGATGGAACCACACCGCGTGGCGCAACCACGTACGGTCGAGCTCGTCCACCGCGGCGCCGAAGTCGTGCAGCGGGGTGTCCAGGTCGATCCGCGACAGTGCCCGGTCGATCTCGTCGTGGCTCGCGGGTTCGTGGGGTTGTCGCGCGCCGGCCAGGCGCGCCGCACCGGTGGCCGCGGCTGCGGTGACATCGCGCATGAGGTCCGTGACGGTGTCCGCGTGGAGCAGGGATGAACTCACGGAACGGTTCGGCTTTCGTTCGGGGGCACTCGGATGCAATAAGCTACACGGTGGTAACTAATTACTGATAGGTTAGGCTAACCTAAGATTCAGCAATTGTGTACCGCCCGATCCACCCCGGAACACGCAGAACTGCCTCGCGACCTGCCGGTTCTTTCCGGGCTGGTGTTCCGTGACCCGCCCGCCGAACGAGGAGAACGCCCGTGCCCCACTGGGAACGTCTGGCCGTCCGAGCCCTCGGGGCTTCCGAGACCGTGCTCACAGTGGTGAGTCGCCGCGACGTCGGCCCCACCTACACGCGCATCACCGTGCGGCACGAGGGGTTCCTCGCGCGCCACACGCCGTTCCCGACCATGTGGTTGCGGTTGTGGTTCACGTCCCGCGGCAAGGACCACCAGCGGGCGTTCACGGTGGTCGACCCACGCCCGGACGAGGGCGTCTTCGACATGGAGTTCGCCCTGCACGACGGCGCCTCCTCCGACTGGGCTCGCACGTGCGCACCCGGCGACACCATCCGGGCGTCGCTGCTCGGCAGCACCCCGCCCTGGCCGCCGCGCAGGACACCGCGCCGTGGTCACGGGTCCGAACCCGCTCCGGGGCTCGATGCCGATTTCCCGGGACGCACGGTGCTCGTGGGCGACCCCGCGAGCTTGCCCGCCCTGAACTCCATGCTCCCGCTGTTGGGAACCCACGACGTCGAGGTGTGGTTCGAGTACCGCGACCCGCGCGACGCTGACCTGCCCCTGGCCGCAGCGAAGCGCCACCAGGTGCACACGGTGCACCACATCGGCGCGGGGGAGGACGTGGCCGCGGCCGTGCTCGCGCACTGGGAGACGCATCCGCCCGCACCGGGGGACCGGTACTGGATCGCTGTGGAGGCGCAGCAGAACCGCCTGCTGACCTCGGCCCTGCGCACCCGCTACGGCGTGCCCCGCACACACATCGACGCCACCGCCTACTGGAGGAACGTATGAGCACCATGACCCTGTCCGCGCCCGCGGGGATCCGCACGAACCGTGGGTTCTGGGGGCTGCTGTGGGCGCTATACACCACGCAGTTCATCGGGGCGGCGTTCCTGTCCACCGGCCTGGTGGGCATCCTGCGCGACGGCGGCACGGACCTGGGGACCCTGGGCGCCCTGCAGCTACTCGCCCTCGTGTGGCCCGTGAAGTTCCTGTGGGCACCCCTGATCGATCGGTGGGCGCCGGGCCGGGCGCGCGGGCACTACAGGTCGTGGTTGCTCGTGCTGCAACCCCTCATGGTGCTCGCCCTGCTGGCCATGGCCGTGTTCGCCGACCCGCAGGACGGTCTGAGGGTCCTCGTGATCCTGGCCGCGGCGTTCGTGCTCTTCTCCGCGACGCAGGACATCGCGGCGGACGCGCTGTCCGTAAGGGGTCTCGATCGCTCCCAGCACGATCTCGGTGCGGGGGTCCAGGTGGGGGCGAGCTACATCGGGACCGTGATCGGCGGCGGATTGGCCTTGCTGATCTACGACGCCTGGGGATGGCGGGCCGCGGTGATCGCGCTCGCACTGTGCACCGCGGCCGCGATGGTCCCCGTGCTGCGGCACCGGGAACCGGAGCGCGCGGCGTCGAATGCGCAACCCCGCGGGCTCTCCGGGATGTTCGGCATGCTGGCCGTACCGGGGGCCAAGGCCTGGGCGCTCGGTGGTGTCCCCCTGGTGACGTTCGGCTCCGCAGCCGTGTGGTCCCTCGTGACCCCGGCACTCGTGGATGCGGGGTGGTCGCTGGCCTTCATCGGCGCGGTCACCTCCATGATCGCGGCGGCGCCCGCCCTGGCCGCGGCACTCCTGGGCGGCCGGTTGTGCCGACGGCGCGGGCGCGGCGTCACGCTGTTGCTCGGCGCCGGGATCCAATTGCTCGGTGGGGTGTGTCTGGCACCCGTCGTGTGGCCCGGTGCGGGCGTGGACCAGTGGCTGCAGGTGCCGCTGGGCGTGGTGGGAGCGTGCGGCGTGCTCGCGGGCTACACCGTGATGAACACGGGCATCTACGCGGTGAACCTGGACCTTGCGCGTCCCGGGTGCGCCGGCGCCGACTTCACGCTCCTGAGCTCCATCGGCATGCTCGGCGGGAGCGTCGGTGCGTGGGCGGCCCTGTTCCTGGCCGGCATGGCCGGCTACGGCGCGTCACTCGTGTTCGGACTCGCGGTGTCCGTGGCGGGCGTGATCGTGTGCCGGTCGCACCCGCTACTGGCACGCCGCCCGTGAGGGCCCCGCTCAGTGGAACTCGGGCAGGCGCATCATGCCCTCCTGCACCGTGGTGGCGATCATCGTGCCGTCCCGCGTGAACATCTTGCCGATGGCCAGACCCCGGGCCGAGGATGCGTTGGGGGAGGTCTGGGTGTAGAGGATCCACTCGTCCGCGCGGGCATAGCGGTGCCACCACATCGCGTGGTCCAGGGACGCCACGTTCATCCCCGGTTCCACCCAGGACTTACCGTGGCGGCGCAGGATGGGCTCCATCATCGTGTAGTCGGAGACGTAGGCCAGGGCCGCCCGGTGGATGTTCGGGTCGTCCGGCAAGGGGGCCAGCGCCTTGATCCACACCGCGTTGTACGCATCCTGCGCACCCTTCCACGGCAGGAACAACGGCTCGGTCACGTAGCGCATGTCGAAGGGCCGCTCGAACGCGGTCGCGCGGGCCTCGGGGATGTCCAGTGCCCCGAGCGTCTCGCGCAGCGCGGGCAGCGACTCCGGATCGGGCACGTTCTCGGGCATGGGCTCCTGGTGCTCCAACCCCTCGGCGGGATCCTGGAAGGACGCGATCACGGACAGGATGGTCTTCCCGTGCTGGTAGGCGTGGATCCGCCGGGCGGAGAACGAGCGACCGTCGCGGACCCGTTCCACCCCGAACGTGATGGGGACCTCGATGTCACCGCCACGCAGGAAGTAGGCGTGCAGGGAGTGGATGTGCCGGTCCGGCTTGACGGTGCGCATGGCCGCCATGGCCGCTTGCGCCAGGACCTGCCCCCCGTACACCCGCGCTCGCGGCGAGGTGATGGTGTTGCCCACGAAAATGTCTTCCGTGGTGCGGGCCCCCCCTCCGTCCGCGAGTTGGAGCATCTGGATGAGGGCTTCCACGGGGTCCTGCAACGGGTCGACTGTCATGGCACCACTCTAAACCGGGCATCGGGTGTGATCTGATAGAGCCATGACTTCCCTCAACGTTCCCGTCCAGATGCGGTTCTTCGACCAGGACCAGTACGGCCACATCAACAACGTGACCATGCTGCGCTACTTCGAGGACGCCCGTGTGCGGCTCACGGCGTCCCCCATCAAGGCGGACGCCCAGCACGGCATCCCCGAGGACACGACCTTCCGCGAATCGGTGGGCAAGAACCGCACCGTGGTGGTCCACCAGAGCGTGGACTACAAAGAGCAGCTGTTCTTCCGCATGGATCCGGTGTTCGTGCGCACGTGGATCTCGCGCATCGGGGGGTCTTCGTTCACCATCTCCTACCGGCTGCAGGAGGAGGACGGCTCCCACGTGTACGCGGAGGGCGAATCCGTGATCGTGGTGATGGACCCGGGGACCGGCCGCAGCGTGAAGCTCTCCGAGGACCACCGCGCCCTGCTGGGTTCCCTGGAGGACGACGTCGAGTATTCCCACGCGCAGTGAGCGCCCCCCGAGAGCCCGGCGTCGCGGGCTTCACCCTGCTCGACCGCCAGGACGCCGCTGACCTGGCCACCTACGTGAGCCGCGCCCGTTCCGTGGACCCCCAGGCCGCGGTGCGGCTGCAGGGCCTGGACCGCGTGCTCGCCGCGTGGGTCTCCGTGATCCACCCCGCGGGCCTGCTGGATACCGCCCCCGTGGTGCTGGGGCTGCGCACCATGGGGCTCGCGCAGTCCTGCGACCTGGACGTCACCGTGGCCGCGGCCGCCATCACGGACCGGCTCGCGCGCGAGACGGGCGCTCGCGGGTCCGACGACGACGCCCCGGTGTGGATCAGCGCCCCGCCGCAAGAGGTCTCGGCCTCCTGGGCGGGGATCGTGGCCCCCCGTACGGGGTGGCGCTCCCTGGGGTCCGTGCCCGCCCACCGCGTTCGCGACGTGGCGCACCGCGGTATCCGGACCGTGTCCGATTCCGTGCCCACCGACTCCGGCGCCGCCGTGGTCCAGAAGGTCCGCGCGCGGGTGTGGGGTGCCGGGTCCGGTTGGGGTCCCCTGGAGGGCCCGGAGATCCCCGACGGCGCCGCGTTCGCCCTGGACGTCCTGGGGTTCATCCCGGCGTCCGAATCGGACGTGCACGTCGCGGCCGAGGCCTCGGGCCAGTGGGTGCGCCTGAGCACGGGTGCGGGTCACGTGCTCGTCAAGGTCTCCCGCTGAGACCCGGCCGCACCCGGTAAGGCGGTGCCGGGACCGGGCCCCGGCACGCGAGGAGAACGCCTCAGCCGGGGCGGTTGACCATCGCGTGGGCGGCGCGGTCGAAGTAGTCCCACATGATGCCGTCGTGCAGCGGGGACAGCTCCAGGGTGTCCATGGCCGCGCGCATGTGCGTCAGCCACGTCTCGCGCGCCCACGTGTCCACGGGGAACGGGGCGTGGCGCATCCGCAGTCTGGGGTGCCCGCGCTGCTCGGAGTACGTGGTGGGTCCGCCCCAGTACTGCTCCAGGAACATCCGCAGCCGCTCCTCCGCGGGTCCCAGGTCCTCCTCGGGGTACAGCGCCTTGAAATCGGGATCCTGCGCCACGCGCGCGTAGAACTCCCGGGTGAGCTTGGCGAACGTCTCGTGCCCGCCCACCTGGGCGTAGAACGAGTCCGACGACGCCGCTTCGGCCACGCCCCGCGCGTCCCCCACCTGTTGCGGGGGCTGGGTCACCGAGCCGGCGGCCGACCGGGAACCCACCGCACCCAGCGTGAAGGTGCGCCGCCCCGCCGGAGCAGCGGCCTGCGGGTCGAGTGGCTGGGAAGAGTCCTGCGTCCCACTCATCGGTCGGCCTCCGGGGTGTGGGCCGTGGTGTCCTGCACCGCAGCGGCGTCCACGGCCTGGGCGCGCACTGCGCGGCGCGCGGCGTCCTGGCGTTCCAACACGATCCGCCGCAACCCGGACAGGGCCGGGTCCAGCCGGTCGAGGAACGCCTGGGCGGCGTCGACCGTGTCCTGGCCGACGGCGCGGGGGAACAGTCCCACGGCGATCTGCTGCGCGAGTTCGTGCGTACGCTCGGTCCACACACCCGTGACGGCGTCGAAGTAGCGAGAGGAGTACGGGGTGACTAGGGCGTCGTCGTGCACGCGGAAGAACCCGGCGATGGCCGCTTGCTGCTGGGAGTTGGGCAGCGCGCCCTCGGTCACGACGAGCCGCCACGCCTCGGCCTTGGCCTCCGGGGTGGGGATCGCGGCGCGCGCGGTGGCCGCGGCGATCGCACCGGTCTCGGTGTTGTCCTCGGCCAGCGCACGGTCGACGTCCTCGGCGCCCTTGCGGCCGGCCGCGACGAGCGCGATCAGCACGGCCCAGCGGGTGTCCGTGTCCAGTTCGATCCCCTCGGGGACGCCCCCGTCGAAGAAACCCTCGATGCGATCGAAATGCGCCTCGGTGCACGCCCGGCGCAGGAAGGCCCGGAAGAACTGCCACTGGTGGTCGGAGCCCGCCTCCGCGGCGGCCGTGAGATCCCACAGGGTGTCCGCGGCCCGAGCCCGGACCTTGTCCGCGTGCTCGGGGGCGAGGTAGCGGTCCAGGGCCACGTCCAGCTGGCGCAGCTGCACCTGCACGGCCGTGGAGTCGGTCTCGTGGCCCACGTTGGAGAGCACGAGGTCCACGTAGTCGCGCGCCGGGCTCACGCCGTCGTGCACGGAGTCCCACGCCGCGGCCCACACGAGCGAGCGGGGCAACGACTCCTCGAAGTCTCCGAGGTGGGTGGTGGCCGTGGCCAGGGAGCACTCGTCCAGGCGGATCTTGGCGTAGGCGAGGTCGTCGTCGTTGAGCAGCACCAGGTCCGGGAGTTCGCGACCCACGAGCTGCGGGACATCGGTGAACTCGCCGTCCACGTCCAGCTCCACGCGGAACGTGCGGCTCAGCAGTCCGGTGTCCTCACGGTGGTCGTAGAAGCCCACGGCCACGCGGTGGGGCCGCAGGGTGGGATGGCCGTCCTGACCCAGCTGCTCGATCCGGAAGGATGTGATGACGCCATCGTCATCGGCCTCGACCTGCGGCACCAGGGTGTTCACGCCCGCGGTCTCGAGCCAGCGCGCGGACCAGTCGGTCAGGTCGCGACCGCTGGCCGCCTCGAGCTCGACCATGAGGTCCGAGAGCTCCGTGTTGGACCACGCGTGCTTGCCGAAGTAGCGGTTGAGCCCCGCCATGAACTCCTCCTGGCCCACCCAGGCCACGAGCTGCTTGAGCACCGAGGCACCCTTGGCGTAGGTGATGCCGTCGAAGTTCACGAGCACCGCCTCGAGGTCCGGGATCTCGGCCTTGATGGGGTGGGTGGTGGGCAGCTGGTCCTGTTCGTAGCCCCAGGACTTCTCCCCGGCCGCGAACGTGGTCCACGCGTTGGTGTACCGGGTGTTCTGCGCGCACGCGAGCGTGGACATGTACTCGGCGAAGGACTCGTTGAGCCACAGGTCGTTCCACCAGCGCATGGTCACGAGGTCCCCGAACCACATGTGCGCGAGCTCGTGCAGCACGGTGATCGCGCGGCGCTCCACGCGGGCCTGCGCCGGCTTGGAGCGGAAGACGTAGGACTCCACGAAGGTCACCGCGCCCGCGTTCTCCATGGCGCCGGCGTTGAACTGCGGCACGAAGAGCTGGTCGTACTTCTCGAAGGGGTAGGACACCCCGAACTGGGACTCGAAGAACTCGAAGCCCTGCTTGGTGACCTCGAACATCTCCTCGGCGTCCACGTACTCGAACAGGGAGCGGCGCGCGAACAGGCCCAGCTCGATGGTGCGTCCGTCCGAGGAGACCAGGCTGTCCGTGGTCTTGACGTAGGGGCCCGCGATCAACGCGGTGATGTAGCACGAGATCACGGGGGTGGGGGAGAACTCCCACCGGGCCACGCCGTCCGCCAGTGGGAAGGGTTCCGGGGTGGGCTGGTTGGACACCACGTCCCAGTCGGCGGGTGCGGTGACCGCAAACTGGAACGTGGCCTTGAGATCGGGCTGTTCGAACACTGGGAACATCCGGCGGGTGTCCGCGACCTCGAACTGGGTGTAGAGGTAAACCTGCTCGTCCACGGGATCCACGAACCGGTGCAGGCCCTCACCCGTGTTCATGTAGTACATCCGGGAGTCCACCACGAGCTCGTTGTGCTCGGCGAGATCGGGCAGGTCGATGCGCTCGCCGTCGCTGACCTTCGCGGGGTCCAGGAAGGTGCCGTTGAGGGTCACGGAATCCACGGACGCGGTGATCGCGTCGATGAACGTGTGCGCTCCCGCTTCGGCATCGAACGTCACCGTGGTGCGCGCCCGGAAGGTCTCGGGGTCCCCCGTGAGGTCCAGATCCACGTGGTAGGACTCGACCGAGATGATCCGCGCGCGCTCGGCGGCCTCCGCTCGGGTCAGGTTCGTTCCGGGCACAGCGGCGTTCCTCTCCTCGACGACAATTCGATGCCCGCGCGGGGCATCTTGCCATTATGGCAGCCGTCGCAAGTCCCGCCGCGGGCCCCACGCCGCCGACTCGGGCCCGCGTTCTTCCTCGCACGCATACCGCGACGGCACGGCCCCTCCGCCGGTCCGATCGTTGCCCGGGCGCGAGCCGGGGGAGCGCCCGCGCCGGTGGGATCGGCGGCTAAGGTAGAGGCGACCCTTTCCCCGTCGCGGAGCAGACGTGCCGGTTGCCCCGCGACCACCCCGTCCAGGAGTTGCTGACGTCCCATGCGCGTGCACATTGCCACCGACCACGCAGGCCTCGAGTTGTCCCACTTCCTCATGCAGCGGCTGAGCGAGGACGGTTACGAGATGATCGACCACGGCCCCGCGGTCTACGACGCCGCGGACGACTACCCCGCGTTCTGCATCAGTGCTGCCCAGGGGGTCCGCGAGGACCGCGAGAACGGTCTGGACTCGCTCGGCATCGTGCTGGGTGGTTCCGGTAACGGCGAGCAGATGGCGGCCAACCTGGTCCGGGGGATCCGCGCGGCCCTTGTGTGGAACGAGGACACCGCCCGGTTGGCCCGGCAGCACAACGACGCCCAGGTGATCGCGATCGGCGGGCGCCAGCACGGCAACGACGAGGCCCTGGAGCTCGTGCGGATCTTTCTCGCCGAGCCGTTCTCGGGGGAGTCCCGGCACGTGCGCCGAATCGAGCAGCTCGCCGAGTTCGAGCGCACCGGGGACATCGTGGGCCACCTCTCCGAGGTCCCAGTCCGCCCGTACACGCAGGACTGAGCGGGGGCGTCGGACGTGCCCGAGGGCCACTCGATCCACCGCCTCGGGCGTCAGCTCGGGGACCTGTTCGTGGGCCAGCGGTTGCGCGTCACGAGTCCCCAGGGCCGCTTCGCCGCGGGTGCCGCCGTGCTGGACGGGCGCGTCCTGACGTGCGCCCGCGCCCACGGCAAGCACCTCTACCTGGACTTCGCGGCGCCCTGTGACCCGGACGACGTCGTGGTCATGCGTTCGCACCTCGGCATCTACGGCGCGTGGAGTTTCGCGGGGGACGAGCAGTTCGCGGCGGCGTCCTCGATCGGCGCCCCGCGCCGCGTGGGGGAGCGCGAGTCCGGCTCCGCGGAGGAATCGGCAGTGGCGTACGACGACGCCGGACGGGTCGTTCCCGAGCCCCCGGTCGGTGCCGTGCGGGCCCGGTTGGCCGGCGAGCACGGGTGGGCGGATCTACGCGGGCCGGCCCTGTGCACGGTGGAGACACCGGAGGAAGCGCGGGCCGCGGAGGCCAAGCTGGGACCGGACCCCCTGGACCCGCAGGCCGATCCGGAACCGTTCCTGCGTGCCGCGGCCAAGAGCAAGCGGGCGATCGGCGTGCTGCTCATGGAGCAGAACGTGGTGTCGGGGATCGGCAACATCTTCCGGGCGGAGTCCCTGTTCCGCCGGGGTGTGAACCCCATGACGCCCGGAGCCTCGCTGACCCGCGAGGACCTGCTCGGGCTGTGGGAGGAGAACGTGACGCTCATGGCCGTGGGGGTGCGCGTGGGCCGGATCATCACCACGGATCCGGCAGACCGCCCCGACATCCCGGACACCGAGGCATGGCCCGAGCATGCGAACTACGTCTACCACCGCCACGGGCAGCCGTGCCTGCGGTGCGGGACCACCGTGCTCAAGCGCGACCTCAACGGGCGGGGGCTCTACTGGTGCCCGAGCTGCCAGGCGTGATGCGGCCTCGCACCCACCGTGTGCCCGCTCCGGTTCGACGCGGCGTCGTACTGCGAGAGTCTTCCGGGGGGGGTGTCGGGAGAAGGGTCGCGGGAACGAGGAAACCCCGCGGCGCACACGGGTACGGCGGGGTTTCGGGGATCGCTGAGGGGATGACGGGAATCGAACCCGCGTAGCCAGTTTGGAAGACTGGGGCTCTACCATTGAGCTACATCCCCGGGGACGTTGAAAGAGTACACGAGCCCCAGAAACCGTGCCAATCACCGGGTTCTACCACCCGGTTGCCGGGTGCGGGGCCGCGACACGATAGACTGTCGTGATGTCGGCTCGCCCGCGGGCGAGCCGTCGACCTCGTTCCGTCCACGGGCGGAGACGAAACGGAGCGCGTGTCGGGCACGTGATCACGGGGTGTAGCGCAGTGGCTAGCGCGCCTGCTTTGGGAGCAGGAGATCGCAGGTTCGAGTCCTGTCACCCCGACGTCTGAGCGTTGCAGCGCGTCGCGTTGCGGCGCTCGTTGACCGACCGGACCGACCCCGGTCCGTTGTAGCAAGTACCCATCGACCCCAGGAGTGACAGCGGAAGTGAAGAGCGCCGTCGAGAAACTCAACCCCACCGAGGCGAAGATCACCATTGACATCGCTTACGCGGATCTGAAGCCGTTCGTCCAGAAGACCTACAAGGAACTGGCCGAGCAGATCCAGATCCCCGGCTTCCGCAAGGGCAAGGTGCCCTCCAAGCTCATCGACCAGCGCGTGGGCTTCGACTTCGTGGTGGAGAACGCCCTGAACGAGGGGCTCAACGACTTCTATCAGCAGGCCCTCGCCGAGCACGAGCTGACCCCGCTGTCGCAGCCCCAGGTCGAGGTGCTTTCCAAGCCGGAGGGTGACGACCGCGAGGCCGACAGCCAGGTGGAGATCTCCGTGGCCATCCGTCCCGAGATCGAGCTGCCTGACTACAAGGGTCTGAAGATCGAGGTGGACGCCCGTGAGGCCTCCGCCGAGGACGAGCAGAAGGCCCTGGACGAGCTGCGCGGTCGCTTCGGCACCCTCAAGACCGTGGATCGCCCCGCGGCCGAGGGTGACCACGTGACCCTCGACCTGCAGGCGCTCGTGGACGGCGAGGAAGTGGACGCCGCCAACGACCTGTCCTACGAGGTGGGCTCTGGCACCATGCTCGAGGGCATCGACGAGGCCGTGACCGGCCTGTCCGCCGGTGAGGACGCCACGTTCGAGACCACGCTGGCCGGTGGCGAGCACTCCGGTGCCGAGGCCACGGTCAAGGTCAAGGTCACGGCCGTGAAGGAACGCGAACTGCCCGAGGTGGACGACGAGTTCGCCCAGCTGGCCTCCGAGTTCGACACCGTCGATGAACTCAAGGAGGACCTGAAGAAGCAGGCCGCCGAGTCCGTCGCCGTCGAGCAGGGCATCGAGGCCCGTGACAAGGTGCTCGAGAAGCTCGTGGAGCTCATCGAGGTCCCGGTCCCCGAGAACGTCATCGAGGAGCAGGTCACCCAGCACTTCGACTCGCCGCAGGCCCAGGCCTCCGCCGAACCCGGTCACGACACCGAGGAGCACCGTGCCGAGGTCCGTGAGAACGCCGCGACCGCGTTCCGCAACGAGATCATTCTGGACGCCGTGGCCGAGGCCGAAGAGGTCGGCGTGGAGCAGTCCGAGCTGATCGACTACATCGTTAACATGTCCCAGCAGTACGGCATGGACCCCAACCAGTTCGCACAGATGCTGGACGGTTCCGGCCAGGCCGGGATGATGGTCGGTGAGGTGCGCCGCCGCAAGGCCCTGGCCAAGGTCCTCGAGTACGCCACCGTCACCGACTCCAACGGCAAAGCCGTGGACCTGTCCAAGTTCGTGGGCTCCGCGGACGACGCCGCCGCCGACCAGGGTGCCGAGGCCGAGTCCGCTCCGGCCGTCTCCGAGGAGACCGCCGCGGACGAAGCTGCCACCGACGAGGCCGCCGAGACCAAGTGAGTCACCCGTTGGCACCCGGGTGAACCGGGTGCCAACGGCCTCCGCGCAACGCCACGACGAGCCCCCCACCGAGGGGACGTCGTGGCGTTTCGCTGTCCGCGTGCCACCATGCGCCAGAAGCGAACACCGCGGAACACCGGGCGTGCACGGGGAGACGGCGCACTACGCTGCTGAGACAGAACGTGTTCATGGGTTCGGTTCGGCGGCGCTCGTTCGACCCGGACCCGTCCAGCAGAAAGAGGGCATTCATGACCTCCACTCCCATTCAGCCGTACGGTGCCGCACCGGCCACTCCGCGTATGGAGGACATGGCGCCGGGCGGTCAGGACGACTACGTCTACAACCGACTGCTCAAGGAACGCATCATTTGGTTGGGTTCCGAGGTGCGGGACACCAACGCCAACCTCATCTGCTCGCAGATGCTATTGCTCTCCGCCGAGGACCCCGAGGCGGACATCTACCTCTACATCAACTCCCCGGGCGGTTCCGTCACGGCGGGCATGGCGATCTACGACACCATGCAGTTGATCCCCAACGACGTCGTCACGGTCGCCACGGGCCTCGCCGCGTCCATGGGCCAGTTCCTGCTGTCCTCCGGGACCAAGGGCAAGCGCTATGCGACCCCCAACGCGCGCATCCTCATGCACCAGCCCTCGGGCGGCATGGGCGGCACCGCGTCCGACATCCGCGTGCAGGCCGAGCTGATCCTGTCCATGAAGCAGCGGCTCGCGGAACTGACCGCGGAGCAGACCGGTCAGACGCTCGAGACCATCCTGCGCGACAACGACCGTGACAACTGGTTCGACGCTCAGCGCGCCCTGGAGTACGGATTCTTCGACCAGATCGCCCAGTCTGCCGGCAACGTGACCGGTGGCGGCGGAACCATGAAGGACTCCCAGTAAGCAGCGCGCGAGCTGCCAGAACCACCCATAGACTTTCAGGACGGACCAATGAACTTGCCTCACGCCACTGCACCGCAGTTGCCCACCAGCCGCTACGTGATCCCGGACTTCGAGGAACGCACGCCGTACGGCTACCGCCGCCAGAACCCGTACACCAAGCTGTTCGAGGACAGGATCATCTTCCTGGGCGTCCAGGTGGATGACACCTCCGCGGACGACATCATGGCGCAGCTGCTCGTGCTCGAGTCCCAGGACCCGGACCGGGACATCACCATGTACATCAACTCCCCGGGCGGTTCGTTCACGGCCATGACGGCCATCTACGACACCATGCAGTACATCCGCCCCGAGATCCAGACCGTGTGCCTGGGCCAGGCGGCCTCCGCGGCGTCCGTGCTGCTCGCGGGCGGTACTCCCGGTAAGCGCCTCGCGCTGCCCAACGCGCGCGTGCTGATCCACCAGCCCGCCATGGAGGGCCAGGGCGGCGGTCAGGCCTCGGACATCGAGATCCAGGCCAACGAGATCATGCGCATGCGCACGTGGTTGGAGGAGACCATGGCGCTGCACACCAACAGGGCTGCGGAGGAGATCAACCGCGACATCGAACGCGACAAGATCCTCACGGCCAAAGAGGCCCAGGAGTACGGCATCATCGACCAGGTGCTGGACTCCCGCAAGATCAACAAGCCCTCCACGGTCACGCAGGCCTGAGCGGCGACCCGGAGGCGCAGCTTCCGGGGGTGACGAGGGGACCGACGGCCACGGTGCACGGATATGCGGCGTGGCCGTCACGCGCCTCGGCATGATTGGGCGGGCCGTGAGAAGCTCGCTTAGAGTGGACCCAGCATCCGTCAAGACGAACTGTGAGGCTGATACATGGCGCGCATCGGGGAGAGCGTTGACCTGCTCAAATGCTCCTTCTGCGGCAAAAGCCAGAAGCAGGTGCGCAAGCTCATCGCGGGCCCGCGGGTCTACATTTGTGACGAGTGCATCGAGCTGTGCAACGAGATCATCGAGGAGGAGCTCACCGAGGTCACGGAGACGGACCAGACGGAGCTGCCCCGCCCGCAGCAGATCTACGATCACCTGCGGGAGTACGTGATCGGCCAGGAGCCCGCCAAGCGTGCGCTGGCCGTGGCCGTGTACAACCACTACAAGCGCATCCGCGCGGGCGTCTCCGGGCACACGCTCACCATTGCGGGCTCCGAGGGGGACGAGGAGGCCATCGAGGTGGCCAAGTCCAACATCCTGTTGGTGGGACCCACGGGGTCCGGGAAGACCTACCTCGCGCAGTCCCTCGCCAAGAAGCTGGACGTGCCGTTCGCGGTCGCGGACGCCACCTCCCTGACCGAAGCCGGATACGTGGGGGAAGACGTTGAGAACATTCTTCTCAAGCTCATCCAAGCCGCTGATTTCGATATCAAGAAAGCGGAGCAGGGGATTATTTACATTGACGAGATCGACAAGATTTCTCGTAAATCTGAGAACCCCTCGATCACGCGGGACGTATCGGGCGAAGGGGTCCAGCAAGCGCTCCTGAAGATCCTCGAGGGCACGGTGGCCTCCGTGCCGCCCCAGGGTGGCCGCAAGCACCCGCAGCAGGAGTTCCTGCACCTGGACACCACCAACGTGTTGTTCATCGTGGCGGGAGCGTTCGCGGGTCTCGAGGAGATCGTGCAGCAGCGCACGGGCAAGAAGGGCATCGGTTTCGGTGCGCCTATCCGGGACACCGCGGACGTGGATCTCACGGGTCAGGTCCAGCCCGAGGACCTGCTCAAGTTCGGACTGATCCCCGAGTTCATCGGGCGGCTGCCCGTGGTGGCCACGCTCTCCAAACTGTCCGTCGCGGACATGGTACGCATCCTCACCGAACCCAAGAACGCGCTGGTCAAGCAGTACCGCAAACTCTTCCAGCTCGACGGTGTGGAACTCACCTTCGACCCGCAGGCACTCGAGGCCATCGCGGAACTGGCCATCGAACGCGGCACCGGCGCGCGCGGTCTGCGCGCGATCCTCGAGGACATCCTCATGCCGGTCATGTTCGAACTGCCGGGCCGCGACGACGTCGCCGCGGTGCTCGTCACCAAGGACGCCGTGGCCAAACTGGCCGACCCCGAGATCTTCACGCACGAGATGATCGACGCCGAGCGGCGTCGCCACAAGTCAGCGTGAGCGAAAGAACCGAACGCCCGAAAGGACACCTCATGGCCGAGAAGCAACACGTCGATTTCTGGTTCGATCCCCTGTGCCCGTGGGCCTGGATGACCTCCCGCTGGATGGAGGAGGTCGTGCGCATCCGGGACGTGGAGGTGGACTGGAAGATCATCTCGCTGGGCATCCTCAACGAGGACAACCCCGAGAACCACCACCACGGCCACGACGAGTCCATGTGGCTCGTGCGCGTGATCCAGGCCGCGGCCGAGCAGCACGGCGGCGAGTACTACAAGAAGCTCTACGACGCCATGGGCTCCCGTCGTCACCCCGGTGGCATGCAGGACCTCGAGGCGATCATCACCGAGTCCCTCGCAGAGGTCGGTCTGCCGGCAGACCTCGCTGCGGCCAAGAACTCCACCGAGTACGACGACGCCATCCGGGCGTCCACGGACGAGGCCCGTGCCGTGGCGGGTCAGGACATCGGCACCCCGTGCATCGCCGTGAACGGCGTGGGCTTCTTCGGTCCCGTGTTCACCCCGGCGCCCAAGGGCGAGGAGGCCGGCAAGGTCTGGGACGGCGCCCTGGCGCTGGCGTCCTACCCCGGCTTTTACGAGCTCAAGCGCGGGCGCGAGAAGGGCCCCGACTTCAGCTGACGTCCCGCGGCGGCGCGTGCGCCCGACCGCTGCAGGCATGAACGAACCCCGTCACGCACGTGGCGGGGTTCGTTCATGCGCTGGGTGCAGCGCAGAGGGCCCGGTGTGCCGGTGCCGCCCGTCGGACCGGGCAAGGGCGGCTCCGCGGGGGCGACGGCGTTCGTGATGTGCCGAGGGGCCCGATCCCGCACGAGGCAGGACGGGGCCCCTCCAAGTCGACTCAGGCCTGTGGTGCTTCCTCGAGCTGGACGTCACTCACGGCCAGCTCACCCTCGGCGTCGGTGAGCGTGAGGTCTGCGGCGTTACCGGCGGCCTGGAGGTCCTCCAGCCCGGCGCGCAACTGCTCGAGCTGAGCGGCCGGGCCCGAGATCACCGCGGAGGTGACCGCGGTACGCTGCTTGACCTTGGCCTCGGACTTGGCCTTGCGCAGCCCGGACAGCGCCTCGCCCACCACGGTGAGCACCTCGGGATCACCCGCGCGAGCGGGCTCGGCGAACCCGTCAGTCACGGGCCAGGCCGCGCGGTGCACCGAACCGGAGCGCCACCACGACCACACCTCTTCCGTGGCGAATGGGATGAACGGGGCGAACAAGCGCAGCAGGGTGTCGAGCGTCGTCGCGAGGGCCGCGTGCACCGAGGCCTGCGAGGCCTCCCCGCGGGAACCGTATGCGCGGTCCTTCACGAGCTCCACGTAGTCGTCCGTGAAGGTCCAGAAGAAGGACTCGATCAACTGCAGGGCGCGCGCGTACTCGTACTCCTGGAACGCGGTGCTCGCGCGCTCCACGACGTCCGCGAGCTGGGCCAACAGGGAGCGGTCCAGACCGTTGGTCACCACGGAACCGTCCGTCCCGGAGCCCAGCACGGAGGCCTCGGTCACGCCCTGGGCCAGCACGAACTTGGATGCGTTGAGCAGTTTGATCGCCAGGCGACGGCCGATCTTCATCTGGCCCTCGTCGTAGGCGGTGTCCGCGCCCAGGCGGGCCGACGCCGCCCAGTAGCGCACCGCGTCCGAGCCGTACTTCTCGAGCACCTCGGTGGGGATCACCACGTTGCCCTTGGACTTGGACATCTTCTTGCGGTCCGGGTCCAGGATCCACCCGGACAGTGCCGTGTGCTTCCACGGCACGGTCTGCGCCAGCGTCTCGGCGCGTACCACGGTCGAGAACAGCCACGTGCGGATGATGTCGTGACCCTGCGGGCGCAGGTCCATGGGGAACGTGTTGGCGTGCAAGGTCTCGTCCACGGCCCAGCCGGTTGCGATCTGCGGGGTCAGGGAAGAGGTTGCCCAGGTGTCCAGGACGTCCGGGTCCGCCATGAATCCACCGGGCTGATCGCGCTGGTCCTCGGTGTAGCCGGGGGCCACGTCCGTGGTGGGATCCACGGGCAACTGGTCTTGGGCGGGGAGCACGGGGTGGTCGTAATCCGGTTCACCGGACTCGTCCAGCGGGTACCACACCGGGAACGGCACGCCGAAGAAGCGCTGACGGGAGATCAGCCAATCCCCGTTGAGACCCTCGATCCAGTTCTCGTAGCGCGCGCGCATGAACGAGGGGTGCCACGAGATCTCACGGCCCCGTTCGATCAGGGCGTCGCGGCGCTCGGCGTCCCGACCGCCGTTGCGGATGTACCACTGGCGGGAGGTGACGACCTCGAGGGGCTTGTCGCCCTTCTCATAGAAGTTCACGGGGTGGGTGATCTTCTTGGGCTCGCCCTCCATGTCACCGGAGGCGGCGAGCAGTTCGACCACGGTCTTCTGCGCGGAGAACACGGTCTTGCCGGCGAGCTGCGCGTAGTTCTCGGCCGGGGCGCCGTCGGCGATCCATGCGGGCTGCTCCGAGGCGAAGCGGCCGTCGCGGCCGATCAGGGCGCGCGTGGGCAGATCGAGCTCGCGCCACCACGTGACGTCGGTGAGGTCACCGAACGTACAGATCATGGCGATACCCGAGCCCTTGTCCGGCTTGGCGAGCGGGTGGGCCTTGACCTCGACCTCGACGTCGAACAGCGGGGAACGCACGGTGGTGCCGAACAGCGCCTGGTAGCGCTCGTCGTCCGGGTGGGCCACCAGCGCCACGCACGCGGGCAGCAGCTCGGGGCGGGTGGTCTCGATGAAGACCTTCTCGCCGTCCGGTCGGTGGAACGCCACGCGGTGGTAGGCACCTTCGCGTTCGCGGTCCTCGAGCTCGGCCTGGGCCACGGCGGTGCGGAACGTGACGTCCCACATGGTGGGGGCCTCGGCCATGTACGCGTTACCGGCCTCGTAGTCCTTGAGGAATGCGAGCTGGGAGACCTTGCGCGAGTGCGCGTCGATCGTGCGGTACGTGCGGGTCCAGTCCACGGACAGCCCCAGGGTGGAGAACAGGTGCTCGAAGACCTTCTCGTCCTCGACCGCGAGTTCCTCGCACAGCTCGATGAAGTTCTGGCGGGACACCACGTCCCAGTCGCGCTGGTTCTTGGCCGGCTTCTCCGGGGGCTGGTAACCCTCGATGTACGGCTTGCCGGGCTCGCAGCGCACGCCGTAGTAGTTCTGCACGCGGCGCTCGGTGGGCAGGCCGTTGTCGTCCCAGCCCAGCGGGTAGAACACGTTCTTGCCGGACATCCGCTGATAGCGGGCGATCACGTCCGTCTGCGTGTAGGAGAACATGTGTCCCACGTGTAGGGAGCCGGAGGCCGTGGGCGGGGGAGTGTCGATCGAGTAGACGTCCTCGCGCGTGGTGTCCTCGCGGAACGCGTACGTACCGTTCTCGCGCCACTGCGCGGAGTACTTCTCCTCCAGGCCCTCCATGGCCGGCTTGTCGGGGACGTTCACCGCGGTGGTGGACGCAGCGCTGTCGATGATTTCGGGCGTGTCTGTACCCTCGAGGTTCTGTGCCATGTGCTCCAGTCTCTCATGCACGCGGGCACGGACCGTCGTAGCGTGGGGGCATGGCACGTTTGCACATCCACCGCATTCGCGAAGACGCCGCGCGAGACGACGGCGCTCGGATCCTGGTCGATCGCTTGTGGCCGCGCGGGGTCAGAAAGGACCATGCAGCCCTGGACCACTGGTTCAAGGGGGTTGCCCCGAGCGACGAGTTGCGCAAGTGGTTCGGTCACGACCCCGAGAAGTTCGACCGCTTCGCGCAGCGCTACCGCGAGGAACTCGACGAGGATGCCTCCGGGGAGGTCGCGCAGCTCAGGAGCGTGCTGCGGGACGTAGACTCCGCGACCCTGCTTTATGACGCGAAGGACGAGGAGCACAACAACGCCGTTGTGCTCCTGGGCTGGTTGCGCGATCACCGCAGTGGTTTCTGAAACGTCCTAATCGAGCCGATCCGGATTGTTCTAAGTCATAATTCCCCGCGCTACGGTGGAAGCATGACTCAGAACACACATCCCACCTACAAGGATCCCAAGCCGCTCGGCAACGGCAAGGTGGCCGTGGTCACCGGTGCTTCCACGGGCATCGGCGAGGCCACGGTGCGCCGCCTGCGCGAGAGCGGGTGGACGGTGTACGCCGTCGCCCGTCGCGCGGAGCGTCTCGAGGAATTGGCCCGGGAGACCGGCGCGAGTGCCGCGCCCACCGACATCACCGACCAGGCGCAGGTGGATGCGCTGCGCGATCGGGTGCTCGGCGAGCAGGGCACCGTGGACGCGATCCTCAACATCTCCGGCGGAGCACGCGGCACGGACACGGTGGCCGACGCCAAGGACGAGGACTGGCAGTGGATGTACGACGTCAACGTGATGGGCACCCTGCGGGTGGTCCGCGCGTTCCTACCCACGTTGCGGGCCAACGGTGAGGGCACGGTGCTGAACCTGACCTCGATCGCCGCCCAGCGCGCCTACGAGGGCGGAGCGGGCTACAACGCCGCCAAGTACGCCGAACGCGCCATGACCGAGGCGCTGCGCCTCGAGGAGGCTGAGCACAACGTGCGCGTGGTGGAGGTGGCGCCCGGTCTGGTGCACACTCCCGAGTTCTCGCTCATGCGCCTGGGTGGTGACCAGGCGGCCGCGGACAAGATCTACGCGGGCGTGGAGAAACCGCTCTCGGGCCAGGATGTGGCCGAGGTCTGCGCCTTCGCCGTGGAACTGCCGCATCACGTGGACCTGGACACGATCACGGTCAAGCCTGTGGCCCAGGCTGCGCCGCACAAGATGATCCGCACGAACAACTAACAGCGTGCGTTGCGGTGACCGGCCGCCGGTGCCTCGGAGCACCGACGGCCGGTTGCCCTTGGTGGGCCGGTCCTGCCCATCCGCCCGGCGCCCCACGACCGGTCAGCGGAATACCCTGGCTCTGCTCGGTCCGGCCGCACCCGCGAGAGCGCGCACGGAGCGGTTGCGGCCGAACGGGAGCATGAATTAGGTTAGGCTTGCCTTATCAAATTCAGTGACCCAGGAGTGTCCATGTCCCCTCACCGGTCCGGGAACGCGTCCCGGCAGTTCAACCGTCGCACCCTGCTGGGCTCCGGCCTGGCCGTGGCCTCCCTCATGGGGCTCGCGGCGTGTTCCACGGGCGCGCGGGACGGGGACGGGCAGGCGCCGACCCCCGGTGCCACGGCGTCGTCGAGCCCCACGGACACGTTCCCCGTGGAGGTGACACACGCCCTGGGCACCACGAAGGTCGAGGCCGCGCCGCAGCGGGTCGTGTGCGTGGGCGCGAGCAACACGCAAGACTTCGTGGCCGCCCTCGGCGTGGTGCCGGTGGGCATGACCAAGGTGGCCTGGGGCGGCAACGCGAACGGGTCCACCGACTGGTTCGACGCCAAGGTCTCAGAACTGGGCGGGCAGACGCCCAAGGTCATGGACGAGTCGGACGGTGTGAACTTCACGGACATCGCCGAGCTGAGCCCGGACCTGATCGTCGCGGTGAACTCCGGGGTCACCCGGGAGGAGTACGACCGCCTCACGAAGATCGCCCCGGTGGTCGCGTACCCCACGGGCCCGTGGGTCAACTCGTGGCAAGACATGCAGCGTGTCACGGCCAAGGCCCTGGGCCGTTCCGCGGCCGGTGACGAACTCGTGAGCCGCACCGAAGAACTCGTCTCCCGGCGCTCCGACGAACTCGGCGCGGCCAAGGGCAAGACCTTCATCTACGGTGACGTCTCCCAGAGCCTGGGGTTCTACGGCCCCGCGGACGGACGCCCCCGCTTCTTCACCGAGCTGGGCATGAATCTCGCGGACGCGGTCAAGGACAACATCACGGAGGATCAGTTCTGGCGCGAATGGCCCCGCGAACGCGCCGACGAGCTCACGAGCGACCTGTTCGTGGCGGCCGCGGAGGACGACGCCCAGGCCGAGAAGTTCCGCACGGACCCGATCCTCAAGACCATCCCCGCGATCGCGAACGGGCGGGGGATGTTCCTCACGGACAAGCAGGACGTGCTCTCCGGGTACTCGTCCTCTCCGCTGTCCATGCCCCACGCGCTCGACGCCCACATCCCGGCGATCAAGACCACGCTGGGGGCCTGACCCTTCGTGCCCGGCAGTTCCACGTTCGCCCGTCCCGACGCCGCGCCGTCCGCCCCGCGCGGGCGCACGCGAGGTCGGGGTATGTCCTGGCTCGCCATGGCGGCACTGCTGCTCGTGGCCGTGTTCCTCTCGATCTCGTACGGGTCCCGGCCCATCGGGCTGGGTGTCACGTGGCACGTGGTCCCGCACGTGTTCTCGGGTGACCCGGGGGCCGTCCCCGGGGTTCCCGCGCTCGACGGCGCCGTGGTCGAATCCCGCGTGTGGCGCACCGGGGCGGGCCTGCTCACCGGGGCCGCGCTCGCCGTGGCCGGGGCGTTGCTACAGGGTGCCACGCGCAACCCCCTGGGCGATCCGGGCATCCTGGGGCTGACGGCCGGGGCCGCGTTCGCGGTCGTGGCCGGCGGCGCGTTCCTGGGTCTGACCGGCGTCACGCACCAGTTGTGGCTCGCGGCGCTGGGCTCCGCCGTGGCCGTGGCCGCCGTGTACGCGCTGGCCTCCGCGGCCCGGGGCGGGGCGCGTCCGGTGACCCTGGCCCTCACGGGGGCGGCGGTCTCCGCGGGTCTCACGGCGCTGACGAGCGCGGTGCTGTTGAGCAACCAGGCCACGTTCGACACTTTCCGGCGCTGGCAGGTCGGTGAACTGACCCGGCCGGACGGCACGTTCCTGGTGCTCGCGAGCCCCGTGATTCTCGTGGCCCTGCTGCTCGGGTGGACGCTGGCCCGTTCCCTGGACACCCTGACCCTGGGCGACGCTCTGGGTCAGGGACTCGGGGTGAACCCGGCGCTCGTGCGCGGCCTCGCGGGCCTGGCCGTGGTGCTGCTCTCGGGTACCTCCACCGCACTCGTGGGCCCGCTCGTGTTCTGCGGACTGCTCGTACCCCACGCGGTGCGTTCGCTGGTGGGCATCTCCTACCGCAGGGTCGTCCCGGCGTGCCTGCTCGCGGGCCCGTTCATCGTCCTGCTCGCGGACGTCGTGGCGCGCGTGCTCGTCCCGGACCGGGAGATCCAGGTGGGGATCGCGCTCGTGGTGATCGGCGCCCCCGCGCTCGTGGTCGTGATCCGACGCAGGGGAGTGGTGGCCGCGTGAGTCCCGCCGTTTCCCCTTTTCCCAGGACGACGCCGCTGCCCGCCCCCGCGACCGTGGCCACCGTGCGCGCGGGACGCTCCCGCTCCCGACGCCGCACCCGCCGGGTCACGGCGCTGCTCGTGCTCGTCCTGGCCCTCGCCTCCTTCGCGCGGATCGCACTGGGCAAGTATGTCGTGGCCGTGCCCGACCTGGTCGCCGTGCTCACCCACGACTACTCCGGCCCCGCCGCGTACATCGTGTGGGACATCACCCTGCCGCGCACGGTGCTCGGGATCCTCACGGGGATCGCCTTCGGGATCGCCGGTCACCTGTTCCAGCGCGTGCTCCGCAACCCCCTGGCCTCCCCGGACATCATGGGTGTCTCCTCCGGGGCCGGGCTCGGCGCGGTCGCGGCCATCACGCTGGGCGGGCTCTCCGGCGCCGCGGTGACACTCAGTTCCCTCGCGGGTGGTTTCGGCCTCATGGTCGCGGTGGTCCTGGCCGCCGGGGGCACGAGGGCCAACATCGGCAAACTCGTGCTGACCGGCGTCGCGGCGGGAGCACTGACCGCCGCGGCGATCAACGCGGTGCTGACCCGCGCGGACATCTATGCGGCCCAGGACGCGATGCAGTGGCTCACGGGTTCACTCAACGCTGCCCGGTGGGTGGACATCGCGCAGGTGGGGATCTGCCTCGCGATCCTGCTGCCCGTGTGCGCGGTTTTGGCGCCCGCGGTGGACACGCTCGGCGCGGGGGATCCCCTGGCCGCCGGGCTCGGGGTGCACGTGCGGGCCACGCGGCTCGCGGCCCTCGGGCTCGCCGTGGTGCTCGTGGCCGTGGCGGCCTCCGCCGTGGGGCCCGTGGCGTTCGTGTCGTTCATGGCCGCACCCATTGCGAGGGGGCTGGGTGGCGGTGCGGGTCACGCCCGGCACGCCGCGCTCGTGGGCGCGGTGCTCATGGTGGTCTCAGACTACGTGGCCGCGGAGACGATCCCCGGGCTGGCCCTGCCCGTGGGTGTGGTCACCGCTGCGGCCGGCGCGCCCGTGCTGCTGTGGTTGTTGATCGGGCGAGGAAAGGCGGAAGCATGACGTCCATGACCGATCCGAATCGGGCCGGGGGGACCGAGCAAGGCGAGGACGCGGCGTCGTCGTCCGAGCTCGCGGTGCGTGGGCTGACCGTGGGCTACGGCGAGACGCCGGTGCTGCGGGAGGTGAACGTGACGTTCCCCGCGGGGGCCGTGACCGCGCTCGTGGGGGCCAACGGTTGCGGGAAGTCCACGCTGCTCAAGGCGTGCGCGCGCCAGCTCACCCCGTCCGCCGGAGAGATCCTCGTGGGCGGGGCGGACGTGAGTCGGTGGCACCGCACCCGGTTCGCGCGCACCGTGGGTTTCCTCCCACAGGACCCCGTGGCACCCGAGGGCGTGACCGTGCAGGAGCTCGTGGCGCGCGGACGGCACCCGTACCGTGGCGCCTTCGGACGGTGGCGTGCCCAGGACGACGACGCCGTGGCGGAAGCGGTCGAACTCACCGGGTTGGGGGAGCTGCTCGAACGCCGCGTGGGGGACTTGTCCGGCGGTCAACGCCAACGCGTATGGATCGCCCTCGCGCTCGCGCAGCACACGGACGTACTGTTGCTCGACGAACCGACGACGTATCTGGACATCGCGCGCCAGGCCGAGATCCTGGACATCCTCACCGCACTGCAGCGCTCCCGAGGGATCACCCTGGTCATGGTGCTGCATGAACTCTCGCTCGCGGCGCGGTACGCGGACGTGCTCGTGGCACTCAAGGACGGGGCGGTCGCCGCGACCGGTTCGGCCGAGCAGGTCATGACCGATGAGGTGGTCAGCGACGTCTTCGACATGTCCGCGCGGGTGCTCCACGACGCCCCCACGGACGCCCGGCTCGTGATCCCGTGGACGGGACCGGCGAACACCCCGCCGCGCACTCCAGGATCACCCGAGGAGGTACTACCATGACGGAACTCGCATGTGTGACGGCCACCGTCACGGGACGCACGAAGCTCAGCGAACACCTCGTGCGCGTACGTGTGGCGGGGCAGGAATTGCGGATCATGCCGTGGGGTGACCAGGGACCGGGCCCCCGCACGGACGCCTACCTCAAGGTACTGATCCCACCCACCCCCGGGGCCACCGTGGCGGTGGACGTGAGCGACATGACCCGGTGGCGGCGCGAGTTCATGGCCGCCCCGCCCGAACGCCGGGGTTGGCTGCGCACGTACACGGTGCGCGATGCGGCCGAGGTGGAGCTGGCCGGGCACACGGTCCCGGAGCTGGCCATCGACGTGGTGCTCCACGACGACCCCGAGCAGGGGATGGGCCCCGGGGCCGCGTGGGGTGACACCGTGCGCGAGGGTGAGGACGTGCAGCTGCTCGTGCCCTCGGGCGGGTCCCCCTGGTGGGCCGCGTGGGACGAACGGCGTGCGGCGGACCAGGACGTCGTGCTCGCTGGGGACGAGACTGCCCTGCCCGCGCTCGCCGCGATCATCGACGGCATCGAGCGGGGGGTGCACGTGGGTGTGCCTGCCCCTTCCGCCCCGCCCCGCAGCGTGACGATCGCGGTGGAGGTTCCTTCCGAGGACGACGCCGTGGCCGCGGTCGGCCCGCGCGCCCTCGCCCGGGCGACGTCGTCCGACGGGCACACCCTGACCGTGACGCTGCGCGGCGGCACCGAACTGCACTGGACGTGGCTGCCCCGGCGGGGACGCCCGCGCGGACTAGACCTGGAGCTGTGGCTGTGGCACCGGTTGTCCGAGCGCGCCCGCCGCTACTGGGAGGTCGGTCACGGCGAGCCTGAGGCCGCCCCGTCGGAGGAGGCGGACTTCGTATGGGACGTCGCCCGCCCGGAGGGCCGCGGTACCTACTGGTTCTTCGCGGCGGAATCCGCCACGGTCAAGTCGCTGCGCCGGATGTGCGTGAGCGGGGGAGTGCCCAAGACGGACATCTCGTTCATGGGCTACTGGAAACAGGGAGCGGCCACGGAGTGACCCCGCGGATGTGACGTCCGAGGTCAGGAGAGGCGGCCCGCGGCGTAGCATGGCGATGATCCGCCCGCACCCGAGGAGAGCTCCCGACCATGACCTACCCCCTGGGGCTGAACCTCGCCGGACGCGCCGTGCTGGTGGTCGGTGGGGGACCGGACGCCGCGCGTCGGACGCGGTCCTTGCTCGCCGAGGGCGCCCTCGTGGACCTCGTGGCACCTGATCTGCATGACACGTTGCGGGACCTCACGAGCTCATCCGGTCTCACGCGGCACGAGCGCGCGTTCCGCCCCGACGACCTCGACGGCGCGTGGCTCGTCTTCCTCCACGTCTCGGACTCCGGGGAACGGGAGCGGGTGGCGCTCGCGGCGGAAGAGCGTCGGGTCCTGTGCGTCGCGGACGACGCCGCGCCCGAGCCCGATCGCGCAGCCGACACTCGGGCACCGGTCACTCAGGTGCCGGTTACCGAAACACGGGTTGCTCAGGATCGGGTCTTTCAGGCCCCGGTCACTCAGGAACCCGGGACAGTGGCGCTGGTGGGCGGAGGACCCGGCGACCCCGGACTGCTCACGGTGCGCGGACGGCAACTGTTGGCGGACGCGGACGTGATCGTCGCGGACCGGCTCGGCCCCACGGACCTCCTACCAGAGCTCGCCCGGCACGCCCGCATCATCGACGTGGGCAAGCGCGCCGGGTACCACAAGTACACGCAGGACCGGATCAACGAGACCCTCGTGGAGCAGGCGAAACTCGGACTGCGGGTCGTGCGGCTCAAGGGTGGGGACCCGTACGTGTTCGGCCGCGGTGGCGAGGAAGTCGAGTTCTGCCGGGCCCATGGTGTGGCCACCCAAGTGGTGCCGGGTGTGACCTCGGCGATCTCCGTCCCCGCCGCGGCGGGGATCCCCGTGACCCACCGGGACATGACCCACGGGTTCACCGTGATCACTGCACACCAGCACTTGCGTCACGTGCCGTACCGGGACGGGCACACCCTGATCCTCATGATGGGCGTGCGGGGTCTCGAACGTAACGCCGAGCTGCTCATGGCCGCGGGCTACCCCGCAGACACCCCGGTCGCGGTCGTGGAGCGGGGCTGGACCCCAACCCAGCGCACGACCGTGGCGCAGCTGGACACAATCGCCCGCGTGGCCCGCGCGCGCGAGGTCACTGCTCCCGCGGTGATCGTGGTGGGTCGGGTCGCCGCGCTCGCGCACGAGTCATCCGCGATCCCCGGCCCCCAGGAGTCGGCTCAGGAGGGCTGACCCACCGGGATCCTCGCCCCGGACACCAACAGCTTGTGCCCCTCACCGGCCTCGGACCGGGCGATCTCCTCGGGGGTGGCCGGGCGGATCTGTTCGCGCTCGAGCACGTACATGCGCGCGTTCACGTCCTCCGGCGCACTCTCGGGGTGGTTCACGAACGCGCGGAAGCGGCGCAGGCGATCGGGGTCCGCGAGGGTCGCAGCCCACTCGTCCTCGTACGCGTCGATGTGGCGGGCCACCTCCGCCTCTAGGTCCGCGCAGATGCCCAGGGAGTCGTGCTGGATCACGTCCCGCACGTGCTGCATCCCGTCCCCGTACCGCTCGTCCAGGTCCTCCAACCAGCGGGCGGTGCGCTGGAGCTTGTCCGCCGTGCGGATGTAGTACATGAGGTAGCGGTCGATGTACCGGAACACCTGCTCGCGCGTGAGGTCCTTCGCGAACAGGCGGCCGTGGGCGGGGTTCGAGCCACCGTTGCCTCCCAGGAACAGGTTCCAGCCGTTGGTGGTGGCGATCACACCCACGTCCTTGCCCTGGGCCTCGGCGCACTCGCGGCTGCAGCCCGAGACCCCGAACTTGAACTTGTGGGGTGAGCGCAGCCCGCGGTAGCGGTTCTCCAGGTCCACGGCGAGCGCCACCGAGTCCTGCACACCGAAGCGGCACCACGAACTGCCGATGCACGACTTCACGTTGCGCAGCGCCTTGCCGTACGCGGAACCGGACTCGAAACCGGCGTCCACGAGTTCCTTCCAGATCGTCGGCAGCTGCTCCAGGCGGGCCCCGTAGAGCCCGATGCGCTGGGCACCCGTGATCTTGGTGTACAGCCCGTACTCCTGGCCCACCCGGGCCAGCACGCCCAGCTTCTCGGGAGTGATCTCGCCCCCGGGGATGCGCGGGATCACGGAGTAGGTGCCGTCCTTCTGCATGTTGGCCATGTTGCGGTCGTTGGTGTCCTGCAGGGTCCCTCGGCCGCCGTCGAGCGAGTACGCGTGGACCTGCGAGTGCAGGATGGACGCGACCGCCGGCTTGCACAGCGCGCAACCGTCCTCGCCCGTGCCGAAGCGGGCGAGCACGGACTCGAAGTCCTCGAGCGCCGTGGAGCGCACCGCTTCGTAGAGCTCGGGCCGGGACATGGGGAAGTGCTCGCACAGGGCCTTGGAAACCGTGAGCCCCATGGCCTTCATGCGCTGCTCCAGCGTCTTCTGCAGCATGGGTACGCACGAGCCGCACTGCGTCCCGGCCGTGGTGCAGGCCTTCAACGACGCGACGTCGTGGGCGCCGTCGTCCACCGCGGCACGCACCGTGGCGAAGTCCACGTTGTTGCATGAGCACAGGATCGCGTCCCCGGGCAGCTCGGTGTCCGGGACGCCGTCGCCGCCGGCCGCGCTGAGGTACGCGCCGGGCTCGGCGGGCAGTTCGCGCCCGAGCAGGGGCTTCAAGGAGTCGAACGGGGAGGCGTCCCCCACGAACACCCCACCGAGCAGGGTCTTGGCGTCCTGCGAGACCACGACCTTCTGGTACATCCCGCGCGCCGGGTCCGCATAGAGCACCTCGAGGCTGCCGGGGGTGCGGCCGAGCCGGTCGCCGAATCCCGCGACCTCCACCCCGGAGAACTTCAGCTTGGTCGCGACGTCGAACTCCGCGACCTCCGCGTCCCCGCCCGTGAGATTGCGCGCGGTGGCCTCGGCCATCGCGTTCGCCGGCGCCACGAGGCCCCACGTACGGCCCAGGATGTTGGCGACCTCGCCGATGGCCCATACGTGCGGGTCCGCCGTGCGGCAGTGATCGTCCACGAGGATGCCGCCGCGCTCGCCCAGGCGCAGGCCCGCGGCCTTCGCGAGTTCGTCGTTCGGGCGGATGCCGGCGGCCATCACGACCATGTCCGCGGGAAGCGTGCGCGCCGCGGACTCGTCACCCAGGGACTGCGCGAGGGAGACGGAAACGACTTCCCCGGTGTTGTCCGAGTTCACGGAGGAGATGAACGCACCGCACTCCACCTCGATCCCCGTGGCGCGGATCGCCTCGTTGACCGCGTATCCGCCGGCCTGGTCCAGTTCCACGGACAGCAACCACGAGGCCACGTCCAGGATCACGGGGTCCGCTCCCACGCGCTGCAGGCCCTCGGCCGCCTCGAGCCCCAGCAGGCCGCCGCCCACGACGACGGCGCGCGGTCGCCTCCCGAGCCGCTCCTGCAAACGGGCGGCCTCCGAGACCATGGTGCGGACGTCGTCGACCGTGCGGAAGACGTGCGCGTGCTGTGAGCCCGGGATGGGGATGACCGCCGCGCGGGACCCCGTGGCGAACACGAGCTCGTCGTAGGGATGCTCGGTGCCCCCCTGATCGGTCACGACGCGACGGTCGCGGTCCACGCGCGCGGCGCGGGTGTTGGTGAGCAACTCGATGGCCGGTTCATTCCACAGGCTCCCGTCCCCGAGGGTCAGGTCCTTGTCCGGCTCGGCGAACAACTGCTCGAGCGCGACCCGGTCATACGGGTCGTACGGCTCGTCCATGAGCACTCGGATCCGGTCCGCGGGACCGCTGCGCTCGGCAAGCGCACGGACCAGGCGGAACGCCGCCGGGCCACCTCCCAGGACGAGGATCGTGCGGGGTGTGCCGGGGGCGGTGGGTGTCTCGTGCGCTGCCATGGGGACCTCCGTCGGGCGATCGGTTGCGCCGCGACCGTACGGGGCACGGCACTGCTAATATTAGCCGGGAAAATACGTAATTCCCGGCATGTCAGCCCCCCGGCAGGAGGCCCCCGATGAACGATTCGTCACATCCCACCGCCGAGTCCGTGAATGCCGAGTGGACGGACGTGTGCGGCGTCGAGGACCTCGAGGTCAACTGGGGTGAGGCAGCCCTCGTGGGTGGACGCGAGATCGCGGTGTTCCGCACCCATGACGACCTCGTGTTCGCGACCGACCACCGGGACCCCCGCTCCCGGGCGCTCGTGATGGCCCGGGGGATCGTGGGGCGCACGGGGCAGTACCACACGGTGGCCTCACCCCTGTACAAGGAGACCTACGACCTCGCGACCGGGCGGTGCGTGTCCGGAGCGGAGTACACGCTGCCCGTCCACCCGGTGCGCGTGCAGGACGGCCGGGTCCTGGTGGTGGTGTCCGGGGGAGACGAACAGGGCGGCGGCGAGCAGGGCGAGTAGTCCCTCCCGTCGGGGTATTATGGCGGGGTGCGCCCTGCGCGCACGGGTGTCGATCCGGCCATCACCGGGGAGCCCTTCCGGAAGAACAGGCACCGCGCCCCAGTAGAACCGGACGACTCGGGCCCGTGACAGCCCCCAACGAGCGACTCGCGGCGTCGTCGGCTGTGCCGATGCCACCGCGGGTAAGCGAGGTGGTACCGCGCCACCGGCGCCCCGCGCGCCCGAGCGTCCTCGCATCCTGAACCACACACCCCTCAGGATGGAGCACCGTGACCGAATCCTTCGTGTATCCCAAGGCGAGCACCGACCCCAGCGCACACGGGGTGCCCTCCGCGCCGCGTTTCCCCGCGGTCGAGGAGCGCGTCTTGGATTACTGGAAACAGGACCACACCTTCCAGGCGAGCATCGACCAGCGCGACCGCGGGGACCACGGGTCCAACGAGTTCGTGTTCTACGACGGCCCGCCCTTCGCCAACGGCCTGCCCCACTACGGCCACCTGCTGACCGGCTACGTCAAGGACCTCGTGGCCCGCTACCAGACGCAGCGGGGCCGGCGCGTGGAGCGCCGCTTCGGGTGGGACACCCACGGACTGCCGGCCGAACTCGAGGCCATGAAGCAGCTCGGGATGACCGACAAGCAGGACATCGAGGCCATGGGCATCGACAAGTTCAACGACGCCTGCCGCGCCTCCGTGTTGAAGTACGCGTCCGAGTGGCAGGACTACGTGACCCGCCAGGCCCGCTGGGTGGACTTCGACAACGACTACAAGACCCTGAACGTGGACTACATGGAGTCCGTGATCGGCGCCTTCAAGGCCCTGGATGACAAGGGCCTGGTCTACTCCGGCTACCGCGTGCTGCCGTACTGCTGGAAGGACGAGACGCCCCTGTCCAACCACGAGTTGCGCATGGACGACGACGTCTACAAGAACCGCCAGGACCCCTCCGTGACCGTGGCGTTCACGCTCTCCGATGACACCTCGTGGGCCACCGATCCCGCCGTGGCCGCCGAACTCGCCGGCGCGGAGGCCATCGCCTGGACCACGACCCCCTGGACCCTGCCCACCAACGAGGCGCTCGCGGTCGGTCCGCACATCGACTACGTCCTGGTCCCCGGTGCCGGCGACCTGGCCGGGCGCCGCTTCCTCGTGGCCGCGGAGCTCGCGGGCGGGTACGCCAAGGAGTTCGGGTACGACGACGCCGCGGCCGTCGCGGATGCCGTCACCGCCCACTACAAGGGTGAGCAGCTGGGCGGGATCCGGTATCGGCCGCTGTGGGACTACTTCACGGACGCCGAGCGCTTCGGGACGCAGAACGCGTGGCAGATCCTCGTGGCCGAGTACGTGTCCACCACGGACGGCACGGGCATCGTGCACCAGGCCCCCGCGTACGGCGAGGACGATCAGATGGTGTGCGCCGCCCACGACATCCCCGTGGTGCTCTCCGTGGACGAGAGCGGACGGTTCTACGATTTCTTCACGGACGAGTCCCTCGCGCAGGGCGCGCCGCTCGCGGAACTCGCCGGGCACAACGTGTTCGACAAGGACGTGGCCCGCACCGTGGTCCGGGACCTCCGAGCCCGCGGCGCGCTGCTGCGGGAGGCCTCCTACGAGCACTCGTACCCGCACTGCTGGCGCTGCCGTAACCCTCTGATCTACCGCGCGGTGTCCTCGTGGTTCGTGAGCGTGACCGCGTTCAAGGACCGGATGGTCGAGCTGAACCAGCAGATCAACTGGATCCCCGATAACGTCAAGGACGGCCAGTTCGGCAAGTGGCTCGAGAACGCCCGTGACTGGTCCATCTCCCGCAATCGCTACTGGGGTTCACCCATCCCGGTGTGGGAATCGAGCGACCCCCATTACCCGCGCCGGGACGTCTACGGTTCCCTCGCGGAGCTGGAGCGGGACTTCGGCCGACTTCCGCGTAACGCCCAGGGCGAGGTGGACCTGCACCGGCCGTGGATCGACGACCTGACCCGGCCCAACCCGGACGACCCCACGGGCGAGTCCGTGATGCGCCGCGTGCCCGAGGTGCTGGACGTGTGGTTCGACTCCGGGTCCATGCCGTACGCCCAGGTGCACTACCCCATGGAGAACCGGGAGTGGTTCGAGACCCACAACCCGGGTGACTTCATCGTGGAGTACATCGGTCAGACCCGCGGCTGGTTCTACACGCTGCACATCCTGGCCACCGCGCTGTTCGACCGCCCCGCGTTCCGCAACGTGATCTCCCACGGGATCGTGCTGGGTTCGGACGGGCAGAAGATGTCCAAGTCGCTGCAGAACTACCCGGACGTCAACGAGGTCCTGGACCGGGACGGTTCGGACGCCATGCGCTGGTTCCTGATGTCCTCGCCCATCCTGCGCGGCGGCAACCTGATCGTCACCGAGCAGGGCATCCGCGACGGCGTGCGCCAGATGATGTTGCCGCTGTGGAACGTGTACCACTTCTTCGGTCTGTACACGAACGCCGCGAACGGGGGAGTGGGCTACGACGCCCAGTTGCGCCACGACGCCGATCACGTGATGGACCGCTACATCCTCGCGGAGACCGGCGCGCTCGTCACGGACGTCAAGCGGTTGTTCGACGACTACGACATCTGGGCCGGTGCCGAGCGGTTGCGCTCCTACATGGACACCCTCACCAACTGGTACGTGCGCCGTTCCCGCGAGCGGTTCTTCGAGGAGGACACCCAGGCCTTCGACGTGCTGTACACGTGCCTCGAGACGGTGTGCCGCGTGGCCGCCCCGCTGCTGCCGCTCGTCACGGAGGAGATCTGGCGCGGTCTTACGGGTGGGCGCTCCGTGCACCTGACCGACTGGCCGGATGCCTCCCTGTTCCCGCGGGACGAGGCCCTACTCACGGCCATGGAGCGCACGCGCGCCATCTGCTCGGCCGGGTCCGGTCTGCGCAAGACCCACAACCTGCGCGTGCGGCAACCGCTCGCGGGCATGACCGTGGCCGTGCCCGGGGCGCATGCCCTCGAGGGCACGTTCCAGGAGATCATCGCCGATGAGTTGAACCTCAAGTCCGTCACGCTCGAGGACTCGGAGCAGGTCAGCGCCGCGGACCACGGTATCTCCCAGGAGCTGAAGGTCAACGCCCGCGCGGCGGGCCCGCGCCTGGGCAAGCAGGTGCAGCAGGTCATCAAGGCCACCAAGAACGGTGACTGGTCGGTTTCCGCGGACGGCGTCGTCGTCGCCGGCTCCGTGCCCCTGCAGGAGGGCGAGTACGAACTCGTCACGGTCGTCGACGACGCCGCGGCGGACTCCGCGCGCGCCGTGACCGTTCTGCCCGGCGGCGGGTTCCTGGTCCTGGACACCGAACTGACGGATGAACTGCGCGCGGAGGGCGTGGCGCGGGACATGATCCGTGCGATCCAGCAGGCCCGGAAGGACGCGGACCTGCAGGTCTCGGACCGGATCCGCACCCACGTCGCCGCGGACGCGCAGACCGTGGCCGCCGTGGCCGCGAACCGCGAGCTCGTGCAGTCCGAGACCCTGTCCCGCGAGCTCGAGCTCTTGGAAGCGGACGAGCCGTCCGTGACCGTGGCGGTGATCGACGCGTGAGCGGGGCCCAGGAGCACGAGGACTTCGCATCGGTCGAGAATATCTACCAGCACCTGCTGAGTCGGGCGCCGGAGGACAGGATGGCGCCGCGGCTGGACGCCGTGGCCGCCGCCGTCGCCGCGCTCGGGGATCCGCACCGCAGCGCACCCGTGGTGCACGTGACCGGGACCAACGGCAAGACGTCCACGGCCCGGATGATCGAGTCGCTGTTGCTCGCCCACGACCTGCGCGTGGGCCGGTACACGAGCCCGCACCTCGAGCGCGTCACGGAGCGGATCAGCATCGACGGCGAACCCGTCCCGGACGAGACGTTCGTGCGGATCTACTCGGAGATCGCCCCGTACCTCGAGCTCGTGGACCGACAGCTCGAGGCCGACGGCGCTCCCCGCCTCACGTACTTCGAGACCCTTACGGTCCTGGCGTTCGCGGTCTTCGCGGACGAACCCGTGGACGTCATGGTCCTTGAAGTCGGCATCGGTGGCACGTGGGACGCGACCAACGTGGCGGACGCCGCGGTGTCCGTGGTGACCCCGATCGGGCTGGACCACACAACCATGCTCGGGGACACCGTGGGGCAGATCGCCCGGGAGAAGGCCGGGATCATCAAGCCCCAGGGCTTCCTCGTGAGCGCGGCGCAGCAACCCGAGGCCGCGCAGGTCCTGCTGGACCGGGCCCGGGAACTCGGTGACCCGTTCCGGTTCGAGGGCGTGGAGTTCGCCGTGACCGGGCGTTCCACCGCGGTGGGCGGCCAGGTCATCACCGTGCAGGGGCTCGCGGGGGAGTACCCGGATCTCATGTTGCCGCTGTTCGGGGCCCATCAGGCCCAGAACGCCGCGGTGGCCGTGGCCGCCGTCGAGGCGTTCGTGGGGGGAGGGGACAAGCCCCTGAACCCCGAGCTCGTGGCCACGGGACTGGGTGCGGTCTCCTCGCCGGGCCGACTCGAGCTCGCCCGCAAGGCACCGCCGGTGATCCTGGATGCGGCCCACAACCCGCACGGTCTGCTGGCCTCGGCGACCGCGGTGCGCGAGGCCTTCACGTTCACCAAGCTCAACCTGGTGGTGGGCGTGCTGCGAGACAAGGACGCTGCGGAGATGATGCGCGTGCTCGTGGACGAGTACCACGAGTTCGAGCTCGAACTGTGGTGCACCCGCTCCCAGTCCCCGCGCGCTGTGGCACCCGAGGAACTCGCGGAGATCGCCGAGGAGATGGGCTTCGACGAGGACGCCGTGCACGTGAGCGAGCGACTGGACGACGCGTGCGCCGCGGCCATCCAGGACGCCGCGGCCCGCGAGCAGTTCGACGGCGCGGTGCTCGTCACCGGGTCCATCACCGTGGTGGGTGAGGCCCGTGTGCTGCTCGGACTCTGAGCCCGCCGCCCCGACCACGGAAGGAGCCCGATGGCCCGCATGACCAAGGCCCAGCGCGAATGGCGCCCTGGCCAACCCAAGAAGCCACGCTCGATCAAGACGATGTTCGCCTCGAGCGTGCTCTCCATCGAGGCGTTCATCGTGTTCTTCGCCGCCCTCGCGGCGTTCGGACTCACGGCGCGGGACTGGAGCACGGCCGGGAAACTGTGGCTCATGGGCGGATCGGTGGTGCTCGCCCTGGTGTTCCTGCTGGCGTGCGGCCTCCTGCGCAAGCCGTGGGGGTACACCCTCGGGTGGGTGCTGCAGGTCGTGCTCATCGCCACGGGAGTGCTCGTGCCCTCAATGTTCGTGATCGGCGTGTTGTGCGCCCTGGCCTGGTGGTACGCCGTGGTCAAGGGTGGCGCGATGGATCGTGAGAACGTGCGGCGCGCGGAGGAACAACGCCGCTGGGAGGCCGAGAACCCCCTGACGTGATCACCGTCTCCCGGCCGCGGTCCCCGGGCGTTGCCGCGCGGGGACCGCAGGCCGTTAGGCTCGGAACGGAACCTGATCGACCGAGGACTCCGCGTGGGTCCACAGCAAGGAGAAGCACATGACGCAACGCACCCTCGTCCTCGTGAAGCCGGACGGCGTCCAGCGCGGCCTGACCGGGCAGATCCTGGCCCGCATCGAGGCCAAGGGCTACACGCTCGCGCAACTCGAGCTCGTGACGGCGACCCGCGAGATTCTCGAGCGGCACTACGAGGAGCACCAGGGCAAGCCGTTCTTCGAGCCGCTCGTGGAGTTCATGCTCTCCGGGCCCGTCGTGGCCGCCGTGGTCGAGGGGGACCGGGTCATCGAGGGCTTCCGCAGCCTCGCCGGTGCCACCGAGCCCACCACGGCCGCCCCCGGTACCATTCGCGGCGATTTGGGTCGGGACTGGGGCGAGAAGGTGCAGAAGAACCTCGTGCACGGCTCCGATTCGCCCGAGTCCGCCGAGCGGGAGATCGGCATCTGGTTCAGCTGAGCTGAACGCGGGATCCATGACCGACTACGACCCGCGGATCGTCGACCTGTACGACGGGGACAACCCCGACGGGCCGGACCATGACGACTACCGCTCCCTCGCCGAGCGGATGCATGCCCGTGCGGTGCTCGACGTGGGGTGTGGGACGGGTGGCGTCAGTCCGAGCCCACCGCGCGGGACACGCAGCACGGGCTGTTGCGGCAATGGTGCGAGGTGGGGGAACTCGAACGGAGCCGGGTCCTGCTGCGTTTGCACAATCACTTCGAGTCATCGGATGAGCTCGTGGTGGAGGAGTCGGACCTGGCCTTTCGTGACCGCGGCATCCTGACCGATCAGTGACGGCGCGCCGGGTTCGAGGTCGACGCGGTTCGGGGCGACTGGCAGCGGACGCCATTCGACGGCACGCACCCCATCATGGTGTTCGAGGCGCACGCCGTCTGAGCGCGGCGTCGGTGAACGGCTCAGGCGAAGATCGCGGTCGAGAAGCGCACCGCGATGATCCCGAAGACGATCACGAGCACCCCGATGCCCAGGAGCCACGCCCACGCGGCGGAACCGGCGGCGGTGCCACGCGAGGAACCGATCAGGCCGGCGCGGCGCATCCGCGCCGTCGTATGCGCGAGCAACAGGGTCTGGGCGCACCACACGATCATGCAGTACAGGCACAGGGCGTTGATGTGGAAAGTGGTCTGCCACCACAGCCACAGGGTGAACACCGAGCCGGCGGCGATCCCCAGCCACAGCAACCACCAGAACCAGCTGGCGTAGCGTGCGCCGGCGAGCACGCCCACGGCCACGGCGATCACCACAGCGTACGCCACGATCCCGATGAACGGGTTGGGGAAGCCGAAGAGCTCCGCCTGCGGGGTGCGCATGACCGTGCCGCACGAGAGCCACGCGTTGATGTCGCAGCTCGTGCGGTGTCCCGCGTCCTTGTAGATCGCGAGCCGTTCCGCCACGAGCACGGCCGATGCGGCGAAACCCACGATCGAGAAGATCACCGCGAGCACGGCCCACGCGCGGTCCGAACGGGTGGCGTGCGCCGGAGTCGTCTCGGGTGTCCGGTCGGTCAGGGGGGTGGTCGCGGAAGTTGGGCTCACGCGCCCGATCGTAGACCATGCGCATGACGACCCACCGGGCGCGGGCCGCCCGTGGCGGCGGGTGACGCCGGCACACACCCCGTACACGCGCTGTGGTCCGGCCGGTGGAATGTGGTCCGGACCACCCGGAATGTGCCCCGGCCCGGGGTGACTGTGAGATACTGCCAATGGTCGGGCCTCAGCCGCACGTGAGGAACCGGCCCGGCAGGAACACCGATCTCCCTCGGTACGGACCCGCGCTCTCACAGGATCGAGCGCGTCCGGAGCGGGGCAAGTTCGCGGTCCCCACGGACCCAGCGACTCGGGCATCCGCCGGCTCGCGGACAGTGCGCGTGACACACGCCGCGCCCGCGAGTACGACTTTGACTTCCGGCGGCCGCGTGGCAAACACCGGCTCGACCGACCGAGCACACCTTGGGCCCGGGTGCGGGCGGTGTCCCGAGCAGGAGCACAACTTCACATGGAACCTGAGAAGGACAACGCGGAACAGTCACCCCTCGAGACTGCCGCCACCACCCCCGTCGAGGACAGCACCACCACCGATCCCGCCGTCACGCCTGATGCACCGGCCGACGACGCCGCCGTTCCCCATTCCGAGCCCGACGCCGCCGTGCCCGCCGAGACCGCTACCGGGCAACCCGCGACGACCGACGCGCCCGCCGAGGATCCGGGGACGTCCGATTCCGCGGCCACCGCTTCCGACGATGCTGGCGTTGCGGACACGCCCGCGCGCGAGATCCCAGTGGCCGAGATCCCCGAGGCCGAGCAGCCCGCGGAGAGTATCGAGGACGAGATCGCGCTCGATGTCGAGGACGCAGCCGGTGACGCCGCTGAGCGCGCCCGCGAGACGGATGAGCAGGCCGCTCTGCGCGCCGACGGGCCCGAGCAGACGACGCAGGCCGGCGAAGGAACCGGCTCGGCCGAGGCGAGCGACGAGCAGACCGACACCTCGGAACAGACGGACGCGCAGACTGTACAGGCCGAGGAGTCCGCGAACGACCAGCCCAGCACCCAGGAGAACTTCGGGGCCTTCGGTCCCGGCGCCTCCCTCATGTTCCATGCCCCGGACCCGGACGAGATCCGCCGTGCCGCCGAGGAGCAGGCTGCCCGACTGCGCGAGGCCGCCAAGGAACGCGACGCCCAGCGCGAGGCCGAGCGGGCCGCACGCAAGGACGTGAACAGCGAGGACGACGTGGACAGCGAGGACGACAAGTCCGGCGAGGTCACGAGCAAGCGGCGTCGCCGGCGGCGTCGCGGTGACGAGGACATGGAACTCGTGGACGAGTCCGACGGCTCGGTGACCCGGGTCCGCGCCCCGCGCGGTGCCGGTGAGGGCACGGGCAGCGACGAGGTGACCGGGGTCAAGGGCTCCACGCGGCTCGAGGCCAAGCGTCAGCGTCGTCGTGAGTCCCGGCAGTTCGGCCGCCGCCGCCACGTGATCACCGAGGCCGAGTTCCTGGCCCGGCGCGAATCCGTGGAGCGCAAGATGCTCGTGCGGCAGAAGGACGACCGGATCCAGATCGGTGTGCTCGAGGACGGGATCCTTGCCGAGCACTTCGTCTCGCACACCCAGCAGGACTCGCTGATCGGCAACGTGTACGTGGGCAAGGTGCAGAACGTGCTGCCGTCCATGGAGGCCGCCTTCGTGGACATCGGCCGCGGCCGCAACGCCGTGCTCTACGCCGGTGAGGTGGACTGGGACGCCGCCGAGCTGGGCAGCAAGCCCCGCAAGATCGAGAACGCCCTGAAGTCCGGGGACACCGTGCTCGTGCAGGTCACCAAGGACCCCGTGGGGCACAAAGGTGCTCGGCTCACGAGCCAGGTGTCCCTGCCCGGTCGCTACCTCGTCTACGTCCCGGGCGGTTCCATGACGGGGATCTCCCGCAAGCTCCCGGACGTGGAGCGCCAGCGGCTGAAGAAGATCCTCAAGGACCGGTTGCCGGAGGGCGCGGGCGTGATCGTGCGCACTGCGGCGGAGGGTGCCTCCGAGACCGAGCTGACCAACGACATCAACCGGCTGCGCTCGCAGTGGGAGCAGATCCAGGACAAGGCCAAGTCCACCAAGACGCTGGCCCCGGAGATGCTGTACGCGGAACCGGACCTGACCATCAAGACCGTGCGGGACGTCTTCAACGAGGATTTCACCGCCATGGTGGTCCAGGGCGAGCAGGCGTGGGACAACATCGAGGCTTACGTGACCTACGTGGCGCCCGACCTGCTGGACCGCCTCGAGCGCTGGACCGGCGATGACGACCTCTTCGAGCACATGCGCGTGGAGGAGCAGATCCAGAAGGCCCTCGAGCGCAAGGTCTTCCTGCCCTCCGGCGGATCGCTCGTGATCGACCGCACCGAGGCCATGACCGTGGTGGACGTCAACACCGGCAAGTTCACGGGCTCCGGGGGCAACCTCGAGGAGACCGTGACCAAGAACAACCTCGAAGCCGCCGAGGAGATCGTGCGGCAACTGCGGTTGCGGGATATCGGCGGGATCATCGTGGTGGACTTCATCGACATGGTTCTGGAGTCCAACCGCGATCTCGTACTGCGCCGGCTCGTGGAGTGCCTGGGCCGGGACCGCACGAAGCACCAGGTGGCCGAGGTGACCTCCCTGGGTCTCGTGCAGATGACGCGCAAGCGCATGGGTACGGGGTTGCTCGAGGTCTTCTCCGAGCCGTGCGAGGAATGCGCGGGCCGCGGCGTCGTGGTCCACGACCACCCCTTGAAGGGCCGCTCCGGCGCGGCTCCCTCCGACCAGCGCGGCACTCGACACGAGCGTAAGCGTTCGCGCAACAAGCAGCACAACGGTGCGCAGGACAAGCCCAGGAACGGCAACCAGCACCACGGTTCGGACGAGCCGGACCAGGCGCGCGTGGAGGCCACCCGCACGGCGTTGGCGAACATCGCCGCGGCCTCCTCCCACGACGAGTCCGACGACGCCGCACGGAATGCTTCCCAGGGCACCGCACCGCAGTCCGGGGGCGGGCAGGCCGAGGACACCGGTTCCCAGGAGCAGCAGACCTCCCGCGGTCAGCAGGGCGGGGAGCACGCGTCCGAGAACTCCCACGGGGAGTCCGAGGGCGGGCGCCGTCGCCGCAAGCGCCGCGGCAAGCGCAGCCGCGGTCGCGGTCAGCAGGGCGAGGACAACGCCGTGCAGAACGACGGTTCCGGCCGGGACGGTTCCGGGAACGACTCGCGCGGGGATTCCCGGTCCGAGGACCGTTCCGGTGGGGACTCGTCCGCGAGCCTCACGATTCACGGCGAGGTCATCGAACTGCCCCACGGGCAGTCTGAGCAGCGGGGGAGCGAGGGCACCCAGGAGGCCCTGTCCCTGGATTCGCTGAGCGCCGCGTTCACGGATGCGGGCGAGGACGAAACCTCGACCGAGGGTGCCGTTCAGGATGCGGACGCCGCGTCCCAGCCGCGGGAGGCGGTGTCGAAGCGGTCGGCCGCCGGACACGCGCCGTCGAACTCCGGGACTGCGCAATCCAGTGCAGGGCAGACGAGTGCCGCGCAGCAGCAGACTTCCGGGGCAGCGTCGTCCGCTGGCGGGAACCGGCCGGCGGAGGCGCCGGCGGCTCCGGCCCGACGGCGTCGTGGGTCGCGGCGTGCCGTGGCGCCGGCGGCCGCGCCCGGAACCGCGAGCGTGGAGACCCACGAGTACACGCAGGAACGGCAGGTCAGCCGTTTCACCGCGGAGGCCGGGGCCGTGGCCCCCGCGGCGTCCGGTGACCAGCCCACCATCGTGGGTGTGGGCATCAAGGCTCAGGACATCACGATGACCGGCAAGCAGGACTGAGTGACCGGCGGCTGGATCCGTCGCCACGCGAGCACCGCAGGGGCACCCGGGATTCCGGGTGCCCCTGTGGCATGATCGGGGACACACACACGGGGTGCTGCGCACTGCGGCTGAGAACACACCCGTCGAACCTGATCTAGCTCGTACTAGCGAAGGGATTGTCGTGGACACCACGCCTTCTACCGCCATACCCCGCGTCCTCTCGATTGCCGGAACCGATCCCACGGGCGGGGCGGGTCACGCCGCGGACCTGAAATCCATCGCCGCACTGGGCGGGTACGGGCTGAGTGTGATCACCGCAGTGGTCGCCCAGAACACCCGGGGCGTCGTGAGCGTACACACCCCACCCGTCCAGGTCCTGCGGGACCAGCTGGATGCGGTCGCCGGGGACGTCACCCTGGATGCGATCAAGGTGGGGATGCTCGGCTCCGTGGAGGTCATCGACACGGTCCGGGACTGGCTCATGGTGGGGCGCGCACCCGTGGTCGTGATCGACCCCGTCATGGTCGCCACGGCCGGTGGGCGATTGCTGCGTCCGGACGCCGAACGGGCCCTGCGGGAGCTGCTGCCCCACGCGAATCTGATCACCCCCAACCTCCCGGAACTCGCGGTGCTGGCCGAGCGCCCCGTGGCCGCGACCTGGGACGAGGCGCTCGAGCAGGGACGCGCGGTCGCGGCGGCGTTCCATACCCGGGTCCTCGTGAAGGGTGGCCACTTGGCCGGGGACACGACCCCGGACGCCCTGTTGCTCCCCGGTCAGGACGAACCCGCCGCGTTGTTCGAGGGTCGCAGGGTGCACACGCGTAACACCCACGGCACCGGGTGCTCGCTGTCCTCCGCGGTGGCCACGGTCGTGGCGCGGACCGGGGACTGGCCCGAGGCGATCCGCACGGCCCGCACATGGTTGCGCGGTGCACTGCGCGGCGCGGACGAGTTGCACGTGGGTCACGGCAACGGTCCCGTGCACCACATGCACCACGTCCAGCACCTCGTCACGGATCCGGCGTTCGTGATGACGGCCGCCGCGGAATCCGAGGGCCCCCGGTTCACCGATGAACTGTGGGAGGAGAGCGCCCCGGTGCGTGAACGCATTGCCGCCCTGGCGTTCATCCGGGGCCTCGGGGACGGCACCCTGGACCCGGGCGAGTTCGAGCTGTACCTGGACCAGGACATGCAATATCTGCAGTACTACTCCCGGGCGCTGGCCCTGCTCGCGGCCTCCGCCCCGGACGAGCGTGCGCGCGAACACTTCGCCGCGGCGTCGGCCTCCGTGGTCTCGGTCGAGTCCGCGCTGCATCGCGCCCGGCTCGGGGACCGGGAGCCCATGCCGCCGAGTGACGTCACGAGCAGTTACGCGGACTTCCTGCTGGCGCGCACGGGTCAGGACGGCTTCGCGGTGGGCTCCGCCGCGATCCTGCCGTGCTACTGGCTCTACGCCCACGTGGGTGCGGAGCTCACCCGTCGTGCCCGCGTCGCGGGACCGCAGCACCCGTTCGCCGACTGGCTCAGCACGTACGACGATCCGGACTTCCAGACCGCGACCGAGTCGGTGCGCGAGATCGTGGACCGGGAGGCCGCCCACGCGGACCCGGCCACCCGGGAGCACATGCGCCGCGCGTTCCACCGGGCGTGCGCGCTCGAGCTGGCCTTCTTCGCGCAGACGACCCCGGCGACGTCGCCGGAGGGCGAGCGGCGCGCCGCGGCGCAACTGGCATGACTTCGGGTGATCGGGTAGGCTGGGGTGTCGGTGCCGAGCGCCGGTGTGTGTCATATCCAGTTCACGCACCAGGTTGCGGCACACTCGGGCGAACATCCTGAATCGATGCGATAGCCACGCGGAGAATGCGGTCGGTCATGGATCACCGCGGCGTGATGTCTCGACATTCGCAGTCCTCCAGGAGTACGCCCGACCCACACACGTAGTCCATAGATGTCGAGAGAAGTGAGTTCCCAAGTGGTGTACGCGATTGTCCGCGCAGGCGGCCGCCAGGAGAAGGTTTCCATCGGAGACCTCGTGACCCTTGACCGCGTCGCCGGCGAGGCAGGCAGCACCGTAGAGCTTCCTGCGCTGCTGCTGGTCGATGGGGACAAGGTCACCTCCGACTCCAAGACCCTGGCGAACGTCAAGGTCACCGCCGAGATCGTCGAGGACCTGCGCGGTCCCAAGATCTCGATCATGAAGTACAAGAACAAGACCGGTTACAAGAAGCGTCAGGGCTTCCGCGCCGAACTGACCACCGTCAAGGTCACCGGCATCGACGCCTGAGTATCCGGCTCCCCACATACGTTTCCAACGAAGGTAGGCACACACCATGGCACACAAGAAGGGTGCGAGCTCCACTCGCAACGGCCGTGACTCCAACGCCCAGTACTTGGGTGTGAAGCGCTTCGGCGGCCAGTCCGTTAACGCCGGCGAGATCATCGTCCGCCAGCGCGGCACGCACTTCCACCCGGGCGTGAACGTGGGCCGCGGCAAGGACGACACCTTGTTCGCCCTGGCCGCTGGCGCCGTCGAATTCGGCACCCGCCGCGGTCGCCGCGTGGTCAACATTCAGACCGCCGAGTAATTCTCATTCGGACCCCTGGGTCCACCCGCCGCCACGACCCCGTGGCGGCGACCACTAGAGGGTGGGCGCTTCACGCGCTCACCCTCTAGTCTTTTCAGAAAACCCCGGTCGACCCGCTCGCAGCAGGTGACCCCTACCACCGAGGAGCCGCGTGGCTAGTTTTGTAGATCGAGTGATCGTGCACGCCACGGGCGGTAACGGCGGCCACGGCTGCGTGTCCGTCAAGCGCGAGAAGTTCAAGCCCCTGGGCGGCCCGGACGGCGGCAACGGCGGCGACGGTGGTTCGGTGATCCTGCGTGTGGACGGTCAGTCCACCACGCTGTTGGGTTTCCACCACGCACCCCACCAGAAGGCCCCCAACGGTGAGCCCGGCAAGGGGGACATGCGCCACGGTTTCAAGGGCCAGGACCTCGTGCTGTCCGTCCCGGACGGCACCGTGGTCAAGGACCGGCAGGGCAACGTGCTCGCGGACCTGCTCGGTGAGGGCAGTGAGTTCGTGCTGGCCGGTGGCGGCCAGGGCGGACTGGGCAATGCCGCACTGTCCTCGCCTAAGCGCAAGGCCCCGGGCTTCGCTCTGCTCGGTGTGCCCGGTGAGGAACACCAGGTCGAGCTCGAACTGAAGTCCATCGCGGACATCGCCCTGGTGGGCTTCCCCTCCGCGGGCAAGTCGAGCCTGATCGCGGCCATGAGTGCCGCGCGCCCCAAGATCGCGGACTACCCGTTCACCACCCTGGTGCCCAACCTGGGTGTGGTCCAGGCGGGTGACACCCGCTTCACCGTGGCGGACGTGCCGGGGTTGATCCCGGGTGCTTCGGAGGGCAAGGGGTTGGGACTCGAGTTCCTGCGGCACGTGGAGCGCTGCGCCGCACTCGTGCACGTGATCGACTGCGCCACGCTCGAACCCGGACGGGATCCGCTGAGCGACCTGGACGCCCTCGAACAGGAACTGTCCCACTACGCCGAGGCCATCCGCGACGACGACCCCACCACGATCCCGCTGACCGAGCGTCCCCGACTCGTGGCCCTGAACAAGGTGGACGTGCCCGAGGCGCGGGAACTGGCCGAGTTCATCCGCCCCGAACTCGAGGAACGCGGCTACCCGGTCTTCGAGATCTCCACGGCCTCGCACGCCGGACTGCGGGAACTGGGCTTCGCGATGGCCGAGCTCGTCTCCCGTGCCCGCGAGCAGGAGGAACAGCGGGAGGAGCAGCGCCGCGCGGAGACCGTGCTGCGCCCGGAACCCGTGCGACGTCGTCGAGGGAAGGACCGCAAGGAGTTCGAGATCACCCGCGAGGACCGGGCGGGGGAGCCGCTGTACCACGTGCGCGGCGTGAAGCCCGAACGGTGGGTGCAGCAGACCGATTTCAACAACGACGAGGCCGTGGGATACCTCGCGGACCGCTTCGCGAAACTCGGGATCGAGGACGAACTGTTCCGCATCGGCGCCCGCCCGGGCAACGCGGTGCTGATCGGCCCCGAGGACAACGGTGTGGTCTTCGACTGGGAGCCCACCATGGTGGGCGGCGCCGAACTGCTCGGCGGCCCGCGCGGTTCCGACCTGCGCCTCGAGGACACGTCCCGGCCCACGCGCCGCGAGAAGCGGGAACAGTTTTACGACCGCATGGACGCCAAGGCCGAGGCCCGCGCGGAGCTCGAGGAGCAGCGCCGCGCCGGGATCTGGACCGAGTCCGTGGACGACGCGCGAGATCGACGCCGTACTTCCGAGCCGAAGGAGACGCACGACAGTGAGTGACACGCCCCACGCGGAGAAGACCCCCACCGAGACGATCGACGTCCCGGCCATGGAGCAGCAAGCGGCCAAGTCCGCGATCCAGCTGAGCACCGAGAGCCGGGGGAAGAACCGCCGCTCTCCCATCACCCGCCGTGCGGACCTGCCCATGGCCCGGCGCGTGGTGGTCAAGGTGGGGTCCTCGTCCCTGACCTCGATCGAGAACTCGATCGACGAGAACGCGCTGCGCAGCATCGTGGACGCGCTCGGCCGGGTCAAGGCGCAGGGCGTGGAGGTCGTGTTCGTCTCCTCGGGTGCGATCACCGCGGGGCTGCAGCCGCTCGGACTGTCCCGCCGGCCCAAGGACCTCGCCACCAAACAGGCCGCGGCCTCCGTGGGACAGGGTCTGTTGATCTCGCGCTACACCGACTACTTCACGCGCTACGACGTCACGGTGGGTCAGGTGCTGCTCACGGCCGAGGACCTCATGCGCCACTCGCAGTACAAGAACGCGCATCGCCAGATCGAACGGTTGCTGGACCTGGGGATCCTGCCGATCGTCAACGAGAACGACGCCGTGGCCACCCACGAGATCAAGTTCGGCGACAACGACCGCATCGCTGCGCTCGTGGCGCACCTGATCAAGGCGGACGCGCTGTTGCTGCTCTCGGACGTGGACGCGCTCTACACCCGGCCACCCAAGGACGGCGGGGAGCGCATCCCCACCGTCGAGGATCCCATCACGGATCTCGAAGGCGTGGAGATCGGCACGATCGGCCGCGCGGGCGTGGGCTCGGGCGGGATGGTGACCAAGGTGCAGGCGGCGCGCATCGCGGCGTCGTCTGGCATCCCGGCGCTCGTGACCTCCGCCGCGAACATCGAGAGTGCGCTGGCCGGCGACGACGTGGGCACGTGGTTCGCCACGACCGGCGGGCGGCGCAACGTGCGGTTGCTGTGGCTCGCGCACCTCGCGGACATCAAGGGCACCCTGACCCTGGACGACGGCGCGGTGGAGGCCATTCGCGGTCGTCGCTCGCTGCTCGCGGCCGGTGTCACCGAGGTGTCCGGGAAGTTCACCGCGGGCGATCCCGTGGCCATGGTGGATTCCCAGGGAAAGGAAGTGGCCCACGGGCTGATCAACTACGCCTCGGACGAGGTCCCCGGGATGCTCGGTAAACGCACTCACGAACTGGGGGAGGAGTTCGGTGAGGACTACGCCCGCGAGCTCGTGCACGTGGACAATCTCGTGACCATGCGGCCCCGTTCGGCGAGGACCAAACTGAAACGAACCGTCTGACCGCACGTCCAACCCCCAAACTGAACCGTGGGCGCCGCGCGCCCGCACCACGATCCGCAGGAGGAACAGTGGCCGAGAACACGTCCGTACTGACCGCGCAGGAGACCTTCGGGGACGATCCCGTGGCCGGGGTCGGCCTGATGGCCGACGACGCCCGGGTGGCCGCCCGCACGCTCGCCCGCGCCCCGCGCGCGTGGAAGGACCGCGCGCTGAACATCATGGCCGATCGGATCGAGGCCCGCGCCGACACCGTTCTCGAGGCCAATTCGCGGGACCTGGAACGCGGGCGCGAGTCAGGGATCTCCACCGCGCTGCTGGACCGGCTCAAGCTGGACCGTACCCGCATCACGGGTCTTGCGGACGCGCTGCGGGAACTCGCGGCCCTGCCCGATCCCGTGGGCTCCGTGGTGCGCGGGCAGACGCTCGCGAACGGGCTGCGCATGCGCCAGGTGCGCGTGCCCATGGGAGTGGTGGGCGTGATCTACGAGGCCCGCCCGAACGTGACCGTGGACATCGCCGGGATCGCCGTGAAGTCCGGTAACGCGGTGCTGCTGCGCGGTGGTTCGGCGGCCTTCGACTCCAACCGGGCGCTCGTGGGCATCCTTCGGGACGCCCTCGCGGACGCCAAGCTGCCCGTGGACTGCGTGCAGACCGTGGACGACTACGGTCGCGACGGCGCCAACGCCCTCATGGGTGCGCGCGGGAAGGTGGACGTGCTCATTCCGCGCGGCGGCCGTGGACTCATCCAGTCCGTGGTGACCAGCGCGACCGTCCCGGTCATCGAGACGGGCGAGGGCAACGTGCACGTGTTCATCGACGAGTCCGCGCCCGCGCAGATGGCCGCCAAGCTCACCGTGAACTCCAAGACGCACCGCACCTCCACGTGCAACTCCGCCGAGACCCTGCTGCTGCACAGCGGGGCGCCGGAGACATCCCGCGAGGTGCTCGCCGCACTCGACAAGGCCGGTGTGACCCTGCACGTGGACGACCGCGCCGCAGCGCTGCTGCCCCCGGGATCGGACCACCTGCAGGCCACGGACGAGGACTGGGCCACCGAGTACCTGGACATGGACATGGCCGTGAAGGTCGTGGACGGCATCGACGAGGCGATCGAGCACATCCGCACGTACTCCACGGGCCACACCGAGGCGATCGTGACCAACGACCTGGCTAACGCGGAACGTTTCACCGCGGAGATCGACTCCGCGGCGGTCATGGTCAACGCGTCCACCCGCTTCACGGACGGCGGCCAGTTGGGGCTGGGTGCGGAGATCGGGATCTCCACGCAGAAGATGCACGCGCGCGGTCCCATGGGGCTGGAGGAGCTGACCACCACCAAGTGGGTCGTCCAAGGTGACGGCCACGTGCGTCCGTGAGACGTACCATGGAACGGACGTCACCCGGGACGTTCGTCGCATTCACCGACCGGCGCCGCCGGCCACAGAAGGGAACCGCATGAGCTCGCTGTACCTGTTGTCCAACGTCACCGTCCTGGCGGCCGAGGAGGGGCACTCCATCAACGAGGAGCTGCACGCCATGGCGCCGGTCTTCGGCATCGTCGCGTTCATCCTGTTCCTGATCATGCTCTTCATCTCCATGTCCTTCGCGCCCCGCGGCAAGGCCCCGGCCGTCGGTGAGTACGAGGACCCCGCGCAGCTGCCCGCGGAAGAGCAGGCCATGCTCGACCGGGTGCACGCCACCCCGCGCCACTGACCGACAGATCGGCACGAGTGAATCCCCTCAGCGCGTCAGTGACCGCGGCCGAGACGGAACTGGACATCCCCCCGCGCAGGCCGGGTGTGATCCGGCTGGGAGTCATGGGCGGGACCTTCGACCCCATCCACCACGGGCACCTCGTGGCGGCGTCGGAGGTCGCCGCGGTCTTCGACCTGGACGAGGTCGTCTTCGTCCCCACGGGTGAACCGTGGCAGAAGGCCGGGCAGGACGTCTCCGACGCCGAGCACCGCTACCTCATGACCGTGGTGGCCACGGCGTCCAATCCGCGGTTCACGGTGTCCCGCGTGGACATCGACCGTTCCGGACCCACGTACACGATCGACACCCTGCGGGACCTGCGCACCCTGCGTCCCCACGCCGAGCTGTTCTTCATCACCGGCGCGGATGCCATGGCGGAGATCCTCACGTGGAAGGGCACCGATGAGCTGTGGTCCTTGGCCACGTTCGTGGGTGTGACCCGCCCGGGCCACGTGCTCTCCGCGCCCGTGGGCTCGGAGAGCGTGTCGCTGCTCAACGTCCCCGCCATGACCATCTCCTCCACGGACTGCCGCGCCCGCGTGGCGGCGGGCAAACCCGTGTGGTATCTGGTCCCGGACGGGGTCGTGCAGTACATCAACAAGTACGGCCTCTACCGCGGTTCCACCGATCCCGATGTGGACCCGGAGACCGCATCCGGCACCCCTGTGGCACAGGATGCCGGCACCCCCTCATCCGCCCCCACGGATTCGCCCGGGGTCCCCGCCCCGGGTCACAGGAGCACCGCGTGAGCACACCCCCCGAGAAGAACCGAGCCGCGAACCCCCAGGAATGCCCGTGGGCCGTCCACCCGGCCACGGGACAGCAGGAGTGGGTGGCCCCGCCGGCTCCCGTGATCGAGTTGGACACCCCCCAGCACACGGGTACCGTCAAGCCCTTGGGGCCCCGGCGACTCGCGCGGCTGCAGCGTGAGATGGTCGAGCACGCCCGGCAGATCCAGGAATCGGAGCGCACGGGCGGGGGAGAGGTCGACGACGCCCTGCTCGCCACCCAGCGTCGTCTCGCGGATCTCGCGATGCGCGCCGCGGCGGCTAATGAACAGGACCGGCAGGCCGCCGAGCGGGCCACCGCTGAAGAGCCCACCGCTTTGGGGAACGGACCCGCAGCAAGTGGCCCCGCCGGGGAGGCACTGGCTCGTCCGGCATCCGAGGGCTCCGTGCCAGGGGACACCGTGTCGTCGGGTCACGCTCCCGCCGCACCCGGGATCGGCCAGGCGCCGGTCACCCCGCCGCAACCCGTGCACGACGAGCCGGAGCCGGAGTACTTCACCATCACCTTCCCGCCGGCCCTGATGACCCAGGCGACGGGGGTGAGCCTGGGGAAGAGTCTCGCGGACCCCGCGTCTCTCCCGGCCTCACCCGTGCGCTACGGACCGGTCACCGAGACTTCCCGGATCCCCGTGATCCAGGCCCCGCACCGGGACCGCACACCCGAGGGGACGCACGAGGCCGCGGCGGGAGCGGCGTCGTCGACCCCCGAAACGCGGTCCGAGACCGTGGCTCCTCCCGCCGAGCCGGTGCGCGCGGTGGACGCCGAGGGACTGACCCTGCTGGAACCCGGGGCGTATTCCCGCGGGGCGTCCACGACCCGAGTGGTGCTCGCGCTACTCGTGGCCGTGATCGTGGCGCTCGTGGTGGCCTTCGTGATCTTCGTTCTGTGAAACCGACCCATGTGAAAGGACAGCACACTTCAGTGACTGCAACCACCGAATCCATCGACCTCGTGCGCAGCGCCGCGCGCGCCGCGGACCAGAAGAAGGCCGAGAACGTCGTCGCGTTCGACGTCAGCGAGAGCCTCGCCATCACGGACGTCTTCATGGTGACCTCCGCGTCCAACGAACGTCTGGTCTCCGCCGTGGTGGACGCCGTGGAGGAAGCGCTCATCGAGCAGCACGACCGTCGGCCCCTGCGCCGCGAGGGCAAGGGGGAGGGCCGCTGGGTGCTCCTGGACTACGGGGACGCCGTGATCCACGTGCTCCACGACGAGGACCGTGCCTTCTACGCCCTCGAACGGCTGTGGGGCGACTGCCCGGCGATCGACGTCCAGTTGCCATCGGCCGGCTCCGCGAACATCGACGACGACGCCGCTCCCCGCGCGGTCTGACCTCGCGCCGCCGGGCAATTTGCGCGAGTTCGCGCGAGCTGTCTAGGATGGTCGAGTCGTTCCGGGGAACTGGAAACGTGGCGGTCCCACGAAGTTGTTAGGGAGTCAATCCCGGGTAAACGTGGCAGGCCGAAGCGTGGTAAGGTTTCGGAGTCGTACGGGGCTATGGCGCAGCTGGTAGCGCACCTGCATGGCATGCAGGGGGTCAGGGGTTCGAGTCCCCTTAGCTCCACCGAATGGCCCGTCGGATGGGCGGAGAAACCCGGATCCTCGAAAGAGGATCCGGGTTTTTCGCTGTCCGGGTGGGTTTGTCGTGCCGGGTGTGATTGTCGGTCGAGGGTCCAGGAGGGGCCTCCGCGTCCGTGGCGTGCGCGCCCCACACGCCGGGTACACATATGTGCCGAAAAGACATGGATCCGGGTCCCGGGCGTGCGTATCGCACCACAGATGCACTCCGTGGCCTTTCTCACGCTCGACACGGGGGAAATTGTGTCCGGGCGGTCGTCACATCATGGGCAAGAAGATATGCCCCTCTCTACTCTGGGGGTGGCCCATCGTCGGGTCCCCGGAATGCGACCCGAGAACACCGTGTCAACGGATTTCCCCGCCCTTCCCACCTTCCACGGTTCCCTCCCGATGATCGATCCCGAGGACGTCGCTCTACTGCTGGTGGACCACCAGGGCGGCCTGTTCCAGGTCGTCGGGGTCTGAGCGTCCCGGACCTGCGCCGTAATGCGACCGTCCTGGCCAAGGTGGCCGGTAGGACGGGGATGCCCGTGGTCGCCACCGCCTCCGTGCGCGACTGACCGAACCACGCCCACGCCGTCAGATCGCGGACCAGGTCGCCGGGTTGGCAACCGGTGACGACGCCGACGTGGACCTCATTGACCTGACCGAGGTCGCCCTGCCGTTCCTCGACGAGCCGGACATGCCGGCCAGGGGCAATGACGTGGAGGACACCACCAAGGAGTGGGCCCGCGGGGTCGTGGAGCCGCACCGCTCCGAGATCAAAGCGGGTTTCGCGGCCCTGCACGCCGCACTTCGCTCCGGGCGCGACTGAACGAACGCGCCTCGTGGCGCATCGGCCTGTTTCACGGGCCGCGGCGTGATGGGAGCGAGGGTGGGTGGGGTCCACCGTGGACCCCACCCACCCTCCCCATCTATTTGTGGGTGTTCACCCGGAGCAGGTGGAACACCGTGTCCTGGGTGGCCAGGTTGAAGTTGTCGTCCGCCGCGAGCACGAGGGATGCGTCACCGTCCGCGAAATCCGGACCGAAACTCACGGCCTCCACGTTTCGGGGGACATCCCCGATACGGCCAGGTCGATGACCAGTTCCTTCTTCATCGGGATTTCCGTACCCGTGAGGGCCGCCGAACGGGACACATCGGTGGCGCCCTTGGTGCTGGCCCGGTAGACCTGGATCTGGTTCTCACCCTCGACGTACTGACGCTCGATCACCAGATAATCGGTCTTGCTCAATTGCAGCATCTCGGAAGCGCCGCGGTCGCCGCCACTCGAACTCCGCGGGACGGACACCGGCTCGGTCTTGTAGACGTACTGGGCCAGGTTGTGACCGGTCCGCCGGTCGAGCTGGGCCAGGCGCCGCGGCCGCGGCCGGTCCCGCGGTGAATAGGCCGAACCCCACGGTGATCGCGGCCGCAGGGACGAGTCATCGGTGCATGGCGGTACTCCTCGGTCTGACCCGCGCGGGTCGGCGGCGGGTGTGCCGCAGACCCTACGAGCGTCCGGAAACCGCGAGGTGACCGACCGGTGAACGTCTCTGCGTGACGTCGGGCCCCGGTATGTCCGGGATGGCCGGGCGCCGCGTGGCACGGCCGTCAACAGCGAACGTCGATCGAACCCGTCCGGGCTGGCCAGAAACCGGGCAGGGACAGGCCTGAGATGGACCCGAGGATGTCAAGGGGCGTCGCGGTCCCCGGCGGGCATCCCGAAGACGAGCGTGTCCGTCCACTCGCCCTTGTTCCACCAGTCCTGACGCATGTGGGCTTCGGGGCGCATCCCCACGGCGGTCGCGAGCCGGGCGGAGGCGGTGTTGCGGGCATCCAACTGCGTGACCACGCGGCGCAGGCCGTAGTGCTCGAACGCCCCCGCAGCACCTCGGCCACGGCTTCCCCGGCGAATCCCCGTCCCGCATGAGCAGGGTCCAGTGCCCAGCCGACGTCCGCGATCCGGGGGTGCGTGTCGGTGCGCCACAGCAGAACGTCCCCGATCGGGATGCGCTCCCGCTCGATCACGAGGGCGAGGGTGTGGGTGCCACCGTCCAGATCGGATGTCGGTTCGTGTGTGACGGCCTCCCGGGCGGCGCGGGCTGCGTCCCACGGGTCGTCCAGCAAATAGCGGGCCACGTCCGGCTGGGCGTAGACCCGATGCAACCACGAGGCGTCGCCGGGGGTATGAGCGCGTAGCCGGAGCCGTTCGGTGACGAGGGGCAGGGACAGCCCAGAACCGTCGGGCATGTCCTTAAACCAACTTAGTTCGCATGCCGGGTGAACAGTGTTCGTTTACGCTGACCCCGTGAATTACTGGGACCATCGCAAACCCGTGCACCGCACCCGCGCCGTGGATACGGACGAGATCGGCCGAACCGCCGCCGCTCTCCTGGACGAGCTCGGTGCGCCCGATCCCCTCAGTGCTGCGTACACACTCGCCAACTTCACGCTCGGCAGCGCTCTGACACAGCCGATGGCCCCTTCCGAGCGCGCCGCCCCGGTCGATGCGGAGATCGCGCCGCGCTATGCCCGCCTGCACACCGAGCACCCCGTGGACACCGACGCCGTCTTCCGGTCGGGACTCACGGCCCTGACCCGAACCGCGCTGACACGGGACGACACCGACGGCGCCGGACATGGTGGCGCGCGGCAGGGGCCCCGATGACCCGGTTCATGGAGCGGTTCCAGATACCCCTCTACCTCGCGGCGCTCGCGGTGGGCGCGCTCGCCGGCTGGTGGGCCCCGGGCCTCGGCGGCCTCGCCGCCCCCGCGGTGACCCCGGTGCTCGCGGCCCTGCTGTACGTGACGTTCCTGGGTATCCCGCTGCGCCGCGTGGGCGAAGGTCTGCGCGACCTGCGCTTCATGGCGTGCCTGGTGATCGTCAACTTCGCGGTCGTCCCGGTCATCGTGTTCGCGCTCGTCCGCGCATTCTCCATCGAGGGCCCGATGCTGATCGGGGTGCTACTGGTCCTGCTCACCCCGTGCATCGACTACGTGATCGTGTTCTCGGGCCTCGCGGGCGCCGCGAACGACCGGTTGCTCGCGGCGTCCCCCGTGCTGCTCGTCCTGCAGATGCTGACCCTGCCCCTGTATTTGTGGTCGTTCCTGGCGCCCGACGTCGCCATGGCCGTGCATTGGGGGACATTCGCCCAGGCCCTCGCGGTGGTGATCGTCATCCCTCTGGTGGCTGCGGCAGTGACCCAGTGGGCCGCAGCGCGGTCCCCGGTGGCCCGGCGGTGGGGCCGGCTCGCCGGTGGTGCCATGGTCCCGCTCATGATGCTCACCCTCGCGACCGTGGTCGCGTCCCAGATCGCCCTCGTGGGTTCACGCGCGCAAGCGCTGCTGCCGCTCGTACCCGTCTACGTGAGCTTCGCAGCGCTCATGACGGCGCTCGGCTGGGCGGCCGGTCGCCTTGCCGGCCTGCGCGTCCGCGAGCGCCGCGCGGTGCTCTTCAGCGGGGTCACGCGCAACTCCCTGGTGGTGCTGCCGCTCGCCCTCGCGGCGCCGGACGGCACGGTCCTCGCGCCGCTCGCCGTACTCACGCAGACCCTCGTGGAGCTGCTCGTCATGCTCGCACTCGTCGGCCTCGTGCCCCGTCTGGTGCGCTGAAGCGGACGACGACGCCGCGGCGCCGGGGCGTCGCGCGGACCCGGCCGAGCGACGTCGTCTCACGCCACAGGGGTGTCGCGGGGTGGAAGACCGAGAACTCCCAGCCCGCGGGGGTACGATTCCGGCCATGCCTACCAGTCCCACGAGGACGGGCGCGAGACATGCCTCGTGGCGTGTCGTTCTGGTGCTGGTCCTGCTGCTGGTGCTGGTGGCGGCCGTGGTCCTCATCAGTGTGAACCCGTTCAAGTCCGCGGAGCCGCCCACGACCGACTGCACCCAGTACGGGCTGCGCGCGGACGACTCCCGAGCCTTCCCCCACACGGTGACCCTGGCCACGCAGCCGACCACCCAGGACCAGACCCAAGCCGGGGCGCTCGGCCACCTGGAGCAGACCTACACGTACCGCGGGACCACGAGTTCCTACCACGTGATCGACGGCGGGGTGGACGTCTCCAAGCCCGTGGGGCTCGTGATCGACCTGCACGGGGACGGCGGGGCGGAGTACTTCGAACCGGGTGGGCGCACCACGTGCCTGTCCGCGATCGCGGCCTCCCACAACGACCTGTTGGCCGTGCCCCTCACACCCGACTGCCAGGGCGAGTGCACGTGGTGGCAGGGGATGAGTGCCAACATGCGCTGGTTGCGCGCTTTGACCGAGAACCGGCTGCTCGCGGACCTCCCGGTGCAACGGGACCGGGTGTCGTGGTTCGGGTACTCGGGTGGCGCGGAGATGCTCAGCTACGGGGTGCTCAGCGGTGCCCGGGACCTCGTGACCGGCGGTGCGGCCATGGTGGGCGGTGGTGGCGCGCCGGACGGGCTGTCGAAGGTCCCGACCCGCCAGGAGAAGGCCGAGGTGCGCATGTGGTGGTTCACGGGTCTGCTGGACAACGGCTCAGATCCCGCGTCCGATTTCGACGCCGTCACGGCGGCCACGGAGGGTCAGCGCTTCTACGAGAAGCGCGGCTTCACACGCACCCGCCTGGAACTGATGCCGCACCGCGACCACTTCAACATGCCGGACGCCGAGATCCTGGACGAACTGCTCGCGGCGGACGAACCCACGCATTCCACGTGATCTACGGAACACGATTCACGGGCACACGGGGGGAAGTCCGTGGGGTGGGTCACGTTGAGTAATTCTTTAGCATGACATCCCCACCTGGGTGATGCCGGGACCGACACCGTACATTGCATCCAAGTTCATGCTTGTCGTATTCTGGCGACGTAATCTGGGCCAGCAGGGGGATATTTTCGCTGGACACCATTGCGCATCTTCCGGATGTCACGCTGCCGTATCGGTCGGGGGACCCATCGGCATGATCCATACGTTTGCAGCACCGCGCCTCGACCGAGGACGACGTCCGCATCTCCCTGCATCACTGGTCCTTAGCAAGGGGGAGAGTACTAGCAGTGGACAGCCAAGATCTTAGGAACGGAGTCCGAGCGCTCGCGCCGGACAGGGCCGTGTACCCGGTGGAGGAACCACCGGCACCGCGCACCCTCGTCGACATCGTCCTCGAGACGGTCGCGCAGTACCCGGACGCCATCGCCTTGGAAGACGAGAACGAGAGCGTTCCCTACGGGGAACTCGAGGACCGGATCGAGACCCACGTCCAGCGGTTGTGGGACATGGGCATCGGACGCGGGGACCGTGTGGGCGTGCGTGTGCCCTCCGGCGGCGTGGACCTGTACGTTGCCATCCTGGCCACCCTGTTCGCCGGCGCGGCCTACGTGCCCGTGGACTGGGACGACCCCGATGAACGCGCGCGCACCGTGTGGGAGGAAGCCGGCGTGGCCGCCGTGTTCGGTCAGGGGCTCGAACTGACCCGCAACCCGGCCGTGACCACGGGTGAGCAGACCGCCACCCCGCGTACCCGCGACGACGCCTGGATCATCTTCACCTCCGGGTCCACCGGTAAGCCCAAGGGCGTGGCGATCTCCCACCGCTCCGCCGCGGCACTCGTGGACGCCGAGGCCCTCATGTACCTGCAACGCCGCCCGCTCGGCCCCGGTGACCGCGTGATGGCGGGACTGTCCGTGGCTTTCGACGCGTCCTGCGAGGAGATGTGGCTCGCGTGGCGCCACGGTGCCACCCTGGTGCCCGCACCGCGCAAGATCGTGCGCTCCGGCCCGGACCTGGGCCAGTGGATCGTGGACAAGGAGATCACCGCGGTCTCCACCGTGCCCACGCTCGCATCCCTGTGGCCCAATGCCGCACTGGACCGGGTGCGCCTGCTGATCTTCGGCGGCGAGGCCTGCCCCCTGGAACTGACCAAGCACCTGGTGCGCCCGGGCCGTGAGGTGTGGAACACCTACGGACCCACCGAGGCCACCGTCATCGCCACGGGCGCCCTGCTCAACGGGGAGGCCCCAGTGCGCATCGGTCTGGCCGTGCCCGGGTGGGAACTCGCCGTCGTGGACGCCGACGGCCAGCCCGTGGGCTGGGGTGAGACCGGCGAGCTGATCATCGGCGGCGTGGGTCTGGGCCGCTACCTGGACCCCGCAAAGGACGCCGAGAAGTACGCGCCGCTGGAATCCCTGGGCTGGGACCGCGCGTACCGCTCGGGTGACGTCGTGCGCGCGGACCCCGAGGGCATCGTCTTCGCTGGCCGTGCCGACGACCAGGTCAAGGTCTCGGGGCGGCGCATCGAACTCGGTGAGATCGACACGCAGATGAGCGCCGTGCCCGGCGTGAAGCTCGGCGCGTGCGCCGTGCACTCCACCCCGGGCGGTGGCAGCGTGATCGCGGGTTACCTGGTCCCCGAGTTCGAGGGCTCCGTGGATCTCTCCGAGGCGCGGCGTTGGCTCGTGGAACGACTCCCGGGGCAGATGGTCCCCGCGCTGTGCATCATGGACGAACTGCCCATGAAAACCTCCGGCAAGGTGGACCGCAAGGCCCTTCCCTGGCCGCTGCCCACGTCCAATGACGACGGCTCCGAGTCCCTGACCGGGGACCTCGCGTGGCTCGCGGAACTGTGGGCGGACCAGCTCGGACCGCTGCCGTTCGGCCCGGACAGCGATTTCTTCGCAATGGGTGGCAGCTCAGTGGCGCTCGCCCGGTTGGTCTCCGCGCTGCGCAAGACCCACCCGGACACCGAGATCGCCAAGATTTACGCCCACCCCACCCTCGAGGGCATGGCCGGTTACCTGGCCACGCTGGGGGAGTCCCACGACGTCAAGCGGGACCCCGAGCCCACCCCCGCGAGCACCGGCTGGCTGCAGGGGCTGTTCATCCTGGCCCTGAACTTCCTGAACGGGTTCCGCTACGTGGTGGGCGCGCTCATCGTGGTGTGGCTGCTGGCCGTGGTCGCGGATGCCGGGTGGGTCCCCACGCCGCCGTTGTGGCCGCTCGTCCTGGGGTGGCTCGTGATGTTCTCCCTGCCGGGGCGCGTGTTCATCGGCGCTGCCGCGGTACGCGCGCTGACCGCGGGGTTGAAACCCGGGCACTATCCGCGGGGGAGCTGGAACCACCTGCGCGTGTGGGCCGCCGAGCGCATCGTGGTCTACAACAAGTACGACGTCCTCACCGGCACCCCCATGGCCCGCGGCCTGCACCGGTTGTTCGGCAACAAGATCGGTAAGGGCGCACACCTCTACAACACCCCGCCCGTCACGGGTCTCGTGAGCGTGGGGGAGCACTCCACCCTGGAGTTCGAATCGGATCTGTCCGGCTACTGGCTGGACGGGGACGTCTTCCACGTGGGCGCCATCGAGATCGGTGACAACGCCCGCGTGGGCACCCGCACCCTCGTGGATCCCGGGATGCGCGTGGGCCACGGCGCCGAGGTGCTGCCCGGCTCGCACGTCAGCCGCAACGTCCCGGACGGCGAGCTGTGGGGCGGTTCCCCTCTGCGCCACCACGGCTCGGCCGGCCTCACGTGGCCCGAGGAGTCCCCGGAAGCCACGGGCGGCATGAAGACCTGGGGTTCGGCGACGTCGCACCTCGCATTCTCCGCGGGCGCCGTGCTCGTGGGGTTGTTGCCCTTCCTCGCCCTGATCCCCGGGGCGCTGATCGTGCTGTCCCAGGTGATCACCATCCAGCAGTACGAGCTCGTCTTCCCGATCGTGGCGGTGTGGGTCCCCGTGTTCACCATCGTGACCGCGGTGGTGTGGTTGTTGCTCGTGGTCGCGCTCGTGCGCCTCGTGGCCGGGATGATCGTGCCGGGGTACTTCCCCCAGAACGGTCCCGTGGGGTGGGCCATGTGGCTCACCGAGACGCTTATGCAGCGCACCCTGATCTCCACCTACCCCGTGTACGCGTCCTGCATCACTCCGTGGTTCATGCGCCTGCTTGGGGCCAAGGTGGGGCGCAACGTGGAGATCTCCACCGCGGAGACCATCCCGCACCTGACCACGCTCAAGGACGGGTCCTTCCTGGCCGACCACGCCCTGGTCACGTCCCACCGCGCCGGGTTCGGATGGCTGCACGTGGGTACCTCCGTGATCGGTGAGCGCACCTTCGTGGGCAACTCCGGGATCGTGGGACCGGACCGGGACCTGCCCGCGGACGCCCTCGTGGCCGTGCTCAGCTCCGCCCCGCACCACGCACCCGCCGGTTCGTCCTGGCTGGGTCGCACAGCCGAGCCGATCGCCCGCGCCAAGACCGAGGCCGACGCCGAGTCCACGTTCCGCCCGCAACGGCGGCTCAAGGCGGCGCGTGCGTTCGTGGAGTTCTTCCGCTTCGTGCCCGCCATGGTCTCGGCCTGGTTGGACCTCATCATCGTGTACGTCCTCACCGAGATCTACATGTCCCACGGGATGGGTGTCACGGGTGTGGTGGCCGCGTTCGCGTGGTCCGGTGTGGTGCTCACGGTCGCCAGTACCGTGGCCTGCCTGGTGCCGGTGCTCGTCAAGTGGGCCCTCGTGGGCCGCTTCCGACCGAGCGAACGGCCGCTGTTCAGCTCATTCGTGTGGCGCAACGAACTCACGGACGTGTTCGCCGAGTCCCTCGCGGTCCCGTCCATGATCCGCCTGAGCGTGGGTTCGCCCATGTTCAACCTGTGGGCGCGCCTGATGGGTGCGCACATCGGTCGCGGCGTGTGGTGCGAGTCGTGGTGGCTGCCCGAGTTCGACCTCGTGCGCCTCGAGGACAACGTGTCCGTCAACCGCGGCACGGTCCTGCAGACCCACTTGTTCCACGACCGGGTCATGCGGATGGAGCCCGTGACCATGCGGCGGGGATCCACGCTGGGCCCCAACAGCTTCGTGCTGCCGGGTGCGACGATCGAGGAGCGCACCACCGTGGGCCCCGGGTCCCTGGTCATGCGGCAAGAGACGGTGCCCCCGGACGGCAACTGGGGCGGTAACCCCATCCGTCACCTCGCACCGGGGGACCAGGCGATCAGCGCCGAGGTCGTGCCCGCGATCGAGTCGGACCACGTGTCCACCGCACCGTTGCTCGGAGCTGCACCGGCGCCGCAGTTGAGCGCGGGATCGTCCGCGATGGCCACGGTCCGCACGGACGTCGTCCCCGCGGGGAAGACCTCCGGCAAGCATGAGGGAGTCACCGAATGACGCAGCAGAGCACGCAAGAAGTCGTCCTGGAGGGTGACCTGCCCGTGGGACAGCGCCCGCAACCGGGGCGCCGTCCACCGCGAGAGGTGTGGTTGGGCGACCGCGGGGACGAGGGTTGCACCGCGGCGGAGAGCGGTCTGTGGACCGCCGCGACCCCGGTGGTCACCGCACCGCCGCGTTCCACGTCCGCACCGCGTCAGGGTGCGGCCACCCGCAACGTGACGAGCGCGGACGGCCGCCGCACCAAGCGCCGCATCATGGGCGTGGACGTGGCGCGTGGATTCGCGCTCATCGGGATGATCGCGGTGCACGTGCTCTCCGCGACGAACGCCGCGGGGGAACCGTCCCTCGAATGGACCCTGTTCGCCGGGCACTCGGCCGCGCTGTTCGCCACGCTCGCCGGTGTGAGCCTCGCGTTCATGACCGGGGGGCGCACCCCGCGCCACGGTCGTGACGGCTCCCGGGCGCGGTTCTCCATCCTGGTGCGTGCCCTGCTGCTGTTCGCGATCGGTCTCACGGTGAACCTGCTCGAATTGCCCGTATACAACATCCTGATCTACTACGGTCTGATGTTCCTGCTGGCCATCCCGTTCACGCTCATGAGTGTGCGGTGGCTGCTGGCCTCGGCCGCGTTCTTCGCGGTGGTCATGCCGTTCGTGATGCAGTGGTCGCTGTCGGTGCTGCCCGCCCACGTGTACGGCAACCCCAGCTTCTTGGAGATCTTCTCGGACCCGGGATCCGTGTTCGCGGAGCTGTTCCTCACGGGCACCTACCCGGCGCTGCCCTGGATGACGTTCATCTGCCTGGGCCTGGCGCTGGGCCGGTTGCCCCTGTCCCGCGACCGGGTGCAGGTGCTGCTCGTGATCGTGGGCGCCGTGGTCGCGGCCCTGTCTCGCGGTATCTCCATGCTCATGTTGCTGCGGTTCGACCTCGAGGACGCGTTGATCAATGCGACCCCGTGGATGACGTCCGAGGACGTGTGGAACATCCAGTACTACGGCCCGGACCCCCAGCTGCCGGACACCACGAACCTGTGGTTGCTGCTCACGGGCCCGCACACCAACACCCCGCTCGCCCTGTTCGAGAGCGCGGGCATGGCTATGATCGCACTGGGCGCGTTCCTGCTGCTGTGCCGCGTGATCGGCAAGTGGCTCACGTGGCTGGGTGCCATGGGCTCCATGACGCTGACGCTCTACGTGTCGCACCTGATCTTCATGGCGTTCGTGTGGACGGACGGCACCCCGTGGTTCTGGTACATCGTCCAGATTGTGGTGGCCGCCCTGTTCGCGGTGGCGTGGCAGCACGCCGTGGGGGCGGGTCCGCTCGAGCGGTTCGTGACCCGGGCGTCCAAGGGCGCGGCGGCCGCGGTGATCCGGCCCAAGAAGGCGCTCCCGCGGCGTCGTGCGGAGACCCCGCGGCGTCGCCACTGAGTGATGCCGCTGCCCCGCGGGGCGGATGACGAATGAACGGACCTCAGCCCTGCGGGGCGGGGTCCGTTCGCCATGCCACGGCCAGGCGCGCGTTCTCCCGCGCCGTGGTGCGCACGTCGCTCACGCTCCACCCGTGGCCGTAGTCCGCGCGTGCGGCCGATCCCACGTGGATGCTTGCGGGGTCGCGGGACAGTCCCGTCTGCCAGCCCTTCACCAGCGCTTCCACCCGCACCCATGTGCGCGTCACGGCCACGGCACGACGCCGCCCGCGCACGCGGGAAAGCCGGGCGCGGTCCGCGGGGTGCAGGATGTCGAGCAGCACGTTCGCCTCCACCTCGGACTGCAGACGCTCCACGTCCACGCCCACGGCACGCTGGGCCGTGACGAGAGCGATGACCCCGGCCGTGCGCGAGACCGAGAACCGGACGGGGCGAACGTGACCCAGCGCGGAGGACGCCGCGAGCTCGGGACCGGCGTCGCCGCGGGACCCGGTCACCGCCGCCGCGCGACCGTGCACCTCGTGGGGTGCCCCGGTGCGTGGGTCGTGGCTGATCGGGACCTCGTGGGCGGCGCACCCGAGTCGGTGGGCCAGAACGTGGCGCAGAGCGACGCGTGAGACCACGAACAGTTCACGGGTGTGGGAGTCCTGCAGCGCACACGCCCGGGACAGTTCGTCCTCCGTGAGGCAGTCCACGGCGGAGAACGCCCATGACGAGACATCCTCGAGGTGCAGGACGTGCAGCGTGAGATCCGCCGGCGCACCGGGCACGCGGCGTCGTTGTGCTGCCCACACGGGCTGGCGGTGCGCGACCGCGTGCGCGCTCATCGGGCGCCACCCGTCGTGCCGTCGACAGCGGACCGCAACGCGTCGTGCAGCTCGCGTGCGTGATCGAACAGCCCGTGATGGCCTCCGGGGATCGTGAGTGTGGCAGTGCCCCCGGTGCTCGTCCACCCCGCCATGGACCCCGCCGACGCCGTGCGGTCCTCCTGTGCGTGGACGAGCAGCAGGGGCGTGGCGAGGTCCGGCGGGGCGGCGTCGTAGCTCAACGACGCCCGAAGATCCGCGCGCAACGGGGCCAGGACGAGCTCACGCAGACCAGGGTCCGTGAGCAGCTCCTCGGGGGTGCCCCCGAGCTCGAGCAACCAAGCGGCCAGAGCGGCGTCGTCCTCGAGGATCGACGCGAGGTGCGGATCGCGATCCGGGGGCGCGGCCTTGGCGGAGAGTACCGTGCGCTCGAGCCGACCCGGGCGCTCGCGGTCCAGGGCCGCGGTGAACTCGGCGGCGAGCAGCGCACCGAAGGAGTGACCGAGCGCGACCGTGGGCCGCTCGTCCGCGTCGAGGATCGGCAGCAGCGCCGCAAGCGCTTCCGCGACGAGCTCCGGGACGTCCACGACAGCGGGTTCGGCCATACGTGATTCCCGGCCTGGACGGCGGTGGGTGAGCACCTCGGTGTCCGCGGCCTGCAGATCGCGGCCGGACAGTGCCCCGGCGCCGGCATGGGGGAAGACGAAGAGGCGCCGTTGCGGGGTGAACGGGCCGGAGAACCACTGGGCGAGGGCCGTGGCGGGGGGTGGGGTCGTAGCCAACTTCCCGGACCTCCTGAATCCTGAGTGTGCCGACTGCCGCCGGTGCCGCGCGTGGGCGACGCTCGCTCGGTACGGTGCCGGACTGTTCCACCGGGCGGCCCTGTGGGGCGTTGCGGCGGGTGCTCCGGTGCGGGTCCGGGGTGCTGCGAGTGGGCGTCTTACTGCGAGGCGTCCGGGGGAGAGGCTGTGGTGGGGGGACTTCTCGTCCGCGCTGCGGGAGGACCTAGACTCGAGGTAGGGGGCGCCGGCCCTTCCGTGGTGTGGACGTGGTCCCACAGTACCGAACCCGGCTGGGTGTGCTCCCCCGCAATCCGGGAAGTGACCCGGGTACATGACGGACGCGGCATGGGAGGAACCCGTGGGGAAGAAGACACAACGAGCATCGGCCACGCCCGCCACACTCGCCCTCGAGCGCGCTGGCGTGCAATTCGAAGCCATGGGTTACGAGCACGATCCCCGCGTCACGGCCTACGGGCGCGAAGCGGCCGAGGCGCTGGGGCTGCCGCCGCAGTGCGTGTTCAAGACCCTGGTGGTGCAGACGGATCACGATGGCTTCGGGGTGTGCGTGGTGCCTGTGGCGCAGAGTGCGGACCTGAAAGCGGTGGCCGTAGCGCTGGGTGCCAAGAAGGCCCGGTTGGCGGATCCCGGGGAGGTCCAGCGACTGACTGGCTACGTGCTCGGCGGAGTGAGCCCTCTGGGTCAGCGCACCCGCTTGCCCACGGTGATCGACGACGGCGCTCGGCGGTTGGACCGGATGTACGTCTCCGGTGGCCGACGCGGGCAGGACGTGGGTCTAGCCCCGCGGGATCTGGCCGAGCTCACCGGGGCGGTGTTTGCGGCGATCGCCCGCTGAGGTGGTCGCCGCGATCGCTCGGTGACCGGGCACGGTTTCATTTTCCGACCCTTGACGCGCCATGAAGTGGATCCAGATTTATTCGTGATGAATACTGATTCACTTACCGACACCTCGGCCCTCGCCCCGGAGGGAGCGGCCCGTCGCGCCCGCAAGGAGGCCCGCCGGAACCAGCTGCTGCGTGCGGCCGGTGCGGTGCTGGACGAACTCACCGAACGGGTCCCGGCCGCTGTGGCCGCGGCGGACGAGGACCCGGTGGAGCGGGCGAGCGCCGTCGCGCCCGAGGACCGGCCTCAGGGGAGGCCCGGAAGTCCGCTCGGAGGGCCGTCCCAGAATCCGTCCAGGAGCCCGCTCCTGGACCCAGCCGAGAATCCGCCCCGGAATCCACCAGAGATGAGGAGACGCGTCATGACCGCTGAGCACGAGTTCGAGGACATCCTGTACGAGATCCGCGGCGCCGCGGCCGTGACCACCATGATGACCCCAGCGCTACAACGCGTTCCGGTCGCAGACGGTGTACGAGCTCATCACCGCACTCCGGCTCGCCGGGGCGGACCGGGCTGTGCAATCCGTCATCCTGACCGGTGCGGGCGAGAAGGCCTTCTGCACGGGCGGGGACGTGAAGCAGCGCGCCGAGATCGGCGACTATGGTCCGTCGCCGTCGGGGATGGTCGAGATCGGGAACCTGCACAAGGTCATCCGTGACATCCCCAAGCCGGTGATCGCGGCGGTCAACGGACTCGCGATCGGTGGCGGGCACGTGCTGCACGTGCCGTGCGATCTCACGATCGCCTCGAGCACCGCGCGCTTCGGTCAGTCCGGGCCCAAGGTGGGTTCGTACTGATCGTGGAGGAGATCGCCCGCGGTGACTTCAACGCGGGCTACGTCCAGGTGGTGGGCTCGCTCGTAGGACAGATCCTGGCGTCGTCGGCGTCGCCCAAGACGGCGGAGAAGTACGTGCCGCTCATCACGAGCGGGCGCGGCATCGTGGGCATCGCCCGCTCCGAATCGCACGCGGGCTCGGACGCCGGCAACCCGAGGATGACGGCCCGGCGCACTGACGACGGTTGGGTCATCAACGGCACCAAGGCGGTGGGCCGCGGCCTGATGCGCTGCGAGGACGTCCTGGTCCCGCGCGAGCACCTGATCGGCCCCGGGGGCGCGGGATTCACCCAGGTCATGGAGCTCATCATTTCCCGCGAATCGGCCGGACGCGGGTACGCACCCTGACCGGGATCGACAGCACGACCAGGAGGATTGCCCATGAACGAGCACAACACCGGCACCACCGCACGGGTGGCGATCGTGACCGGCATCGGACAGGGCATCGGGGCGGCCATCGCCGAGCCGCTGCACGAGACCACTGAGGAATGGACCCGCGAGATCGTGACCGTGGAGCGGCTCGGGGTGCTCACCGTGGCTCGCCATGTCCTGCCGCATCTGCGTGCGGGGGGAGCCGCGGGTCGGCGGGCGAGCTTGGTCGTGGTGTCGTCGGACAGTGCCAAGGCGGGCTCGTTCGGGGACGCGGTGTCGTCGGCCGCGCGGGCGGGTGTGCTGGGCATGGTGCGCTCCGTGGCGCGCGAGAACGCCGTGGTACCCATGACGGTCAACACCGTGTGCCCGGGTCCCACGGACACCGCGATGTACCGCGAGCTCGCGGACGCCCAGGGCCTCACGGGGAAGGTCTTCTCCGGGATGACGCGGGGCATCCCCGCGCGCAGGCTCGGCACCCCCGAGGAGGTCGCGGCCACGATCCACTTCCTGCTCTGCCCGGGGACGGCCTACATCACGGGCCAGGCGATCTCGGTGAGTGGTGGGTTGACGATGTGATGGTGGCGCCGGGTCAGCGCGGGATGCCCGCCACGGCTTGCAGCCGGTGGCTGGTCATGCCCTCACGGTCGATGATCGGTAAGGCCCGCTGGATCCGTTCCTGGACGGCCGGGATCTGCAGGGACGCCTGATGGTCCTCCTCGGTGTCCCAGACCTCGGTGACCCACACGGCATCAGGATCCTCGGGATCGGTGGCCACGAGGTAGAGGCGGCAACCGGGCATGGGCTCGGCGGCGTCGTTCTCGGCCAGGATGCCCGCGAGCGCGTGTCCGTTCCCGGGGGTGGAGCGGAGGCATCCGTGGAGCATGAACAGGGCGGTGGTGTCGGCTGTGCCGACGGATGTCGTCATGGAGCCAATCTAACCGCTGTGTGTCGTGGAACACAGGGGTGCTGGCGGACAATGCCGGCGCTCCCGAAAGGGGCACGGACACCATGCCCCGGAACTGCTCCAGGGCATCATCTCCGGGCGCTTCGTCCGGGTGTGCAACGTCCGAACGGTGCCCGAGCGGCGTCGTAGTGTGAGCTCATGCGCCAGCGGACGACGACGGACACGGCAGCGCGCCCCGGCGCTGGCAGGGTGCTTTTCGCGGCGATCGCGGGAACGGTTATCGAGTGGTACGACTACGCGTTGTACGGCACCGCGGCCGGGCTCAGCATCGGCCGCTGTTCTTCGCGGGGATGGACTCCGGGGCGTCGCCCAAACGCCGCGGGCTCTACACCTCGTTCGGGCTCTCCGCGCCGCCCGCCGGCATCGTGCTCGCGTGCGTCGCCTTCCTGTGGGCCGCATCCCTGGGCGACGACGCTCTGCTCGCGTGGGCCTGGCGCGTCCCCTTCCTGGTGTCGGTGGTGCTCTTCGCGCTCGCGGTGTTCATCCGGGCCAAGCTCGAGGAGAGCCCCGAGTACGAACAGGCCCTGGCGCGTGCACCTCCGGCTCCCAGGGCGCGCTCCTGGCCGGCCTGTTCCCCACGGCGGAGCGCTTCAGCGGTATCGCGTTGGCGCGCGAGACCAACGGTGCGATCGTGGCGGGTTTCAGCCCGCTGATCTCGGCGGTACTGATCTCCGCGGCCGGCGGCAGCACGGGGGGAGCGGCCTTGTTCCTGGCGGCGTGCTGCCTCAGCCCCGTGCTCGCGGTGCTGCTGATGCGCTCGCGGCAGTATGCATGAGACGCCGGTGACATGGTCGGCGGGTCCGGGGCGTCGCCCAGGGCGGCGGGCCCGCGGTATTTCCCCGGTCACGGCGCAGAGAATCACCGACCGGGAGGGCCGATAATCGCCTCACGCGTGTTCTGTCATCGCAGCGTGAGGGTTTCCACCGGCTGGCCTGTGACCGCGGCAATCAAGTCGAAGTCCTTGTCCATGGCCAGCACCGTCAGCCCAGCCTTCTCTGCACATGCTGCGATCAGCAGATCCGGAATGGACGGCGCACGATGCTGACCTCTATCGGCGAGCAACATCTGCACCTGGAAGGCACGGTCCTCCATCGCGGGCGTCAGATGTTCGATGGGCATCAGCGACAGCGGCGGCAGCCCGAACGCCTGACGCCCGCCTTCGCCGGAACGGGATGAGAATCCCAGTTCAAGTCGCGTGACCGTCGAGAGTCGAACCAGTCCTCGTGCGATGCGGGCATTCCAGTCCTCAAGGTGCGCGGCCTTCCCCGCCTGCATTCGTGCATACGCAGACTTGTCGATTAACCAGCCGGTCAGTGCCACGCGGCAGCCATGATGTCGTCATCCATGAGGTCGCCGAACGCGCGGGAGGAGCGCTCCCAGTCCTCAGTGGTCACCGTGGCCTTGTCGTTCGTCATGGCTGCCGCTGTCTCAAACTTCCGGCGCAGGAACTCGTTGCGGGATAGCCCCAGCGCGGATGCCTCCGCATCGATGCTTTCAACCGCCCTGTCACTGAGTCCCCGGATGAGGACATTTTTCATCGTCAGCACCTCCTCGAAGAATGCTATCGCGATATCGTTTAACGGAAAAGATCTCACCCACGCCCGTGTGCGGGCATCTCTCCGGTGACCGACACCGCTGTGGCGTCGGTCGCTTATGCGTGTCGGACGATCTTGGCACCGTCTCAGTAGTCGAATAAAGTTTCGAATAATCGGGGAGGGTGAGCCACCATGACGGTGCTGGAGATGACGGAGACCGGGCAGTACGAGGACCCGTGGGACACGGTTCCGGTGATCGGTGCGGGCATGCCGGTGGAGCGTCCCACGGGGCTGGTGGGCGGCTCCACGGACCCCGCCCTCGATGATCTCGCGGTGGTGTGTGACATCACCGGGACGCCGTGTGTGGTGACGTACCGCGGTGAGGAGCATCGCGTCCTGCAGCCCGTCGTTCGCTGGTACGAACGCCGGAATTGGTGGGATGTGGAGGTCCGCGTGCCGCGTGAGAGCCGCACGAGCGCGGTGGATCAGGAGCGGTGGCGGGTGCAGGTCGTCCGGCCCGGGGTGGTTGTCGCACGCACCTTCGAGCTGGTCCGGAACCAGTTCACCGATCAGTGGCGGGTGCTCCGTGTCAGCGCCGCATGAGACCGCCCGTGGTCGCTGTGCGGAGTCCTTCCGTGTCACTTCATGTCGCCCGCGGAGCCGTCCGCGATTGACAGAAGTTCGAATAAAGTTTCGAATATGGGCATGTGGTTCCCCCATCTTCACGTGGCCTCGGCCTTCAGTGCGCACTACGGTGTGGCGCGTCCGGAAGAACTCGCCCGGGCGGCCGCGTCCCAGGGAGCACAGGTCCTCGCGTGCACGGACCGGGACGGCCTCTACGGTGCCGTCAAACACGTGCTGGCATGCCGCGCGCACGGTCTCGCTCCCGTCCTGGGTGTGGACATCGCCCTGCTGCGGACCCCGCGCGCCGGCGCGGGAGGCGCGCAGGGCCGGGTGGCCGGGCAGAATCGGGCGGCCGGACAGCGACGTCGTCCGGCGGCACCCGTGGTGATCGGCCGGGCGGTGGTCCTGGCCACGGGACGCAACGGGGGAGCCGGGTACGCGGCCCTGTGCCGGGTGGTCTCCGCCGCCCACCGGGCTCATGACCGGCACGCGGCCCACCCCATCGGACTCAGCGCGGAGCAGTTGGAGCGGCACGTGCATCGTGCGGCGCGCCACGGTGATCCCGGGCTCGTGGTGCTGCTCGGCCCGGACTCGGACGTGGGTCGGCTGCTCGTGGGACGGCACTACCACGCGGCGCGCACCGCGCTGAACCGATGGCGTCACGCGCTGCCCGCGGGGACCCTCGTGGTGGAGACGGTGACCCACCTGGCGCCCCAGGGTGCGCCCCTGAGCATGGGGCACGCGGTGCGGATGTTCCAGATCGGGCGGCAGGCGCAGCTGCCCGTGGTGCTCAGCAACGCCGTGCGCTACGCCCACCCGGGGCAGGCCGTGACCGCGGACGTCCTGGACGCCGCCCGGACCTTGATGTCCCTCGACGAACTGGCCGGGGCGGATCGCGGTGTGCTGCAACCCAACGGGCAGGGCTGGCTCAAGGACGGTGACGAGATGAGTCTGCTGGCCCGGGAGATCGCCCTCGCCGCGGACCACGGTCAGGCGGGACACGGCGCGCTGCTCGCGGACACCCACCACCTGGCCCAGCGCTGCCGTCTGGATCCGGAGGGGGATCTCGGGGTGGACCGTCCGGTGATCCCGGAGGCCTCGGTGATCGGGGTGAGCGGTGACCCGGACCGGGAACTGGCCCAGCGTTGCTACGCGGGACTCGCCCGGTTGCATGCCGGCGAGGACTGGGACCGCACCGTGCCCGGACTCAACCGGGAGTCCCTGCGCGGACGGTTGGAACGGGAACTCGCGGTGATCGCCCAGCTCGGCTTCGCCGGGTACTTCCTGACCGTGGGGGAGGTCTCGGAACTGATGAGCGGCATGGGTGTGCGTCACGCCGCCCGCGGTTCCGGGGTCTCGTCCCTGGTGGTCCACCTGTTGGGGATCTCACCGGCGGATCCGCTCGAGTACGACCTCGTCTTCGAGCGCTTCCTCTCCCCGCTGCGCCCCAGCCTGCCGGACATCGACATCGACATGGAGAGCGCGCAACGCCACGCCGTCTACCACCGGATCTTCGAACGCTTCGGCCCCCGCCGCGTCACGCTCATGAGCATGCAGAACGCCTACCGCTCCCGCGGGGCCGTGCGGGACGCCGGACTGGCACTGGGGCTCGAGGCCCAGGAGGTGGACCACGTGGCCACCCAGTTGTGGCGCGTGCCCGGGGGCACCCTGCGGGAGGAGATCGCACGCCGGCCCGAACTCGCCCCGCTCGCGCAGCGGCTGCGCAACAACCGGCAGTTGGACCTGCTCGTGGACCTCACCGAACGTCTCGACCGACTACCCCGGCACATCTCCATGCATCCGTGCGGGGTGATCCTCTCCGACACCACCCTGTTGCAGCGCACCCCCGTGCAGGCCAGCGGGATCGGGCTGCCCATGTCCCAGTACGACAAGCACGACATGGACCCCATGGGGCTGATCAAACTCGACATCCTGGGCGTGCGCATGCAGTCCACCCTGGCCCACGCCGTGGAGGAGATCACCCGGTTGCGACCCCACGAACCCCCGCCCAGCCTCGACACCATGCCCCGGGACGACCCCGACACCTTCCGGCTGATCAGCTCCACCCACACCCTGGGGTGCTTCCAGATCGAGTCCCCCGGGCAGCGGGAACTGATCGGGACCATGGGACCGGAGGAGTTCAACGACCTCGTCGTGGACATCTCCCTGTTCCGCCCCGGGCCCATGCAGGCCGCCATGGTCCGGCCCTACCTCAACGCCCGCCACGGCTGGTCCACGCCCACCTACCCCCACCCGGACCTCCAGGAGATCCTCGCCGAGACCCGCGGGGTGGCCGTCTACCACGAACAGATCATGCGCATCATGGACCGGATGACCGGGTGTGGTCTGGCCCGCGCGGACATCTGGCGGCGACTGCTCGGCTCTGCCTCGGAGGAGCCCGTGGAAACCGCTTTCCGCGACGGCGCCCGCGCTCAAGGCTACGCCCCGGACGTGATCGACACGGTGTGGGGGATCCTGCACGCGTTCGGCAGTTTCGGTTTCTGCAAGGCCCACGCGGTGGCCTTCGCGGTGCCCACCTATCAGTCGGCGTGGTTGAAGACCCATCACCCGGAGGCGTTCATGGCCGGGGTGTGGGAACATGACCCCGGGATGTACCCCGCCCGCCTGCTCGTGGGGGAGGCCCGCCGCATGGGGATCCCCGTGCTGGGCCCGGACGTCAACCTCAGCACGGACCACCACCGGGTGGAGTCGGTCACGCCGCGGCCAGGGACCGTGGTCTCGGGGGACCTGGACCGGGGGATCCCCCACACCCAGGACGGTGCGTGGGGGATCCGCATGTCCCTGGGTTCCATCACGGGGATCAGCGCCGCGGAGATCGAACGTCTCGTGGCCGCCCAGCCCTACAGCACCCTCGCCGAACTGCGGGTGCGCGCCCGGCCCACCCGGCGCACGCTGCAACGGCTCGCGGAGGCGGGCGCCCTGGACTCCCTGTTGCACCGCGCCGAGACGCGGGCCTCCCACACGGACATGGTCCACTTCCTGCGGGAACAGGCGGATCGGCCCGCGACCGGGCGCGGGACCTCGGCCCGTGCGCAGCCCGGGGAGGGGCAGCTGGCCCTGCCCCTCGGGGACGTGGACCTGGCCGCCCTTCCGGCGCGGCTGCCTGAACCGAGCACGGGGGAGCGGGTCAAAGCGGAGATGGACACCATGCGCATCGAGGTCAGCGCCCACCTCATGGACTCGCACGGTGAGCTCATGCGTTCCTACGGGGCCACCCGGGCCGAGGACCTGTTGGGGTTGCGCAACGGCACCGAGGTGATCGTAGCTGGCGTGCGGGTCTCCACCATGACCCCGCCCATGCGCAGCGGCAAACGCGTGGTCTTCATCTCCTTGGACGACGGCTCCGGGGCCGTGGACTGCACGTTCTTCGACGAGGCCCAGGCCGCCTCCGGTGAGGTACTGTTCGCCCCCACGCTGCTGTTGGTCCACGGCCACACGCGCCGCACGGGCCCGCGGGGGATCGGGATCCAGGCGGCCCAGGCGTGGGACCTCTCCCGCCCGGAGACCCTCCCGGATCCCCGGTCCCTGCTGGGTTCGCGGCCCACACCGTCCCGTCCGCCGCGACCGGAGTCCGCTGAGGGCCCCGGACGACGCCGCAGCCACGGCCCCGAACGGCCCGGTGCCTCCCGGGGCCGCGCTCCCCAGGGGGACAGCGCCGCCGCCGGTGCGCACCCCCGCACCAGAACGGAGGTGGAACCCCAGGTCAGAAGGTGAATAACCGGCGCGCGGCTCGTGCCCCATGGGACACCGGGGCGCCACGTGGCCGTAACGCGGTGACCCTAGCGTGTGACTCACCCACCGCCCGTCGCGGTCGGATGCTCACCGCCCGTAGTAGCCGGACCCCCTCCGCCCGCAGCGGTCGGAACCCTTCGCACCAGGAGCACCACATGACCGAAAACACCTCACGTCCCTCGCGCCGGAACCTGATCACCGGAGGCAGCGCCATCGCGGCCGCCGGTGTGCTCGCCGCCGCGCCGTCGACCGCCCACGCGGCACCGGCGCTTGTGACCCAGCACGGCCACGGTCACAGTCGGATGCCCCTCTCCTTCGGGCGCAACGGCAGGTTCAAGATCGTCCAGTTCAACGACACCCAGGACGGCCCGCGCGCCGACCGGCGCACCATCGAGCTCATGAACAAGGTGCTGGACCGGGAGAAGCCCCAGTTCGTGCTGATCAACGGGGACGTGATCGACGGTTCCCCGCGCACCGACCGCGAGGTCAAGCAGGCCGTGAACAACGTGGTGCTGCCCATGGAGTCCCGGGGCATCAAGTGGGCGGTGACATTCGGCAACCACGACGAGGACTCCGCCGAGGAGCACGGCACCGGGATGCGTGAACCGCAGTTGGTCGAGTTCGTGCGCCAGTACAAGCACAACCTCAACCCCGGGGACGACCAGAAGGTCTTCGGCTCGTCCAACGCCCAGCTGTTGATCCGCGGGTCCCGCGGCCACGCCCCCGCGTTTGCCGTGTGGTTGCTGGACTCCGGCCGGTACGCGGAGGAACGCCCCGGCGGGCAGGACCGTGAGGGTCTCATGGGCTACGACTGGATCCGTCCCCAGCAGATCCGCTGGTACAACGACCTCTCGGTGGAGACCGAGCGCCGTTACGGGAAGAAGATCCCGGGGCTCATGTACTTCCACATCCCCACGTGGGAGCACCACCACATGTGGTTCGGTCAGCAGTTCACTTCGGACGAGTCCGGGCACGCGGCCGCCGTGAAGCGTCACGGGATCGTGGGGGAGAAGCACGAGAACGTCTACACGGGCATGGTCAACTCGGGGATCTACGCCGCGGTCCTGGAACGCGGGGACGTCCTGGGCCTGTACTGCGGCCACGACCACATCAACACCTACATGGGCAACTACTTCGGGGTCGAACTGGGCTACGGCCCCGGCACGGGTTTCGGGACCTACGGGTTCAACGACGGCACCCGTGACGAGCACACCCTGCGCGGTGCCCGCGTGTTCGAGCTCGACGAGCGCACCAAGCGCGTCTACACCCGCACACGCCTGGTCTTCGCCAAGGACCTCGGGATCGACATGAGCCCCGAGACCCAGCCCATCGACCACCCCGAGCGCTTCCCGCGCTACGTGCGCGGCTGAGCCGCGGGCACCGGGGCCGGGCCCCGGGTCCGTCCTCGCGCCCGGGGCCCGACGCCCTGCCCGCAGCCCTGCCAGGGGTTCGACGGCACGGCCCCGCTCCACGACGCCGCGCGCCGTCGTCCGCGGCACGGTACGCCGCGACGTCGTGGGCCGGGAGTGCTGTGCAAAACTGTGAGGCATGGCGAAAAACAGTGGCGGAGGAGATCTGCTGCAGACCGTGGACCAGGTCACGGAAGAGGCGATCAACATCGCGTACCGCTTCGACCAGAAGCTGCAGCGATGGCGTCAGGGACGGGCCGTGCAGCGCGGGGACATCCCCACCATGCTCGCCTTCGACGGCTACGGCAGCCCCCGCTACGTGCGGGCCCTGGGGCGCGTGCTCCTCAAGACGCGCTTGCTGATCGAGGACGCCGACGACGCCGCGGAGTCGATCCGCGGGTGGCGTTCCTTCACGTCCGTGCCCTTCGCGTTCGCCCACGTCAACGTGTGGTTGGGCGAGCACGAGTTCCACCTCGTGGCGGACAAGGGCGGCGTGATCGACGTGGACCTCAAGGTCTCCATGACCCCCGGGGTGCACACCATTTACATGCAGGCCGAGGGCTCGGAGGTCACGGAGGCCAAGGTCACCGTGGTCTCGGACGAGCAGCACGTGGGGGTCGTGTGCGACGTGGACGACACCGTGATGGTCACCGCCCTGCCCCGCCCCATGCTCGCGGCCTGGAACTCGTTCGTGGCCAACGAGCACGCGCGCATCCCCACGCCGGGGATGTCCACCATGATGGACCGGCTGCGCCGCAGCCATCCGCACGCACCCTTCCTCTATCTCTCCACGGGGGCGTGGAACGTGGCGCCCACCCTGCGTCGGTTCCTCACGCGCAACGCGTACCCCGCCGGAGCGCTGCTGCTCACCGATTGGGGGCCCACCACGGAGCGCTGGTTCCGGTCTGGTTCCCAGCACAAGGTGCAGAACCTGCAGCGGCTGGCGCGCAACTTCCCCCACGTGCGGTGGATCCTGATCGGCGACGACGGTCAGCACGATCCGCAGATCTACTCGGGCTTCGCGCAGCGTCACCCGGACTCGGTGGCCGCCATCGTGATCCGCAACCTCTCACCCACCGAGGCCGTCCTGGCCGCGGGCACCCGCGCCTCGGAGGGCCATCACGTGACCGTTCCGGAGGGCACGCTGTGGATCGAGGCCAACGACGGCGCCTCCATCTCGGATCAGCTGAAGGACGCCGGGTTGCTCTGAACCCGCGCGGGCCACGGGGGCGCCCCGATCCTGGCACCCGTCGACCCGCCCCGAGCACATTGTCGGATGCACCCCCGAACGGAGGAACCATGGCACACACGACCCTCGGTATCACCGGCGCCACGGGACGCATCGGCGGGGCCGTCTCGCGCCGGCTCGAAGAACGCGGCGTCGCCCACCGGCTGCTCGTGCGTTCCCCGCACCGGGTCGCGTCCCACGTGGCCGCAGCGAACGGCCTGCTCGACGCCGCCACCATGGACTTCGCCGACCCGGACGGGGCCGCGGAGTCGATGGCGGGACTGGACACTGTGTTCCTGGTGTCCGCGTCCGAATCGGCGGATCGCAAGCAACAGCAACTGGCCATGGTCGAGGCGCTGTCCCGCGCGGGCGTGCGCCGGGTGGTCTACACGTCCTTCGCTGCACCCGCACCGGACGCGACCTTCACGTTCGCCCGCACCCACTACGCCACAGAGCAGGCCATCGAGCGCGCCGGTCTCGAGTACACCTTCCTACGGGACAACTTCTACCTGGACGTCTTCCCGGACTTCGTCAGTGCCGACCGCGTCCTGCGCGGGCCCGCCGGGGACGGGCGGGTCGCGGCGGTGGCCCGCGCCGACGTCGTCGACGCCGCGCTCGCGGTGCTGCTGGATCCGCGAGGGCACGAGCGCGCGGCCTACACCCTGACCGGTCCCAGTGCGCTCACCCTGGACGAAATGGCGCGGATCATGACCCGTGTGACGGGGCAGGACCACCGCTACGAGCCCGAGACCCCCGAGCAGGCCCGGGCGTCCCGCGCTGGCTACGACCCGAGCCGTGGCAGATGGAGGGCTGGCTCTCCACGTACACGGCGATCGCCTCGGGGGAGCTCTCGCGCGTCACGAACGACGTCCAGATGCTCACCGGGCACGCGCCCCGCTCTCTCGAGGACGTGCTGCGCGGCGCGTGAGACACGCTGTGCAAAAAAAATTTTCGTGACTTCCCCCGCCCGTCTTGTCCACATGGGCCCCGCGAGAACCGCGTGTTCTCAGGGCTCCCGGGCGCGGTCCCTGTGGACAACCCGGGGAAAAGACGACATCCCCCTGTGGATCACACGACCACATCATGTTGGGTCCTGTTCCGGCACACGACACTAGATGTAGTATTGACGTAGATCTTCAACCACCTGGCGCACCACCCGGATCCAGAGCCGAACGGCCCCGGAAGCGCCCGAAAATTGGTACTTCCCGCAAGGAGAATGGGCTATGTCTGTCACCGTGTATTCCAAGCCGTCGTGCGTCCAGTGCAACGCCACCTACCGTGCTCTCACCAAGAAGGGCATCGACTACACCGTCGTGGACGTCACCGAGGACACCGCCGCCTACGAGCACGTGGTGGGCCTGGGATACCAGCAGGTCCCCGTCGTGGAGACCGCCACCGAGCACTGGTCCGGCTTCCGCCCGGACAAGATCAACTCGCTGGCCCTGCTGCGCTCCGCCTGAGTCGGAAACGGACGGGCCGCCGCGGGCGGCCCGGCACCACCCGGGCGAGTGGCCCCGAACCCCACCGCCAGCCCGCCCCCGGAATCACACGAATTGGTACGACCCCCCAGAATCGAAGTGACCCGGCATGAGTGCTCTCGCCACGGTTCTCGCCCAGGCGAAGGAGCGGGAACTCCATCGCACACCCGTCGTCGCGGGGGATGATGCACCCCTAGTGGTGTACTTCTCCTCCGTGACGCGCAACACGGACAGGTTCGTCACCAAACTCCCGGTGCGGTCCGTCCGGTTGCCCCTGAAGACCACCGAAACCGCTCCCCGCATTGACGAACCCTACGTGCTGGCAGTGCCCAGTTACGGGCGTCCCGGGGGAGCGGGATCGGTCCCACCGCAAGTCGTGAAGTTTCTCAACGATCCCGTCTCGCGCGCGCACCTGTTGGGGGTGCTCGGCGCGGGCAACACCAACTTCGGCCCCCTGTTCTGCGTCGCCGCGGAGAAGGTCGCAGCCAAGTGTCAGGTTCCCCTGCTCTACAAGTTCGAGCTCATGGGAACCGACGAGGACGTCGAGAAGGTTACCCAAGGATTGGACAAGTTTTGGCAAGCATCCATGCAACCCCGGGCGTGAGCGTCGAACCCGGTCACGAGGATCCCACCTGCCCCGAGAAGTACCGCGGGCTGGGCTACCACGAGCTCAACGCGCTGTTGAACCTCTACGACGCGGACGGCAAGATCCAGTTCGAGGCCGACCGCCAGGCCGCGCGACAGTACTTCCTGCAGCACGTGAACAAGAACACCGTGTTCTTCCACGACCTCGAGGAGAAGCTCAAGTACCTCGTGGACCACCAGTACTACGAGGCCGAGGTGCTCGAGAAGTACAGCTTCGAGTTCGTGAAGGCGCTGTCCAAGCAGGCCTACGGCTACAAGTTCCGGTTCCAGACCTTCCTGGGCGCGTTCAAGTTCTACACGTCATACACGCTCAAGACCTTCGATGGTCAGCGTTACCTGGAACGGTTCGAGGACCGCGTGGTCATGGTGTCCCTGTACCTCGCGGACGGGAACGAGGCCCTCGCGCAGCGGCTCGTGGCGGAGATCATCTCCGGGCGGTTCCAGCCGGCCACGCCCACGTTCCTCAACGCGGGCAAGAAGCAGCGCGGCGAGCTCGTCTCGTGCTTCCTGGTGCGCTTCGAGGACAACATGGAGTCGATCGGGCGCAACATCAACTCCGCGCTGCAGCTGTCCAAGCGCGGCGGTGGCGTGGCGTTCGCGCTGACCAACCTGCGCGAGTCCGGTGCGCCCATCAAGATGATCGAGAATCAGTCCTCCGGTGTCATCCCCGTGATGAAGCTGCTCGAGGACTCCTTCTCCTACGCCAATCAGCTGGGTGCCCGCCAGGGCGCCGGCGCGGTGTACTTGAACGCCCACCACCCGGACATCCTCAACTTCCTGGACACCAAGCGCGAGAACGCGGACGAGAAGATTCGCATCAAGACCCTCTCGCTGGGTGTGGTCATCCCGGACATCACGTTCGAGCTGGCCAAGAAGGACCAGGACATGTACCTGTTCTCCCCGTACGACGTGGAGAGGATCTACGGCGTGCCGTTCGCGGACGTCAACGTGAGCGAGAAGTACCACGAGATGGTGAACGACTCCCGCATCGCCAAGAAGAAGATCAACGCCCGCGAGTTCTTCCAGACCGTGGCGGAGGTGCAGTTCGAGTCCGGGTACCCGTACATCATGTTCGAGGACACGGTGAACCGCGCCAACCCCATCGACGGCAAGATCATCATGTCCAACCTGTGCTCCGAGATCCTCCAGGTCTCCGAGCCCTCCGTGTACAACGAGGACCTCACGTACGCGCAGGTGGGCAAGGACATCTCGTGCAACCTGGGGTCCATGAACATCGCCATGGCCATGGAGTCCCAGGACTTCGGCGCGAGCATCGAAATCGCGATCCGCGGTCTCACGGCGGTCTCGGACATGTCCAACATCGACTCGGTGCCCTCCATCCGGCGCGGCAACGAGATGTCCCACGCGGTGGGCCTGGGGCAGATGAACCTGCACGGGTACCTCGCCAAGGAGCACATCCACTACGGTTCGACCGAGGGCGTGGACTTCACCAACATGTATTTCTACGCGGTGACCTACCACGCGATCCGCGCGTCCAACCTGATCGCCAAGGAGCGCGGCGACTCCTTCGTGGGCTTCGAGAAGTCGGCCTACGCGAGCGGCACGTTCTTCGACAAGTACGTTGACGGCGTGTGGGAGCCCGCCACGCCGCGCGTCGCCGAGCTGTTCGAGCGGGCGGGCATCGCCCTGCCCACCGCGAACGACTGGCGTGAGCTGCGCGAGAAGGTCATGGCGGACGGGATGTACAACCAGAACCTGCAAGCGGTCCCGCCCACGGGGTCCATCTCGTACATCAACAACTCCACGTCCTCGATCCACCCGATCGCCTCGCGGATCGAGATCCGCAAGGAGGGCAAGCTCGGGCGTGTGTACTACCCGGCGCCGTTCATGGACAACGAGAACCTGGAGTACTTCCAGGACGCGTACGAGATCGGCTACGAGAAAATCATCGACACGTACGCCGCCGCGACCCAGCATGTGGACCAGGGCCTGTCCCTCACGCTGTTCTTCAAGGACACCGCCACCACGCGCGACATCAACCGCGCGCAGATCTACGCGTGGCGGAAGGGCATCAAGACCATGTACTACTCGCGCATCCGCCAGCTGGCGCTCGAGGGTACCGAGGTCGAGGGCTGCGTCTCCTGCATGTTGTGATCCCCGCCGTCTCCTGACGGCACCGCGTCGGCGACGACGCCGCTCCCGCCCCGCCCGGGTCTCTTACCCGGGTGGGGCGGGAGTTTTTCCCTGAAGTCCGGTCCTGGTCGGGGATATGCTGACGGAACAGTCGAGACAGTGAATCGGCCAATGCCGGAGCACCGCATCCCTGGGAGGAACCGCATCATGACCACCGAGGGATCGACCCCCCAGGAGCAGTGCTCGACAGGAATCCAGGGTGCACCCGCGTGGTACACCGAGGAACAGATCGTGCGGGCGGTTCCCGCCGAGCGTGCACGTCGGCTTCTCGAAGCCACGCTGCGTTCCGGATTCCGCCCGGAAGATGACCCCGCGCGCAGCAATGTCCCCGCCGGCGAGGGCCATCTGCTGTTGATGCCGTCGGTCATTGGTGACTGGGCAGGCATCAAGGTCGCATCGGTCTCGCCCGGGAATCCCGAACGCGATCTGCCCCGCATCCAGGCCACCTACATGCTCATGGACTCAGCCACCCTGAGTCTTCGAGCTCTGCTGGAAGGCAACGTCCTCACCACCCTGCGGACCCCCGCGATCTCGGCCGTGGCCACCGACTACCTGGCCCCGAAGGAGGCGACCAAGCTCGTGGTGTTCGGCACGGGGCCGCAGGCGCTCGCCCACATCGCGGCATTCGCCGAGATTCGCTCGTTCACGGAGGTGGTGGTGTGCGGCCGGACGCCGCGCAAGGTGGACGCCGCCGTCGACTATGCCCGCACGCTAAGTCTCGCGGCCCGATCGGGGGACGCGAGCGAGGTGCGCGACGCGGACGTGGTGGTGTGCACGACGTCGGCGGCGGAGCCCCTCTTCGACGGTGCCCTGGTGCCGGACACCGCGTGCGTCGTGGCCATGGGATCCCACGAGCCACAGTTCCGCGAGCTTGATTCCGCGCTCATGGGTCGCGCCCAGGTGGTCGTGGAGGACCGGGCCACCGCCATGCGTGAAGCCGGGGACGTGATCCAGGCCGTGGCCGACAGTTCATTACACGAGGATTCACTCGTGGACCTCGCGGACGTCGTCACGGGCGCGGTGGCCCCTGATGAGACGCGGCCCCGCGTGTTCAAGTGTGTGGGCATGAGCTGGCAGGACCTGGTCGTGGCCGTGGGGGTGGTCGATCCGAACGCGTGACAAGAGAGCGGGCGTCGTGGCCATGGGATCCCACGAGCATGTTCCGCCGGTGCATTCGGACGTCGCCGTGCAGGATCCCCCACATGGCCAACCCCACCGACAAGAGCGTGAACGCGGCGAGTCCGTGCAGCCACGTCAGGCCGTGGGGGTGGATGAAGGTTGTGGTATCCAGCGCGCCGTCAGGACTGTTGACGCGTCGACGACTATCCGAGGGGGTTGCGTCATGCATGCTCCATGCTCTGGCCGAGGTCAGCAACACCACCACGGCCAGCATCAAGTTCTACCGTCGGGAGGGACTGTTGCCCGCCGGTACCAGGCTCACCGCCACGCGGCAGGACTACGATCACGGTCACGTGGAATGCCTGCAGCTCATCCGGGTACTGCGGGAGGAGGCCGGTGCCACGATCCCCGACATCCGTGCGCTGGTCACCGTGATCGACGATCCGCGGCGGCCCCTCGTGGACGCCCTCGAAATCGCCCAGGCGCTCGGTGAGCTGTTGGAGGGCATGCGGGCCACTGGGTCACCCGTGGACCGGGGGAGACGCCGTCCTGGGACGTCATCGTGGCCCGCGCGGTGCGGGGAATGGTCTCTTACAATCGGCTGACCCGGGTGCTGCGGGTTCTGGGCCATGTCTCCCACTCGGTGCGCGCCGCCGGGTCGTAGGTCAGCGGTGGCACGCGAAAGGCCCCGGAAAGTAGTGTTCCGGGGCCTTGTCTGGTGCGCGATACTGGGATCGAACCAGTGACCTCTTCCGTGTCAGGGAAGCGCGCTACCGCTGCGCCAATCGCGCTCAATGTTCATCATATTGAACGAGGTGGTTGCACCGAGGTGGAGACGGGATTCGAACCCGCGTAGACGGCTTTGCAGGCCGCTGCCTAACCACTCGGCCACCCCACCGGGGACCAGATCCTTGAAAGGACAAGGTCTCAGGTCTCGACCAGGGTCGAAAACTGCGAGCGGACGACGGGAGTCGAACCCGCGACCCTCACCATGGCAAGGTGATGCTCTACCAGCTGAGCTACGTCCGCATTGTCGGTCGATCGAGGTCCTGGAAATCAGTACTCCGTTCTTCCGAGCGGAAACTTTATCACAAGACTTCATGCCCTTCAGTGTTTGTCCATCCGGGGTGTTGCCACCGAATGACTCCGCTTTCGGGGCGTTGCCAACGAGCAAGAACATTACCCACCGGAACGGGTCCGGGCAAATCGATCGCGGAGGCCGAGGAATTTGCCGTTCCCGGACGAAGTGTTCTAGAGTCTTCAACGTTGCAAGCGCGATTGGCGCAGCGGTAGCGCGCTTCGTTCACACCGAAGAGGTCACTGGTTCGATCCCAGTATCGCGCACGGTAACGAGGAACCCGGTCCCGGGAGGGGCCGGGTTCTTTCGCGTCCAAGGCCGATCGGACCGGTCGGTCCGGCCCCGGCCGCGTGAGGTCCGGCTCCTGGACGGACGTCCGAGCCCGCTCCGCCCGGGTGAGTCGGTGATCGTTGTCCGTGTCTGGACCCCTTCCTACGCTGAGCCCATGACTCAACCCCGCTTGGCCCAGCAGACCGCCACCGGCCGGATGTACGCCCGGAGTGAGGGCGGGGACCTCGAGGTCCCCTCCATCACCACGGTCATCGGGTGCGAGGCCAACGACCTCGGGGGCTGGTACGCCTACACCGCAGCGCAGGCCCTGGCCACGGATCCCCAGTTGCCGGACGCGCTCCGGGACACGCGGCGTCGTCGTTCGCTCGTGAACCACGCGGCCAAGGCGGCGGAGCGACACCGGGACCACGCGGCGCAGCGCGGTGACCGCGTACACGACTACTGCGAGCAGCTCGCGCTGCGGGCCATGGGCCGCGACCACGAGGTGGACCGGGCCCGGGACACGCTCGCAGAACACCATGAGACCCGATTCGCGGACAGTGCGGACCAATGGTGGCAGTTGTTCCGCCCCGAACCGCTGGCCGCGGAGATCACGGTATGGAACTCCACGGTGGGCTACGCCGGCACTTTGGATCTCGTGGCACGCATCGGCGGCAAGGTGTGTCTGATCGATTACAAGACCCGCGGGACCGACCGCGCCGGGCGGGTCAAGGCCCCGGACCCCAAGGTGGTGACCCAGTTGGTGGCCGGGCTCAAGGCCGAGGAATCCCTCGTGGACGCTACGGCGGGGGAGTGGGAACCGTGGCGCTACCGGGACGCGGATGTCTTGATGGCCGTGGCGATCGGTGAGACCGAGGCGCTCACCGTGCAGGCCGCGCCCGAGCACCTCCCCGTGCACTGGTACAAGTTCTGCGCCCTGGCCAAGGTGTGGGCGCGCAATTCCCAATTGGCCACCGCCGGGGCGCAACTGCGTAGCATCGCGCCCCCGCCCCTGGATTCCTCCCCCACGGGTCGCGTGGCGGGCGGCACGCAGGTCGTGACGGCCGAGACGGTCGCGGGCCCCGCCGTAGACTGACAGGCACACCCCGTCCCACGACCCCCATGAGGAGTGCACTCCGCGGTGAGTATTTTGCGCATTCGTACCATCGGTGACCCCGTCCTGCGCACCCCGGCCCAGGAGGTCACGCAGTTCGACGACGCCCTGGCTGCCCTCGTCCGGGACATGCTTGAGACCATGTACGCCGTGGGCGGTGTGGGTCTGGCCGCACCGCAGGTGGGCGTGGGATTGCGCGTCTTCACGTGGGGCATCGACGGGGACGAAGGGCACGTGATCAACCCCCAGCTGAGCATGGGGGAGGAGCCGCAGGAAGGCGGCGAGGGCTGCCTGTCGGTCCCGGGCCTGTCCTACGAGACCCCCCGCGCCGAGCACGCCGTCCTCACCGGGGTGGATTGCCACGGCGAGCCCGTGCACCGTGAGGCCACCGGCCTGTTGGCCCGCTGCTTCCAGCACGAGAACGATCACCTGGGCGGCATGCTCTACGTCGACCGTCTCGTGGGTGACGAGCGCAAGGACGCCATGCGGCAGTTGCGCGCGCAGTCGTTCACGGACACGACCACCCGTGTCACGCGCGAACGCGAGGCGCAGCGCGCGAGTCACTCAACACCGGACGCACACGACGCCGCTGGGTCGGCTTTCGGTGCGGCCCGCACCTCGGGAGCCGCACCCGGCGCCGCACACACAGCCGGTTCCGCATTCGGCGCGGCGGGTGATGCCCGATGAGCCCCGACACGAACCAGCAGCCCCTCAAGATCCTGTACGCGGGAACCCCGGAGACCGCCGTCCCCCCGCTCGAGGCACTGCACCAGGATCCCCGGATCGAGATCACCGCGGTGCTGACCCGTGAGGACGCCCCCGTGGGCCGCAAGAAGGTCATGGCCCCGTCCGCGGTGGGTCGTCGGGCCGATGAGCTCGGGCTGCCCGTGATCAAGGCCAATCGGGTCCGGGGTGAACTCCTGGACACCCTGCGTGACACCGGCGCGAGCATCGCGGCGGTCGTGGCCTACGGCGCCCTGCTGCCGCGACCGGCCCTGGAGGTCTTCGAGGACGGGTGGATCAACCTGCATTTCTCCCTCTTGCCCCAGTGGCGCGGCGCCGCCCCGGTGCAGCGGGCCCTCATGGCCGGGGACTCCGTGGTCGGGGCCACCACCTTCGTCCTGGACGACGGCATGGACACCGGCCCCGTGGTAGGCACCCTCACGGACGAGGTGCGTCCGGAGGACACGTCCGGTTCGGTCCTGGATCGGCTCGCACATGAAGGTTCGCCCCTGCTTGCGGAATCCTTGCTCGGTGTGGCCTCGGGCCGCGTGCACCCCACGCCGCAACGCGGTGAATCCACCGCTGCCCCTAAACTCACGGCCCAGGACGGGCGCGTCGATTGGTCACATCCCGCCGTGGCCGTGGCTCACCGGGTGCGCGGTGTGACCCCCGAACCCGGTGCGTGGACCGAACTCGACGGCCAACGCTTCAAGCTCGACCGCGTGATCCCCGCCCCAGAGATCACCGGGATCGCCCCGGGCCACGTGGAGCTGCGGGAGAAGCGGGTCTTCGTGGGCACCGGGTCCTACGCCGTGGAGCTGACCCGCGTGCAACCCAATGGCAAGAAACCCATGGCGGCCCTCGACTGGGCGCGCGGCAAGCAGAACACGGAACAGGTGGCCTTCGGATGAGTCGGGACCAGCAGCACCGCGGCCACGCCGGTAGCGGCAACGACCGGTCTCGGGGGAACAACCGCCGTCGTGACGATCGTTCGTTCCGTGATGCCAGCGGCCGGGGCGGCGACGACCGCTCGCCCAGCGGCTCCGGTGGGCGCCGTGGTGACGACCGCTCGCCCCGGGAGGCCGGCGGGAGGGATCGGCGAGCGGGGGACGGCTCGCGTCGCGACGCCCAGGGCCACGAGCGCAACCGCCGGGCCCAGCACGAGCGCTCTTACTCCGCGCAGGCGCCCTCGCAGCGTCGCAAGCGCTCCGATCCCGCACGGCTGACCGCATATCAGGCCCTGCGCGCGGTCAACTCGGAGGACGCCTACGGGAACCTCGTGCTGCCACGCCTGGTCCGTGAAAACCGCCTCGACAAGCGGGACGCGGCGTTCGCGACCGAGCTCGCCTACGGGACCATGCGGTGGAGTGGCACGTGGGACGCCGTGCTCGAGAAGTGCGTGGACCGCCCGCTGGACCAGTTGGACCCCGCGGTGCTGGACGCCCTGCGCCTGGGCGTGCACCAGTTGCTCGCGATGCGCGTCCCCGATCACGCCGCGCTGGACGCGACCGTAGGTCTGGTGCGCGGGGAGATCGGGCAGGGACCCTCGGGACTCGTCAACGCCGTCCTGCGCAAGGTGACCCGGCGCAGCCACGACGAATGGCTGGACGCGCTCGCCGCCGAGCACACCGACGAGCTGCGGCAGCTCGGTGTCCGCCACGCCCACCCGGTGTGGGAGGTTCGCGCGTTGCGCCGGTCCCTGCGTGCCAACGGCCGAGACACCGCGGAGATCGAGGCCCTGTTGGAAGCGGACAACGAGGCGCCCCGTGTGCACCTCGTGGCCCTGCCCGGTATCGGCTCGCTCGAGCCCGCACTCGCAGCAGGCGCCGAACCCGGTGACCTGGTCCCGAACAGCGCGGTCAGCGCCGGGGGAGACGTCCACCGCGTCCCGGGCACGCGGGAGGGAACGGTGCGTGTCCAGGACGCCGGTTCCCAGCTCGTGGCCCGCGTGCTCGCACAGGCGCCCGTGGCCGATGACGCCGGCGCGTGGGCCGACTTCTGCGCCGGACCCGGCGGCAAGGCGGCGCTGCTCGCGGCATTGGCCCACGAGCGCGGTGCCACGTTGCTGGCCAACGAGGTCAGCGAGCACCGTAGCGACCTCGTGCGCCAGGCACTGTCGGCCGTGGACCACGAGGCGTGGCACGTCCGCACCGGCGACGCCCGGCAGATCCCGTCCGGCCAGGACGCACGTTTCGATCGCGTGCTCGTGGACGTGCCGTGCACCGGACTGGGCGCGCTGCGGCGTCGTCCCGAAGCGCGATGGCGGCGCACGCCGTCGGACGTCGCGAACCTGGCCCCGCTGCAGCGCGAGCTGCTCGACGCCGCGCTGGACGCCACCCGCCCCGGCGGGGTGGTGCTCTACGCCACGTGCTCACCGCACACCGCCGAGACGCACCACGTGCTCCAGGACGTCGTGGAACGGCGCGGCGACGTGTCGGTCCTGGACACCGCGCAGCTCGCCGTGGATGCCGCCCTGCCCGGCGCGCTCGACGACGCTCGGGCGGCGGGGCACGACGTCCCCGGCGGGGGCACGAGTGTGCAGTTGTGGCCGCACGTCCACGGAACCGACGCCATGTTCATGGTCGCGCTGCGCAAGAGCGCGTGAGCCGCGGCTCGGTCATTGATCCGGAACTATTCCCAGGAGGAACCATGTCCCGCTGTGACATCCACCCGTCAATCCTCTCCGCGGACTTCTCCCGGCTCGCGGAGGAACTCCAGCGCATCTCGAACGCGGATGCGGCGCACGTGGACGTGATGGACAACCACTTCGTCCCCAATCTGACCCTGGGGTTGCCGGTCGTGGAACGGTTGCAGGCCGTCTCCCCGATCCCCCTGGACCTGCACCTGATGATCGAGGACCCGGACCGGTGGGCCCCGGCGTACGCAGAGGCCGGGTGCGCATCCGTGACGTTCCACGCGGAAGCCGCCACGGCGCCGATCAAGCTCGCGCGTGAACTGCGCGCGGCGGGTGCCCGAGCGGGACTCGCGGTGCGTCCGGCCACGCCGATCGAGCCGTACCTGGACCTACTGCCGGAGCTGGACATGTTGCTCATCATGACTGTGGAACCCGGCTTCGGCGGCCAGAAGTTCCTGGACGTGACCCTGCCCAAGCTGCGCCGCGCCGCGGCGGCGGTCAAGGCCCACGGGGGCACGATCGCGCTGCAGGTGGACGGCGGGATCACGGAGGAGACCATCGTGCGCGCCGCGGAGGCCGGGGCGGACACGTTCGTCGCCGGTTCCGCGGTCTACGGCCAGGACGACCCCGCCGCCGCGATCGAGACACTCCGCAGGACCGCGCGGGAGCACCGGGCCTGAATTTATGCGGGCCCCGATGACGGGTCCACAGAGAACGCCCTGCCTGTCAGCGCAGGTCCAGGAGTTCACGCAGTTCCGTGAAGGCGCCGCGCACCACGGTGTAGTGCGCCCACTTGCCGCGCTGCTCGCGTGTGAGCAGTCCGGCGTCCACCAGCTTCTTGAGGTGATGACTCACGGTGGGCTGGCTGATGTCGAGGACGTCCAGCAGGTCGCAGGCGCACACTGCGTCGCAGCCCTGCGCGGCGATGTGGGAGAGCAACCGCAGGCGCGTCGGGTCGGAGAGCGCCTTGAGCTTCGCGGTCATGCGCTCGGCCTCGCCGGCCCCGAGCGGCGAGGAGGCGAGCGAGCAGCACTCGGTTGCTTTCTCATCGATCAGCTTGGGTCGTTGCGCGGGTGCTTTCATACCGAGATTTTACATTGACGGACATCTATATGACCTCGTAGCGTGTGTCCCATAGATGACCGTCGATACGAGGAGCTCGCCGCCCGTGAGTACCACCATCGCCTCCGCACCGGTGAGGCAGAGCATGTCGTTCCTGGACCGGTGGCTGCCGGCCTGGATCCTGCTGGCCATGGGCGTGGGCCTGCTGCTGGGCCGGCTGGTGCCGGGGCTGAACACGGCCTTGGAAGCCATGACGATCGGACAGGTGTCGCTGCCGATCGCAGTCGGTCTGCTGGTGATGATGTATCCCGTCCTGGCGAAGGTGCGCTACGACGAGACCCGCCGCGTGACCGGCGACAAGCGATTGCTGGGCCTGTCGCTCGTGCTCAACTGGGTCGTGGGACCGGCGGTGATGTTCGTGCTCGCCTGGGTGTTCCTGCCCGATCTGCCCGAGTACCGCACCGGGTTGATCATCGTGGGCCTGGCCCGGTGCATCGCCATGGTCCTGATCTGGAACGACCTCGCATGCGGCGACCGGGAGAGTGCGGCCGTGCTTGTGGCCATCAACTCCGTCTTCCAGGTCGTAGCCTTCGGCGCTCTGGGGTGGTTCTACCTCCAGGTCCTGCCGTCGTGGCTGGGGCTGCCCACCACCACGGCCGAATTCTCCGTGGGGGCGATCGTGGGATCCGTCCTGGTGTTCCTCGGCATCCCGCTGCTCGCAGGCTTCCTCACCCGCGTCCTGGGTGAACGGGCGAAGGGCCGGGACTGGTACGAGGAGAAGTTCCTCCCCGCGATCGGCCCGTGGGCCCTGTACGGCCTCCTGTTCACCATCGTGATGCTCTTCGCGCTCCAGGGGGACGCCATCACCTCACAGCCCCTCGACGTGGTCAGGATCGCGCTGCCGTTGCTCGTGTACTTCGCTCTGATGTTCGCCATCGGCCTCTTCGCCTCGAAAGCGGTGGGGCTCGACTACGGCAAGTCGGCCACGGTGGCTTTCACCGCGTCGGGCAACAACTTCGAACTGGCGATCGCCGTGGCCATCAGCACCTTCGGCGTCACCTCCGGGCAGGCACTGGCCGGCGTCGTGGGGCCGTTGATCGAAGTGCCCGTCCTGATCGGCCTGGTCTACGTGGCCCTGTGGGCCGGCCCGCGCGTGTTCCCGAACGATCCCTCCGTCCCCACCCACCGAACCCGGGAGACCGCATCATGAGCGCACCATCACCCACGAAACCGACCGTGCTCTTCGTCTGCGTCCACAACGCGGGCCGCTCCCAGATGGCGGCGGGCTACCTGGCCGCGATGTCAGGCGGGAGCATCGATGTCCGTTCGGCCGGGTCCGAACCGGCAGAGAGCCTGAACCCGGTGGCCGTGGAGGCAATGGCTGAGGAGGGCATCGATATCACCGCAGCCGTGCCCACGATCCTGCGGACGGAGCAGGTCAGGGCCTCCGACGTCGTCATCACCATGGGCTGTGGGGACACCTGCCCCGTGTTTCCGGGCAAGCGCTACGAGGACTGGGACCTCGACGACCCGGCCGGTCAGCCCCTCGCGGACGTGCGCAGGATCCGCGACGACATCAAGGCCCGCGTCACCGGACTGCTCTCGGATCTGCAGGGCCGTGAGAACGGCCAGAAAACCAGGACGTGACCGCCCGGTGCCCCCGATCACGGGCATGGTGAGGCCGCGTGGCATAATGAGCGCAGCAACGTGTTCCGGGGTCGGTGCAATTCCGAACCGGCGGTGACAGTCCGCGAACCGTGAACACCGTGCACAGCACCGAGCAGGTTCCCGTGGGAACCACCGGGGATGCGCACGGAGGGATCGGCCGAACCGGTGGAAATCCGGTACCGACAGTACAGTCTGGATGGTAGGCACACGTGAGCGTCACGGCGTCCTGACCGTGCGCGGTCGCACGCGATCGCGGTCCGTCGGGTGGTGCTGTGACGTGCTCCGCCACGCGATCGTGTTCGACGCGTGTGCGCATTCCTCCCCGGAACCACCGACAGTGGCGGGTGAGAGGAGACACCGTGGACGTCCTGCGTTGGTTGTTCGACGCGCAGTTGCGGGTGGGCGACGGTTTCATCCTGTGGCGCGAGGTGCTCGGCAACGTGTTCGGGCTGCTGTCCGCGCTGGGCGGAATGCGCCGCAAAGTGTGGGCGTGGCCCGTGGGGATCGTGGGCAACGCGATCCTGCTGACCGTCTTCCTGGGCGCGGTGTTCGACACCCCCAACCCCGTGAACCTGTTGGGCCAGGCCGGCCGTCAGGTCATGTTCATCGCGGTGTCCGTGTACGGCTGGGTGCAGTGGCGCCGGTCCCGCGGGGCGTCCGAGGAGGCCGTGTCCCCGCGTTGGGCCACCGCCCGCGAACGCGTGTTCCTCGTGGTCGCCCTCGTGTTCGGGACGGCACTTCTCACACCCATCTTCCGCGCCCTGGGCTCGTACGAACCCGTGTGGGCGGACGCCTGGATCTTCATGGGCTCGCTGCTCGCAACGCTCGGGATGGCCAAGGGCTGGGTCGAGTTCTGGCTGTTGTGGGTCGCCGTGGACATCGTGGGCGTGCCCCTCCTGTTCTCCGCCGGCTACTACGCCTCGGGCTTGATGTACGTGTTCTACGGCGCCTTCACGCTCGCCGGGTTCTTCGTGTGGTGGCGCGTGAACACGCGCCAGCGCCGTCGCGCAACGATCGAGACGGGCTTCCCGGACCTGCGCCTGTCCGTGGGTGAGGACGAGAAGTGACGGCGTACGACGACGCCGCTGCGCCGGGGCCCGCGCCCCGCTCCCGGCCGGGGGCGGAGCCGTCCCACGACTTCTCGGCCGCGGAACACGAGGCGATGCGCGCGGCTCTGGAAGCGGCTCGGCGGGGGATCCGCGGGGCCAATCCCGTGGTGGGCGCCGTGATCCTCTCCGCCGCGGGGGAGATCCTGCACGTGGGTCATCACCGCGGGGCGGGCACCCCGCATGCGGAGGCGGACGCCCTGCATCTGGCCCGTGAGGCGGGGACACCTCTCGAGGACACCACCATGGTCGTGTCCCTCGAACCCTGCAACCACACCGGACGCACCGGCCCGTGCTCGCGCGCGATCCTCGACGCGGGGATCCCCCGGGTCATTTACGCGGTGGCCGACGGCACGGACACCGCCCGCGGGGGCGGCGCGTTCCTCGCCGCACACGGGGTGGACGTGCGTCAGGGGCTGCTCGCGAGGGAAGCCCACGATCTCAATGACCGCTGGTTCATTGCCCAGCATGATGCGCGACCGTTCGTGACGCTGAAACTCGCTCAAACGATCGACGGCCGCGTGGCCGCCGCGGACGGGACGAGCCAGTGGATCACGGGTGCACCCGCTCGGGATCAGGGCCACGCCCTGCGCACCCGGGTGGACGCGATCCTGGTGGGCGGCGGGACCCTGCGCGCGGACGACCCGACCCTGACCGCGCGGGATGCCGCGGGTGAACCCCTCGCGCGGCAACCCCTGCGGGCAGTCATGAGCACCCGCCCCGTGCCCGCGGATGCCAAGGTCCGGCGCGGCGTCGTCGACCGCGCGCCCCGGGAAGACACCGAACGTGGAGCCCCGGGAGACACCGGAACGGATCACGGAGAGGTCGCATGCGCCGACCGCGGGCACGACGGGCGGTTCATCCACCTCACCACGCACGATCCCGCCGAGGCGTTACAACACCTCCGTGAACGCGGGGTTTCCCACGTGCTCGTGGAAGGCGGGCCCACGGTGTCCGCCGCGTTCCTCGCCGCCGATCTCGTGGACGAGCTGTGGTTGTACCAGGCCCCGCTGATCCTCGGGGACGGCGCGGCGTCGGTCGCGTCGCTCGGGATCGGGACGCTTGCCGCGGCGTCGTCATGGCGCGGTGACCCCGTGCGGCACCCGGCGGACCTCGCGCGCCCCGGCCACGAAGAGGCTACGGACCAGATGGAGGCGATCAGCCGCGTGGGCGTCGATGGACGGTGGCACTTGCGGCCCGCGGGTCCCGTACCCGACGCCCCATGACACGCCCCTGAACTGACGCAGCACACCAAGACCTCGCGCCGGGAAGTTCCCGAGAACCCCGCGCACCCCGGATCCCCAAGGAGAATCAGTGTTCACCGGAATTGTCGAAGCCCAGGCCACCGTGGAACGTGTGGAACGGTTGGCGCAGGACGCCGCCCGGCTGCACGTGTCCGCGGGGCCACTCGTCGCGGACCTGCCCCACGGCGGCTCACTCGCGGTCAACGGGGTGTGCCTGACCGCGGTCCCCTCGGGCGCGGCGGGGGACTTCACCGCGGACGTCATGGGCGAGACACTGCGCCTGACCAGCCTGGGGGCGCTCGGACACGGTGACCTGGTGAACGTGGAACGCTGCACCGCAGCCGGGCAGCGCCTGGACGGGCACGTGGTCCAGGGGCACGTGGACGGCGTGGGCACCGTGGTGCGGCGCACGTCCCACACCGGATGGGAGACCGTGCGGATCAGAGTCCCCGTGGCACTTGCGCGCTACATCGCGGTCAAGGGTTCGATCGCCGTGGACGGCGTGTCCCTCACGGTCACTGCGGTGAACTCCACGGACGAGCCCGAGGCGTGGTTCGAGGTGGGGCTGATCCCGGAGACCCTGCGCGCGACCACGCTCGGCGCTCGCACGCCGGGTTCCACCGTCAACCTCGAGGTGGACGTGCTCGCCAAGTACGCCGAGCGCCTGGCCTCGTACGCGGCACCCGCGACACCGCGCGGCGTCGCCCTCGATCCGGTCGCGGACGCCGTGGCCGCGATGGCCTCGGGCGCCGCGGTCGTTGTCGTGGACGACGAGGACCGGGAGAACGAGGGCGACCTGGTGTTCGCGGCCCAGCACGCGACCCAGCCCCTCATGGGCTTCACGATCCGGCACAGCTCCGGGGTGGTGTGCGTGCCCATGACCGACGAGCGCGCGGACCGGCTTGCCCTGCCGCCCATGACCGAGCACAACGAGGACGCCAAGGCCACGGCGTACACCGTGACGTGCGACGCCCGCACCGGGATCACCACCGGGATCAGCGCGCGGGACCGGGCGCTGACCACGCGACTGCTCGCGCTGCCCGGCACCACCGCGGCCGAGCTCACGCGGCCCGGCCACATCCTGCCGCTGCGCGCGGTCCCTGGCGGGGTGCGCGAACGCGCGGGGCACACCGAGGCCGCCGTGGAGCTCGCGCGGCTCGCGGGGTGCGAGCCCGTGGGTGCGATCGCGGAGATCGTCGACGACGCCGGGCAGCCCCTGCGCGCCCCCGCCCTGCGGCGGTTCGCGGACGAGCACGGGCTCGTGATGATCAGCATCGCCGATCTGATCGCCCACCTGGACGCGACGGATGCCGCTGAGGACGCCGTCCCGCGGGCGGCCGCGAACGACGCCGGCGCCGCGGCTCAGGACGCGAAGGGCACAACTCGACCGAGCGCCGTCGACGTCGCCGGGGGCGCCACCGCGCCGTCGGTGGACACCACGGGGGAGGGAGACCGCATCGCATGAGCGTTTTCGACCACGGTGAGATCCCCGAACACGCGTCACCGGCCGACAATCACGCGGCTCCGGGAGCGGAGCCCCTGCACCACAGCGACCCCGTGACCGTGCCCTCCGAGTACGGCACGTTCTCGGTGACCGGTTGGCGCGTTCCGGAGCCGTCGGGGATCCCCGCCGCCGAGCACGTCTCGCTCACGGCACCCCCGCCCGCCGACGAAGCCGCTCTGCCACCGTTGCTGCGGCTGCATTCCGAGTGCCTCACCGGGGACGTCTTCGGCTCGTGGCGCTGTGACTGCGGACCGCAACTGCACCTTGCGCTGGAACGGATCTCCCGCCACGGGGGCACGGTGCTGTACCTGCGCAACCACGAGGGCCGCGGGATCGGGCTGATCAACAAGCTGCGCGCCTACAAGCTCCAGGACGGCGGAGCGGACACCGTGGACGCCAACACCATGCTCGGGCTGCCCGCGGAGGCCCGGGACTACACCGCCGCCGCCCGGATCCTCGCGGCCATGGGCCTGACCACGGTGCGGCTGCTGACCAACAACCCGGACAAGGTCGCCAAGCTCGAGGCGCTCGGGATCACCGTGGCGGACGTGATCCCCCACGAGGTCCACGCGCGCACCGAGAACCTGGACTACCTGCGCACCAAGCGCGACCGCATGCACCACCACCTGACCCACCTCAACCCAGGAGAAACATCATGAGCGGACACGGCGCCCCGACCACCCTCGCCTCGGACCTCGACGCCTCGGACCTGACCGTGGCCGTGGTCGCCGCGAGCTGGCACACGACGATCATGGACGGGCTGCTCGACGGCGCCCTGCGCGCCCTCACGGAAGCGAACACCGGCACGGTCGTGCGGGTGCGCGTGCCCGGGAGCTTCGAGCTGCCCGTGGCCGCCCGCCGCCTGGCGGAGACGGCGGACGCGGTGGTCGCGCTCGGCGTCGTGATCCGCGGCGGCACCCCGCACTTCGACTACGTGTGCCACGCCGCGACCTCCGGACTCACGGACGTGTCCGTGGCCACCGGGACCCCGGTGGGCTTCGGCGTACTCACGTGTGACACGGAGGAACAAGGTCTGGACCGCGCCGGCCTCGAGGGCTCGCACGAGGACAAGGGGTACGAGGCCGCCCACGCCGCCCTGAGCACCGCCCTGACCCTGCGCGAGCACGGGGTCTGAACGGAGCAGACGCTCGCGGCCGGTCCGCCACGCTCGATCCGCGGAGGCCGGCCGCGAGCGGCGTGCATGTGCCACGCGTTCGGGACGGGCACGCGCACCCATTACCCTGAAGGGGTGAAAACCTTCGAAGACCTCTTCACCGAACTGCGCACCAAGGCCGAGCAACGCCCCGAGGGATCCAGGACCGTCACGGAACTGGACTCCGGGATCCACGGCATCGGGAAGAAGGTCGTCGAGGAGGCCGCCGAGGTCTGGATGGCGTGCGAGTACGAGTCCGACGCCGAGGCCGCGGAGGAGATCTCCCAGTTGCTCTACCACGTGCAGGTCATGATGATCGCCAAGGGTATGAGCCTCGAGGACGTCTACAAGTACCTCTGAGCCCCGCGCGTCACCCGCTCCGGGCACCGCCCCGATCCCCGTCATCTGCGCCCCGCGGAAAGGAATCTCATGCTGCGAGTAGCCGTGCCCAACAAGGGCGCGCTGTCCGAAGCCGCCATCACCATGCTCACCGAGGCCGGTTACCGGCAGCGGCGCAGCACCCGGGAACTCGTGCTCGTGGACAACGACAACCACGTGGAGTTCTTCTACCTGCGCCCGCGGGACATCGCGATCTACGTGGGTGGCGGCACCCTGGACCTGGGGATCACCGGACGGGACCTGCTGCTCGATTCCGGCGCGGAGGCCGAGGAAGAGCTGGGCCTGGACTTCGCCCGTTCCACCTTCCGATTGGCCGGCCCGCGCGGCCAGTTCGAGTCCGTGCAGGAACTCGAGGGCAAGCGGATCGCCACGAGCTACCAGTTGCTGCTGGAGCGTTACCTCGCGGACCGCGGCGTGGATGCCGAGGTCGTGCGCCTGGACGGCGCCGTAGAATCCTCCATCCGGTTGGGTGTCGCGGACGCGATCGCGGACGTCGTGGAGACCGGCAACACCCTGCGCGCGGCGGGTCTCGAGATCTTCGACGAACCGATCATGACCTCCGAGGCGCTGCTCATCCGCCGCGGCGACGAACCGGAACCCGAGGGACTGCGCGTGCTGCGACGTCGTCTGCAGGGTGTGCTGGTCGCGCGGCAGTACGTGATGATGGACTACGACATCACCGAGGACCTGCTGGCCGCCGCCACCGAGATCACCCCGGGTATGCAGGGCCCCACGATCTCCCCGCTCGGTCACGACGGCGCGGTGGCCGTTCGCGCGATGGTGCGCAAGAGCGACACCAACAAGGTCATGGACGCGCTCTACGAGGTGGGGGCCCGGGCCATCCTGGTCTCACCCATCCAGGCTGCGCGGATCTGACGCGGGCGCGGGCGAAGAGAAGTCGAGAGCAGTGAGGACGGTGGCGTAATGGGTGTGGCCGTACGAGTCATTCCGTGTCTGGATGTCGACGCCGGGCGCGTGGTCAAGGGCGTGAACTTCGAGAACCTGCGGGACGCGGGGGATCCTGTGGAACTCGCGGCGCGCTACAACCTGGCCGGCGCGGACGAGCTCACGTTCCTGGACGTGACCGCGTCCTCGAGCGAGCGGGACACCATGTTCGACGTCGTGGCCCGCACCGCAGAGAAGGTGTTCATCCCCCTGACCGTGGGCGGCGGCGTGCGCACGGCGCAGGACGTGGACCGGTTGCTGCGCTGCGGCGCGGACAAGGCCTCGATCAACACCGCGGCGGTCACGCGCCCGGAGGTCATCGACGAGATCACGAACCGCTTCGGCAACCAGGTGCTCGTGCTGTCCCTGGACGCGAAACGCACGGGCAACACCCCGTCCGGTTTCGAGGTCACCACGCGCGGTGGGCGCACGCTCACGGGCCTGGACGCGCTCGAGTGGGCCCGGGAGGCCGAGGAACGCGGGGTCGGGGAGATCCTGCTCAACTCGATGGACGCGGACGGGACCCGCGAGGGCTTCGACCTGGAGATGATCTCCGCCGTGCGGGGTCGGGTAAACGTTCCGCTCATCGCGTCGGGCGGGGCCGGGGCACCCGAGCACTTCCCGCCCGCGGTCGCCGCCGGCGCGGACGCGGTGCTGGCGGCCTCGGTGTTCCACTTCGGCCCGGACGACGCGATCACGGACGTCAAGAACGCCCTGCGTGCCGCAGGTTACGAGGTGCGCTGATGCCCCAGAACCAGGAGACCCGGATGAGTACAGCTACGGACGAGTTCACGACCCACAACCTGGACCCCCGCATCGCCGAGCAGCTCTCGCACAACGAGGCGGGACTCGTGGCGGCGATCATCCAGCAGTACGACACCAAGGAGGTGCTCATGCTGGGCTGGATGAACGACGAGGCCCTGCACCGCACCCTGACCGAGGGTCGCGTGACCTTCTGGTCGCGGTCCCGCCAGGAGTACTGGCGCAAGGGGGACACCTCCGGGCACTACCAGAGCGTGCACTCCGTGAGCCTGGACTGTGACGGGGACGCCCTGCTCGTGCAGGTGGACCAGCACGGCGCGGCATGCCACACGGGCTCGCGCACGTGTTTCGACGATCGAGACCTCCACGCGGAACAGGCGGTTTAAATGCACGAACTCGGCAGCATCACCCCCACCCTTGAGGAGTTCCGGCAGTATGCCGCGACCCGCCGCGTGATCCCGGTGCGCACCACGGTGCTCGCGGACTCACTGACCCCCGTGGGTCTGTACCGCGCGCTCGTGACCCGCGAGGGCGAACCCCGCCCGGGCACGTTCCTGCTCGAGTCCGCCGCGGAGGGCGGGGTGTGGTCCCGCTACTCGTTCGTGGGTGCCGGTTCCGTGGCCACGCTGACCTCCCGGGACGGGCAGGCGCACTGGATCGGTGACGCACCGGCCGGGGCACCGGTGGACGGCGATCCCCTCGACGCCCTGCGCGCGACCATGCAGTTGCTGCACACCGCACCCTTCGACGGCGTCCCGCCGCTCACGAGCGGGATGGTGGGTTTCGTGGGCTGGGAGGCCGTGCGCCGCTGGGAGACCCTGCCCAACCCGCCCGAGGATGACCTGCACATGCCCGAGCTGGCCATGAACCTGGTCGCGGACATGGCCGTGCACGACAGCAAGGACGGCTCCGTGCTGCTCGTGGCCAATGCCGTGAACGTCAACGGCACGGACGAGAACGTGGATGCCGCCTACCACGACGCCGTGTCCCGGTTGCGCTCCATGGTGACCCGCCTGGCCACCCCGCTCGAGCGCACTACGGTGTCCATCGCGGAGCAGGGAGCACCGGAGCTCACGGACGTGGAGTCCGTCGCGCGCCAGTCGTGGGACCGGGAGCTGTTCATGTCCGCGATCGACCGCGGCAAGCAGGCGATCGTGGACGGCGACATCTTCCAGGTGGTGGTCTCGCGCCGCTTCGAGGCTGAGTGCCACGCGAGCTCGCTGGACGTCTACCGCACGCTGCGCCGGATCAACCCGAGCCCGTACATGTACCTGTACTCGTTCGAGGACGCCCAAGGTCGGCCGTACTCGATCGTGGGTTCCTCACCCGAGGCGCTCGTGACGGTCACGGGCCGCCAGGCCATGACCCACCCGATCGCGGGCTCCCGCCCGCGCGGTGCCACGGTGGACGAGGACGTGGCCCTGGGCCAGGACCTGCTCGCGGACGAGAAGGAACGCGCGGAGCACCTCATGCTCGTGGACCTGGCCCGCAACGATCTTTCCAAGGTCGCCGAGCCCGGCAGCGTGGACGTGAGCGAGTTCATGGAGATCGAGCGTTTCAGCCACATCATGCACCTGTGCTCCACGGTGGTCGCGCGCATGCGCGAGGACGTCACCGCCTACGACGTCCTCGCCGCCACGTTCCCCGCGGGCACGCTCTCGGGCGCGCCCAAGCCTCGCGCGTTGCGCCTGCTCGACGAGTACGAGCCGCTGCGCCGGGCCGTCTACGGCGGCGTCGTGGGCTACATGGACTTCGCGGGGAACATGGACATGGCGATCGCGATCCGCACGGCGCTGCTGCTCGAGGGTATGGCGTACGTCCAGGCGGGCGGCGGTATCGTGGCTGATTCGGATCCCGAGTCCGAGGCCCAGGAATCCCTCAACAAGGCCACCGCGCCGTTGCGCGCCGCGCTGATCGCCCAGACCCTGCGCGAGCCGGGCACGGACACCCGGGCCTCCCGTCCCCCGAGGAGCTGACGTTGCTGCGCCGCACCGCACCCGCCGTCCTGGTCACGCTGTTGTGTGCCCTGGCGTTGTTCGCCACGACCACCGCCACCTGGATCCACGCGGACGTCCCCACGTCCCTGCAGTCGGTCACGGTGGACGTCCCCGGGGCCGACGCCGCTCCGGCCGTCACCGCCCTGGGTCTTGTCGCCGCCGTGGCCGCGGTGGCCTCCACGCTGGGAGGCCGGGTGCTGCGCATGATCGTGGGCGCCGTCGTCGCGCTGGCGGGCGTGGGCGCGGTGCTCGCGGTGCTGGCCGTCACGGGGGACTCGCGTGCGGCCGCGCAACCCACGGTCGGCGCGCAGACGGGTGTGATCAACGACGGCGGGGACTACGCCCTTACCGGGTGGCCGTGGGCCGCCGTGACCGCCGCGATGCTGCTCGCACTGTGCGGCGTGTGGCTCGCGGTGGTCGCCCGGCACGCGCGACGGCGCAATGCGCAACGCTATGATCGCGCTGCGGTCGCCGGCAGCGTGGGAACCGCCGCGACGACGGCCGCGATGCACCCGCGGGGTGGCGAGGCCTCGGCCGGGGAGACCCAGGCCGCGGAGCACGCGGACGACATCGACACGTGGGACGCGCTGACTCGCGGCGACGACCCTACACAAACCGACTGAACCGCGTGGGCTGCGGCGCGCACGCGCCGGGAAGTGGCACAATGGGGTCAGAGAATCCTCGGTCCCACGGCTCACGCGGGACCGGCAATCCAAGAGCCGAGCGGCTCAACCGGCACGGGAGAGTGGACACGCATGTCGAACACCGATCAGATCATCCTGGACCACACCGCCGCGGTGGGCCACGGCAACACCGTGGCCGCGTGGGCCTGTGTGGGCGTGATGACCGTGGGTGTCATCGTGGGCTGCGTGGGTTTCGTGATGGCTTCGGTCCCTGTGACGGTCGTGGGCATCGGTCTGATCATCGTGGGCGTGATCGTGGGCGGCGTGCTCAAGTCCATGGGGTACGGCAAGGGCGGGTCCAAGACCAAGTCCCACTGATCGCCGCAGGGGATCGGTACCGCATTCATCCGTCGATGACCAGTTCCGCGCTGTCGGGGAACTGGTCATCGTCGTCCGTGCGCCGGGTGCACCGCACGCCGGCGTGCACCGAGAACTAAGTGAGGAATCGCATGACGCAGCAGCACACCGGTACGGTGCTGGACCGGATCATCGAGGGGGTGCGCGAGGACCTTGAGACCCGGAAGGCATCGGTGTCCCTGCAGGACGTGCGCCATGCCGCCGCGGAACAGACTCCCGCGCTGGACGCCGAGTCCGCCCTGCGTGGTGCGGATCCCGCGTCCGTGCAGGTGATCGCCGAGGTCAAGCGCTCGAGCCCGTCCAAGGGTGCGCTCGCAGCGATCGAGGACCCGGCGCAGCTGGCCGCCGCGTACGAGCGCGGTGGGGCCTCCGTGATCTCGGTGCTCACCGAGCAGCGCCGCTTCGGGGGCTCGCTCGCGGACCTCGACGCCGTGCGCCGCGCCGTGGGCATCCCCGTGTTGCGCAAGGACTTCGTGGTCGAGGAGTACCAGGTGTGGGAGGCCCGCGCGCACGGTGCGGACATCGTGCTGCTCATCGTGGCAGCCCTCGACGACGCCACCCTGCGGGAGCTGCTCGAACTGACCCACCACCTCGGCATGCATGCGCTCGTGGAGACGCACACCGAGGAGGAGATCGATCGCGCCGTCGCCGTGGGTGCGCGGATCATCGGGGTGAACACCCGCAACCTCAAGACCCTGGACGTGGACGTGGACACGTTCGGTCGGCTCGCCGAGCGGTTGCCACGCGAGGCCGTGATCGTGGCGGAGTCCGGTGTCCTGGGGGAGGAGCAGATCCGGTTGTACGCGGGCCACGGCGCCAACGCGGTGCTGACCGGTGAGGTGCTCGTGCGCGCCGAGGACCCCGCGCAGACCATCGGTCGCTTCCGGGAGGTCGGCGCAATGTCCCGGGCCGAGTACTTGGCTGGGGCCACCCCGACCGCCGCGCAGGAGGAACTCGCCGCGGCCCAGGTCTCGGGGGAGGCTTCCGCACGGGACGCCGAGTCCCTCCGGCACGCCCCGGGCCCTTACTTCGGGGACTTCGGTGGCCGGTGGATGCCCGAGTCCCTCGTGGCGGCCCTGGACGAACTGACCGAGACGTTCGACAAGGCTCGTACGGATGAGACCTTCCAGGACGAGTTCCAGCGGCTCTCCCGCGAGTACTCCGGCCGACCCTCCCTGCTCACCGAGGCCGAGCGCTTCGGCGCGGAACTCGGGGTGCGCGTGTTCCTCAAGCGTGAGGACCTCAACCACACCGGTTCCCACAAAATCAACAACGTGCTGGGGCAGGCCCTGTTGGCCCGGCGCATGGGCAAGACACGGCTGATCGCCGAGACAGGCGCGGGCCAGCACGGTGTGGCCACGGCCACCGCAGCGGCTCTGTTCGGCATGGAGTGCTGCGTGTACATGGGCGAGGAGGACACGCGCCGCCAAGCGCTCAACGTCGCGCGCATGCGGCTGCTGGGCGCGGAGGTCGTGGCCGTGAAGAACGGTTCCCGCACCCTCAAGGACGCGATCAACGAGGCCCTGCGGGACTGGGTCGCGTCCGTGGAGACCACTCACTACCTGCTCGGCACCGCCGCCGGACCGCACCCGTTCCCGGCTATGGTCCGCTACTTCCACGAACAGATCGGTGAGGAGGCCCGCGCGCAGATCCTCGAGCAGACAGGCCGCCTCCCGGACGCCGTGACCGCGTGCGTGGGCGGCGGGTCCAACGCCATCGGGATCTTCCACGGCTTCCTGGACGATGAGTCCGTGCAGCTCTACGGCAACGAGGCCGGGGGTGACGGCGTGCAGACCGGCCGCCACGCCGCGACCATCACACTGGGCCGACCGGGCGTGCTGCACGGCGCCAAGACGTTCCTCATGCAGGACCCGGACGGGCAGACCGTGGAGTCCCACTCGATCTCCGCCGGCCTGGACTACCCCGCCGTGGGGCCGGAACACTCCTACCTGCACTCGATCGGGCGCGTGAACTACGAAGCGGTCACGGACGTCCAGGCCATGGACGCCTTCCGGCTGCTGTGCCGCACCGAGGGCATCCTCCCGGCCATCGAGTCCTCCCACGCGCTCGCCGGCGCCCGCGAGGTCGCTGCCCGCTGGGTCGCGGAACTCGGGCCCGAGGAAGCGGCGCAGAAGATCATCGTGGTCTCGCTCTCCGGGCGCGGCGACAAGGACGTGGCCACCGCGGGGGAGTGGTTCGACCTCCTCCCGCAGGACAGCCACGAGGAACGCGTGGCGCAGAAAGGCGAACAACTGTGAGCACCACCGAGCACACCCCTGCGGGCTTGACCGAACGCATCGTCCCGCGTGACCTCACGCGCAGCGCGGACTCCGCGCTCTCGCGGCGGATCGAACAGTGCAAGGCCGAGGGCCGCCCGGCCCTCGTGGGCTATCTGCCCGCCGGGTACCCCACCGTCGAGGAGTCCGCCGCCGCCGCCGTGGCCCTGGGTCGCAACGGCGCGGACATCATCGAGATCGGCATCCCCTACTCGGACCCCGTGATGGACGGACCGGTCATCCAGGCGGCGACCACCCAGGCGCTCGCCAACGGTTTCCGGGTCGAGGACGCGTTCACCGTGGTGCGCGCCGTCGCCGAGCAGACGGACGCGGTCCCCGTGGTGATGACGTACTGGAACCCCGTGCTGCAGGCGGGCGTGGACGAGTTCGCGCGCCGGCTCAAGGACGCCGGGGGAGCCGGGATCATCACCCCGGACCTGATCCCGGACGAGGCCACGGAATGGTTCGCGGCCTCCGAGGAGCACGGTCTGGACCGGATCTTCCTGGTGGCCCCGTCCACCACCCGTGAGCGCATGGACATGACTGTGAGCGCGGCCTCCGGCTTCGTGTACGCGGTGTCCGTGATGGGCGTGACCGGGGCCCGGGACCAGGTGTCCTCGGCCGCCGAGGACGTCGTCGCCCGCGCACGCGGGGCCGGTGCGGAGCGGGTGTGCGTGGGCCTGGGGGTGTCCAGCCGCGAGCACGTGCTGGAGATCGGGGCGTACGCGGACGGCGTGATCGTGGGCACGGCTCTCGTGCGCGCGCTCGGTGAGGGCGGGCCGCAGGCCGTGGGTGAGCTCGCCGCGCACCTCGCGGGACGCGACTGATGCCGCCGGTGCTGCCCGCCTCCATCCCGTCCCCGAGCATCAGCAGCATCCACCTGGGGCCGCTCACGGTGCACTTCTACGCGCTGTGCATCCTGCTCGGCATGGCCCTGGCCATCTGGCTCACCATGCGGCGCTGGAAGCAGTGCGGTCAGGACCCGGACGTACTGTGGGACATCGTGTTCTGGGCGGTGCTCGCCGGGATCGTGGGGGCGCGCGCCTACCACGTGCTGATCACGGACCCCGCCGGGTACTTCGGGCCCGGCGCGGACCCCCTGGCCGTCTTCCGGATCTGGGAGGGCGGACTCGGCATCATGGGTGCCGTGCTGTTCGGCGCCGTGGCCGCGTGGTTCGTCTCGCGCATGAACGGGTTGTCGCTCGCCGTGTTCGCGGACTGCGTGGCCCCCGGACTCCTGCTTGCCCAGGCCGTGGGACGGTGGGGCAATTGGTTCAACCAGGAACTGTTCGGCAGACCCACCACACTGCCGTGGGGGCTCGAGATCTCCCCGGCGTCCCCGAACTTCCCCGCGGGGCTGCCCGCGGACACGCTGTTCCACCCCACGTTCCTGTATGAGAGCCTGTGGAACCTGCTGGGTGTGGTGCTGCTGCTCGCCATCGACCGCCGCATGCGGGACCCGCACGGGCGGATCTTCGCGCTGTACATGATCTATTACGGGATCGGGCGACTGCTCATCGAGCTGTTCCTGCGCGTGGACCCGGCCCTGATGATCGCCGGTGTGCGCGTGCACGTGTGGACCTCGCTGCTGATCGTCATCGCGGGCATCATCCTCTTCGCGGTCCTGGGTAGGCGTGCCCGCTCTCGTGCCGGGGCAGCGGCCGAGCCTGCCCGGGCCGTGCGTTCCTGACGCGTCTTCCGGGTCTCCGACCACGACGCCGCACGCGGACCCCGCAGAGCTCTTCACGACTCCGCGGGGCCCGCGTCGTCGTCCGTGCGATCCGTCACGCATGTTCATGTGACATGGCCTACGTGGTAAATTACCCGAGCACCGTGCCTGTCCCGCTCATCCGTGGGACCCGCCGGTTCGATCCACGGCCCACGGGCCGCTTCCTTCCGCAACGGGGCGGACACGCGCGTCACCTGGATCCCGCGTCGCCCGCTGCGCACCCACCGAGTGCTCCCCGGGCCTCGTCCGACGCATTCGACCTGCCGGCCCTTGGTGAGGAGTACCGCCATGAGCAGTGACCAGATAGCAGCCCCGAACTCCCGCGAGCAGCATCGCGTGAGCACCACGGATCCCGTCCACCGGGATGCACCCGAACCACGCGACGCCGCCGAACCGGTGTCCCCGTTCGAGCGTTTCTCGGCGGTGCCCGAGGATCAGGGCCTGTACCGCTCGGAGGACGAGAAGGACGCGTGCGGTCTGGCCGTCGTGGCCACCCTGGACGGCGTGGCCTCCCACGACATCGTGGACGCCGCGCTCACGGCCCTGCGCAACCTCGAGCACCGCGGTGCGGTAGGTGGGGACGAGGGCACCGGGGACGGCGCCGGTCTGCTGACCCAGATCCCGGACGAGTTCCTGCGCGAGGTGGTGGACTTCCCGCTGCCGCCCCAGGGGGCCTACGTGGTGGGCACGGCGTTCATGCCCACCGGCGGTAAGCACCTCGAGGAGCTCAAGCGCTCGCTTGAGGAACTCGCCCGCATGGAACGCCTCACGGTCCTGGGCTGGCGGGACGTCCCCGTGGTCGACGACGCCGTGGGCGCGTCCGCGCGCGCCGTGATGCCAACGTTCGTGCAGTTCTTCGTCTCCGACAGCAGTCACAACGAGCGGGCGGCGTCCCTGTTTGCGCAGGACGCAACGTCCTACGATCCCGTGGCCGCCCAGCTCGAACTGGACCAGAAGGCGTTCCGCGTGCGCAAGCGCGCGCAGAACAAGTTCGGGGTGTACTTCCCGTCCTTCTCGTCCCGCACGCTCGTGTACAAGGGCATGCTCACCACGGCTCAGCTCGAACCGTTCTACCCGGACCTGTCCGATCCGCGGTTCACGACCAAGCTCGCGGTGGTGCACTCGCGCTTCTCCACCAATACGTTCCCGTCCTGGCCGCTCGCCCAGCCCATGCGAACGCTCGCGCACAACGGTGAAATCAACACCGTGGTGGGCAACCGCAACTGGATGCGCGCACGCCAGTCCACGCTGTCCGGGGCCGTGCTGGGCCGCCAGCCCGAGGACCTGTTCCCCATCTGCTCGGAGGGCGCGTCCGACTCGCAGTCGCTCGACGAGGTCGCCGAGCTGCTCCAGCTCGCGGGCCGGCCCGTGACCGAGACCATGCTCATGCTGATCCCGGAGGCGTGGCAGAACCATGAGACCATGGATCCGCAGCTCAAGGCGTTCTACCAGTACCACGCCACGCTCATGGAGCCGTGGGACGGTCCCGCGTGCGTGTCCTTCACGGACGGCGTGCGCGTGGGCTCGGTCCTGGACCGTAACGGGTTGCGCCCGGGGCGGTTCTGGCAGACCGACGACGGTCTGGTGATCTTCGCCTCCGAGGTGGGCGTCGTGGACGTGGGGGAGCGCGTCGTCGTCCGCAAGGGCCGGGTGTCCCCGGGGACCATGTTCCTCGTGGACACGGACGAGGGCCGGATCGTGGAGGACAGCGAGATCAAGGCCGAACTCGCCGCCACCAAGCCGTGGCAGGACTGGGTGCGGGACTCGGTGCTGCCCATCACGGAGCTGCCCGAACGCGAGCACATGACCCACCCGCCGCACTCCATCCGGTTGCGGCAGAAGACCTTCGGCTACACCGAGGAAGAGCTCAAGCTGATCATCGGTCCCATGGCCGTAGCCGGCGCCGAGCCCATCTACGCGATGGGCACGGACACGCCCGTGGCGGTGCTGTCCAACCGCTCGCGGCTGTTGTTCGACTACTTCGTGCAGTCCTTCGCGCAAGTGACCAACCCGCCGCTCGACGCGATCCGCGAGGAACTCGTCACGTCCATGGCCGGTGCCGTGGGGCCCATGGCCAACATGCTCTCCACGCAGCAGACCCGGACGCGCCAGATCCAGCTGAACTTCCCGGTGATCGACAACGACCAGCTGGACCAGTTCGTGCACCTGGACGACGACGGCGTGCCCCTGAGCCTGCGCGTGCGCGGGCTGTACCGCCCCGTGGACGGTGCGGACTCGCTGCGAGCCAGGATCGCGGAGATCTGCGAGAAGGTCTCCGCGGCCGTGAACCGCGGGGTGCAGTTCGTCATCATTTCCGACCGGGATTCCAACGGCGTGTGGGCTCCCATCCCGTCCCTGCTGCTGACTTCCGCCGTGCACCACCACCTGTTGCGCTCGGCGACCCGCACCAAAGTGGCCCTGATCGTGGAATCGGGGGACGTGCGGGAGGTCCACCACGTGGCCCTGCTGCTGGGCTACGGGGCGTCGGCCGTGAACCCCTACCTGGCCATGGAATCCGCCGAGGAACTCGTGCGCCGCGGGGAGATCCGGGGGGTCACGGAAGAACAGGCCGTGGCGAACCTCATCAAGGCGCTGGGCAAGGGCGTGCAGAAGATCATGTCCAAGATGGGCATCTCCACCGTGCAGTCGTACTGCGGTGCGCAGACGTTCGAGGCCCTGGGCCTGTCGAGCGAGCTCGTGGACGACTACTTCGCGGGCACACGGACCCAGATCGAGGGTGTGGGTCTGGACGTGATCGCCGCGGAGATCCAGTCCCGACACCGCCTGGCCTATCCGGAGGACGGCGTCACCGAACCGCACCGGGACCTCGCCACGGGCGGCGAGTACGACTGGCGCCGCGAGGGACCGCGGCACCTGTTCGACCCGCACACGGTCTTCCGGTTGCAGCATGCGACCCGCACGGGCCGCTACGACATCTTCAAGTCCTACACGTCCCGCGTGGACGACCAGGCCAAGGAGCTCGCGACCCTGCGCGGACTCATGAGTTTCGCGTCCACGCGCGAGCCCGTGAACATCGACGAGGTGGAGCCCGTGAGCGAGATCGTCAAGCGGTTCTCCACGGGTGCCATGAGCTACGGCTCGATCTCCGCGGAGGCCCACGAGACGCTCGCGATCGCCATGAACCGTCTGGGCGCCAAGTCCAACACGGGCGAGGGCGGTGAAGACGTCGAGCGGCTGATCGACCCCGAGCGGCGTTCGGCGATCAAGCAGGTGGCCTCTGGCCGGTTCGGGGTCACGAGCCTGTACCTCGCGACCGCGGACGACCTGCAGATCAAGATGGCCCAGGGCGCCAAGCCCGGCGAGGGCGGGCAGCTCATGGCGCAGAAGGTCTACCCATGGATCGCGCGCACGCGCCACGCGACCCCGGGGGTTTCGCTGATCTCCCCGCCGCCGCACCACGACATCTACTCGATCGAGGACCTCGCGCAGCTGATCTACGACCTCAAGCACGCCAACCCTCGCGCTCGCGTGCACGTCAAGCTCGTGTCGGAACGCGGGATTGGCACGGTCGCGGCGGGCGTGACCAAGGCCAAGGCCGACGTCGTACTGGTCTCCGGTCACGACGGCGGCACGGGCGCGGCGCCCCTGAACTCGCTCAAGCACGCGGGCATGCCGTGGGAGCTGGGACTCGCGGAGACGCAGCAGACCCTGCGGCTGAACGGGCTGCGCGAGCGCGTGGTCGTGCAGGCGGACGGCCAGCTCAAGACGGGGCGCGATGTCGTCGTCGCCGCGTTGCTGGGCGCCGAGGAATTCGGCTTCGCCACGGCGCCGCTCGTGGTGGAGGGCTGCATCATGATGCGCAAATGCCATCTGGACACGTGCCCCGTGGGAGTTGCCACGCAGAACCCCGAACTGCGCAAGCGCTTCACGGGCAAGGCCGAGCACGTGGTGAACTTCTTCGAGTTCATTGCTCAAGAGGTGCGCGAGATCCTCGCCGAACTCGGGTTCCGCAGCATCGCGGAGGCCGTGGGGCACGCCGAGGTACTGCGCACGCGGGAGGCCGTGGCGCACTGGAAGGCCAAGGGGCTGGACCTGAGCCCCGTGCTCGATTCGTTCCGCGCAGAAGGGGTCACGGACGGACTGCGCAACACCGGCGTCCAGGACCACGAACTCGAGAAACACTTCGACACGAAGCTCATCCCGCTTGCGCAACCGGCGATCGAACGCGGTGAACCCGTGCGCGTACAGGAACGCGTGATCAACACGGACCGCGCCGTGGGCACGATGCTCGGATACACCGTGACCAGCGCGCTCGGGACCCGGGAACTGCCGGATGACACGATCGACGTGACCCTGACCGGTCAGGCCGGCCAGTCGCTGGGCGCCTTCGTGCCCCGCGGTATCACGCTGCGGCTCGAGGGGGACGCGAACGACTACACGGGCAAGGGCCTTTCCGGCGGACGGATCGTCGTGCGGCCCCCGCGCGACGCCGGATTCGTGGCCCACGAGAACGTGATCGCGGGCAACGTGATCGGTTACGGCGCCACGAGCGGCGAGATGTTCTTCAACGGCACCGTGGGGGAGCGCTTCCTGGTGCGCAATTCCGGGGCCACCGCGGTGGTCGAGGGCATCGGTGACCACGGCTGCGAGTACATGACCGGGGGTGTGGCCGTGGTGCTGGGTGAGACGGGCCGCAACTTCGGGGCCGGGATGTCCGGCGGTGTGGCATACGTGCTGGACCTGGACGAGCGGGACGTGAATAAGCAGGCCCGCGAGAGCGGTGAACTGCACCTCGAGCACCCGGACGCCAACGACCGTGAGTTGCTCGCCGACCTCATCAAGCGCCACGGTGAGGAGACCGGGTCCGAGTTCGCGCGTCAACTGCTCGCGGACCCGGACCGCACGATGTCGCGCTTCACCAAACTGCTGCCGCGGGACTACTCCGCGGTGCTCGCACTGCGCAATGAGGCCGAAGCCGCCGGGGACGACCCGGACGGCGACGGCACCTGGCACAAGATTCTGGAGGTGACCGGCCGTGGCTGATCCCCGTGGTTTTCTCAAGGTCCGCACACGCGAGGACCGTCCCAAGCGCCCCGTCCCGGTGCGCCTCATGGACTGGGCGGAGGTGCAGCAACGCCAGGAGGCGGGGACGCTGCACGAGCAGGCCGGGCGCTGCATGGACTGCGGTGTGCCGTTCTGTCACCAGGGGTGTCCCCTGGGCAACCTCATCCCCGAGTGGAACGACCTCGTGTGGCGTGACCGGTGGGACGAGGCCTCCGAGCGGATGCACGCGACCAACAACTTCCCGGAGTTCACCGGGCGCGTGTGCCCCGCGCCGTGCGAGTCCTCGTGCGTGCTCGGGATCAATCAGGAGCCCGTGACCATCAAGCAGGTCGAGTACGCGATCGGCGAGAAGGCGTTCGACGACGACCTCATCAAGCCCTACGTCCCGCAGCGGCTCGTGGGCAAGACGATCGCGGTGGTCGGTTCCGGTCCCGCCGGACTCGCGGCGGCCCAGCAGCTCACGCAGGCGGGGTTCACGGTGGCCGTGTACGAACGGGACGACCGGATCGGCGGTCTGCTGCGCTACGGCATCCCCGACTTCAAGCTCGAGAAGTCCGTGCTCGAACGCCGGCTCGAGATCATGCGCCAGGAGGGCACCAAGTTTCGCCCGGGCGTGGAGATCGGCACGGACATCACGTGGGACGCGCTGCGCAGGCGTTACGACGCCGTGATCGTGGCCACGGGTGCCACGCGGCCCCGTGAGCTCGCGATCCCCGGCCGTGAGCTCGCGGGGATCCACTACGCCATGGACTTCCTCGTGCGGGCCAACCACCTGGTGGCCGAGGACCACGTCCCCGACCCCATCGACGCGCGCGGCAAGCACGTGATCGTGTTGGGTGGCGGTGACACCGGTTCCGACTGCATCGGCACCGCGCTGCGCCAAGGTGCGGCGTCCGTGACGTCGCTCGCGATCGGTCGCAAGCCTCCCGTGGACCGCGCGGACGAGGAACCGTGGCCCATGATGCCCCGGGTCTTCGAGGTCTCCACGTCCCACGAAGAGGGTGGCGAACGCACGTACCTGGCCTCCACGGTGGAGTTCGTGGGGCAGGACGGCCGGGTCACGGGACTGCGCGTCGCGGAGACCGAGTACCGCGAGGACGGCTCCCGCGGTCCCGTGGCCGGCACCGAGAAGGTGTTGCCTGCGGACCTGATCCTGCTCGCCCTGGGATTCACGGGCAACGAGTCCCGCGAGCTCACCGAGCAGCTACCCGTAGCGCTGGACTCCCGGGACAATGTGGCGCGGGACGAGACCTACATGACCGCCGTGGACGGGGTGTTCTCGTGCGGTGACGCAGGTCGTGGGCAGTCGCTCGTGGTATGGGCCATCGCGGAGGGCCGGGCGTGCGCCGCTCACGTGGAACGCCACCTTACAGGCCAGACCCGGTTGCCAGAACCCGTGACCCCGTCCGAGCGGGCGATCGACCTGAGCCTGTGACCCGCCCGCATCCGTGATCCTCCCGGCACCCGCCATGAGTCCTGCCATATCAATTCCCAGGGCTCGTTGCTAAGGTAGGAACGGACATCGGCGAAGCGGCCGCGGTCGGGCAGCACCAGGCTGCTCAACCCGGCCGCTTCGTCATATGCACCAACCATCCGCCATTCGAAAGGGAGTCACCCATGCGTCGAGCGAAGATCGTGGCCACCATCGGCCCCGCCATCTCCTCGTACGAGAACGTCACCCAGGCGATCCAGGCCGGAATGAACGTGGCTCGCCTCAACATGAGTCACGGTGACCACACCGTGCACAATACGTCCTACGAGAACCTGCGCCGGGCCAGCGAAGAGCTGGGCACCACGGTCGCGATCCTCGCGGATCTGCAGGGGCCCAAGATCCGGCTGGGCAACTTCGCGGACGGCCCCCATGCGCTGGACGTGGGTGACACCTTCACGATCACGATCGAGGACGTCCCCGGCTCCAAGGAGCTGTGCTCCACGACCCACAAGGGCCTGCCCGGCGACGTCAACGTGGGGGACCCGCTGCTGATCGACGACGGCAAGGTCGCCCTGCGCGCCACGGCCGTGTCGGACACCGCCGTCACCACCGAGGTCGTGGTCGCCGGGACCGTGTCCGACCACAAGGGCATCAACCTCCCCGGCGTGGCCGTCAACGTCCCCGCACTGAGCGAGAAGGACGAGGCGGACCTGCGCTGGGCCCTGCAGCGCGGCGTCGACATCATCGCGCTGTCCTTCGTGCGGGACGCCCAGGACATCACCCGGGTGCATGAGATCATGGCGGAGGAGGATCGCAAGATCCCCGTGATCGCCAAGATCGAGAAGCCCCAGGCCGTGGATGCGCTGCACGAGATCATCGACGCGTTCGACGGCATCATGGTCGCCCGTGGCGACCTCGGTGTGGAGCTGCCGCTGGAGGCCGTGCCGATCGTGCAAAAGCGCGCGATCGAGCTCGCCCGCCGCTGGGCGAAACCCGTAATCGTGGCCACCCAGGTGCTCGAGTCCATGATCGACAACCCGCGCCCCACGCGCGCCGAGGCCTCGGACTGCGCGAACGCCGTGCTCGACGGCGCGGACGCCGTGATGCTCTCGGGCGAGACCTCGGTGGGCAAGTACCCCATCAAGACGCTCGAGACCATGTCGAACATCATCCTGGCCACCGAGACGCAGGGCATGGACCGCATGCCCCCGCTGGGCACCGAGCCCCGCACGCGCGGCGGCGCCATCACCCGCGCGGCGGTGACCATCGCCCGGCAGCTGGACGTGAACTACATCTGCACGTTCACCCAGACGGGTGACTCGGCCCGCCGGTTGTCCCGGTTGCGCCCGGAACGCCCGATCCTCGCGTTCACCCCCGAGAAGAGCGTGCAGGCGTGGCTGCAGTTGCTGTGGGGCGTCCAGCCCATCCGGGTGGATCGGGTGGAGCACACCGACGACATGACTCGTCAGGTGGACCACTACCTGCTCCAGCATGATCTCGCCAACACCGAGGACATGGTCATCATCTGCGCCGGTTCGCCCCCGGGCCGCGCCGGGTCCACCAACCTCGTGAAGGTGCACCGCGTGGGCGACCTCCAGGACGCCGGCGAGGCACCCCAGCGCGAACCCCGCGAGCGCGTGGGGCCGTGGGGCGGCATGGCCGGTTCCGCCACGTGGCGGGAGCCGTGATCGGTCGCTGACCCACGCGGGTCGCCCGTATGGCGGATCGCTGCGAGCGGTTCTCGTCGCGGCACCTGCGCGTGGGTGTCGACCCGATGTTCTAGTGGAGTAAAGGCAGTCCGGACGCCGTCCGAGCTGCCTTTACTCCACTCTGCGTGCTGACCGTGGACGCTGATCGATCGCGCGAACAGCGGCTGGGGCCCTACGGTCTCCGAAAGGTTTTGCTACGCGCCTTGATCGGGGAGCCGGTCCCGCATGAGGGATTCGAGCAGCGTGATGGGCAGGGGCCGGTCGTAGGGAAACTTGATGAACCCGGCGCCGTACTCCTCCCCCGCAGCCGCTTCCCGTGACTGGTGGGGTGCGAAGAACTCGGGGGTGAACCGCAGGGAGCAGTGGTGCTTGAAGTTCTACAGCATCCACAGAGTGGTGTTGTCGTCGAGCACGGGCGGGCCTCCCCATTGCTGACAAGTTCCCGACCGGTCCACCCACCCGCCCGACCACGGATGCGGGAAGACCCACGACCCCCGTGCATTCGCCCTGTGTTCGGCCACGAAAAACGGCCCCGCGGGTGCGAGGCCGTTCCAAAGGTGCTCCGACGGAGCGAGTTGTCGTGCCCAAGGTGGGACTCGAACCCACACATGTCTCCATACTGCATTTTGAGTGCAGCGCGTCTGCCAATTCCGCCACTTGGGCATGTCCGGGAAGGGGACCGTAGTGCGGGCCACCGCCGCCGGTGCGGATAACAGCATACATGATGGGTCTAGGCTGGAGACCGGTCCGCCCCTTCCGCGCCCGGGGGTGTGATGTGTCCCATGAGGCGCGTTCGCGGCACTCGTGGTTGGATGCCGTGTCGACACGACCAAGTTGTCCCCAAACCTAGGAGTCCCCGTGACGGATTCGTCGAACACCCCGGAGCCCACTGCGCCCGGGGCACAACGGTCGGGCGCCGCAGACCCTGACGCCGCGCAGCCCGACACCGCCCGCGCCGAGACGACCCACGTCGACGCCGCGCCCGCCCAGGACCACGCCGCCCGTTCCGAGGCGCAGGGTTCCGAAGCCAAGACGGTCGTCGTCGCGGAGGACGAGGCGCTGATCCGCATGGACATCGTCGAGATGCTCGAGGACGCCGGGTACCGCGTGGTGGCGCAGGCGGAGAACGGGGAGCGCGCCGTCGCCCTGGCCTCCGAACACCGCCCGGACCTCGTGCTCATGGACGTGAAGATGCCCGTGATGGACGGGATCACCGCCGCCGAGCAGATCGCGCAGGACCGGATCGCGCCCGTGGTACTGCTCACCGCGTTCAGCCAGCGCGAGCTCGTGGAGCGTGCGCGGGAGGCCGGCGCCATGGCGTACGTGGTCAAGCCGTTCACCGTGGACGACGTGGTGCCCGCGATCGAGATCGCGATGTCTCGTTTCGAGGAGATCACGGCCCTCGAGAGCGAGGTCGCGGACATGAAGGAACAGTTCGCTACGCGCAAGCTCGTGGAACGCGCCAAGTCGCTGCTGCAGACCAAGATGGGTCTGTCCGAGCCCGAGGCGTTCCGCTGGATCCAGAAGACGTCCATGGATCGCAGGCTGTCGATGCGCGAGGTGGCCGAGGCGATCATCAGCCAGGTGGCCTGACGCCCCCGGGGCCCAGCTCGTCCCGGGCCGCACGCGGAACGCGCCCGAAGCTGTCCCTGGCCGTGCGGCGTCCCGCGTCCGAGCCCGTGTTCCGCCGGCGCCTGTGCCTGTCCGGGGGTGGCCCTAGGATGGAGCCGTGACTGAGACGAGCAAGCAGGCCAGCCAGGACGTCCCTGAGACCCGCACCGTGGTGATCGGCGAGAAGACCGAGCACCCGCAGGAGGTCTCGCTGCCCGTTCCGGTGTCCCGGCCCGAGAAGCGCTTGCTACTGATCGACGGCCACTCCCTGGCGTTCCGCGCATTCTTCGCGCTATCCCGCGCTGCCGAGTATGGTGGGGGCCCCGGTTTCGTGACGTCCGACGGCGTCCACACCGAGGGCGTCTACGGATTTGTGAACACCATGGTCAAGCTCGTGCGCGAGGAGAAGCCCACCCACCTGGTCGTCTCCTTCGACCTCGAGGGCCCTACCCTGCGCTCCCAGGAGTACGGGGAGTACAAGGGCGGCCGGGACGAGACCCCGGAGGAGTTCCACGGGCAGGTCCCCAACATCCGACGCATCCTCGAGGCTGTTGGCATTCCGATCGTCACGAGCGAGGGCCACGAGGCGGACGATGTCCTGGCCACGCTCGCCACCACGGCCGCCGCCGAGGACTTCGAGGTGCTCGTGTTCTCGGGTGACCGGGACGCGTTCCAGATGATCACGGACCACGTGACGGTGGTCTACCCGGGCCGCACGCCGTCGGACCTGCGCCGCATGGACGCGCAGGCGGTCTTCGAGAAGTACAAGGTCGCCCCGCAGAACTACCCGGACCTCGCCGCGCTGACGGGGGAGACCGCGGACAACCTACCGGGTGTGCCGGGCGTGGGTCCCGGCTTCGCGGCCAAGTGGATCACGTCCTACGGTCCCGTGGAATCGCTGCTCGAGCACGCGGACCGGATCACCGGCAAGAAGGGCGAGGCCCTGCGCGAGCACGAGGACCTCGTGCGGCGCAACCGCAAACTCAACCGCCTGGTCACGGACCTGCCCCTCGGCGTGGACCTGGATCACGCGGTACTGCCCGAGGCCGATCCCGAGCGGGTCGGCGTAGTCTTCGACGAGCTCGAGTTCGGTGCCCAGTTGCGCGGGCGTCTGCTCGAGGCCTTCGGTTCCCACGCTTCCGACGACGACGCCGCCACGGTTCCCGAGGTCACCGACGTCACCCGGGTGCGCACCGCCCAGGAGTTCAGCGATTGGCTGGACGCGGGGGAGAAGGACGTGCCTATCGTCGTCCGCCGCTTGGCGCACGACCCCAAGGCACCCTCCGGCGCGGAGGTGACCACCCTCATGCTCATGAACCAGCGCGGTGCCGCCGTGGACCTCGTGACCGCGGACCAGGAGCTGACCATCGCCGTCGAGGAATGGCTCGCAGACCCGGCGGCGCCCAAGATCGTGGACGGCCTCAAGGACCTGTACCACGGTCTGATCCAGCGCGGGATCGAGCTCGCCGGTGTCGTGGACGACGTCCAGCTCTCCGGCTACCTCGTGCGGCCCGCGCTGCGTTCCTACGAGCTGGACGCCCAACTGAGCCACCACCTGGAGGTGGAGGTGCCCCGCGCGGACGAGTCCGCGGCGTCGGAGAAAGACGGACAGACCGAACTCGCGCTGGACGCGTCGGACGAACAGGACGAGCTGGCCGGTGTGAGCGACGCCGAACTGCGTCGCCAGGCCACGCTCGGTTCCGCGTGCCGGCAGTTGAGCGAACACCTGCGCGGGCTGCTCGAGGCCGACGGCCAACTGGGGCTGCTCACGGATCTGGAGATGCCCCTCGCCGTGATCCTCGCCCGGATGGAGGCCACGGGGATCGCGATGGACCGCCCAGGTATCGACCGGTTGTTCGACGACCTCCAGCAACCAATCGACCAGGCCTTCGAGCAGGCGCAGGCGCAGATCGACCACGAGATCAACCTGGGTTCCACCAAGCAACTGCAGGTCGTGATGTTCGAGGAACTCGGCCTGCCCAAGACCAAGAAGACCAAGACCGGGTACACCACGGACGCCGCGGCGGTCGCGGACCTGCTCGGACGCGTGGACCCCGAGACCCAGGGTTCGCGGTTCCTCGTGGCGCTCATGAACTGGCGCGAGTACTCCAAGCTCAAGCAGATCGTGGCCGGATTGCGGGACGCGATCGCCGAGGACGGGCGCATCCACACCACGTACCAGCAGACCGTGGCGGCCACCGGACGGCTGTCCTCCACGGGTCCCAACCTGCAGAACATCCCCGTGCGCACCGAGCAGGGCCAGCGCATCCGCGACGTGTTCGTGGTGGGGGAGGATTCCCAGGGCCCGTTCGAATGCCTCATGACCGCGGACTACTCCCAGATCGAGATGCGGATCATGGCCCACCTGTCCGGGGACGAGGGCCTGATCGAGGCGTTCCGTGGCGGGGAGGACCTGCACCGGTTCGTGGGCTCGCGCGTGTTCGACGTGGCCCCGGAGGACGTCACCCCTCAGATGCGTTCCAAGGTCAAGGCCATGAGTTACGGCCTCGTCTACGGGCTGAGCTCCTACGGCCTGTCCCAGCAGCTGAACATCGGCGTGGACGAGGCCCGCACCATGATGAGCGGCTACTTCGAACGCTTCGGCGGCGTGCGGGACTTCCTGCGCGGCGTCGTCGAGGAAGCCCGTTCCAAGGGCTACACCGAAACGATCGACGGGCGACGCCGCTACCTCCCGGACCTCACGAGCGACAACCGCCAGGCCCGCCAGGCCGCCGAGCGCATGGCCCTGAACGCACCCATCCAGGGCTCGGCCGCGGACATCATCAAGAAGGCCATGATCGGCGTGGACCGGGCCCTGCGCGAGGACGACCTGCGCTCGCGGGTGCTGCTGCAGGTCCACGACGAACTCATCGTGGAGGTCGCCCCGGGGGAGACGGAGCGGGTCGAGGAGATCCTGCGCACCGAGATGGCCGGGGCCGCGGAACTGACCGTGCCCCTGGACGTCAACGTGGGTACGGGGCGGACATGGCACCAGGCCGCCCACTGACCGCCTGAGCGCACGGACCACTCAGCCCGCCGCTCGGCGCCGCAGCAGGCCGTGCACCCAGCACCACACCCGCCACCGCGCGGCGGGCCACGGCACACCCGAACCGCCCGAGTCACGACGAGGAGCATCATGAACGCGACACCCCGGCACGAGCAGACCCGCGAGAGCGAGTACAGCGCCCGCGGGAACGACTACGTCCTGCGCCGCTTTCTCGCGAACGAGGGTGGCACGGACGCGAACCCCGAGTTCGTGGAGTGGAACCGGGCGGTCGCCCAGGGGTTCCACGGCCGTGAACCGGGGCAGGAGGCCACCGAGCGCAACCTGCGATCGATGCGCGCCGCTGGCACCCGGTTCCGCGCCGCATACACCGCGGACCCCGTGCCCACAGCCGCGCTGGGGGCCGAGCGACCCGTGGCCACGTTCTGCTCGTGGGACTCGGAGCTGACGCTCGGGGAAGGGCGCAGCGTGCCCGCGTGGTTGGTCTCTGAGGTCACGGTGCGCCCAACCCATGCCCGGCGAGGACTGTTGCGCCGGCTCATGACCACCGACCTGACCGAGGCCCACGAGGCGGGGTTCCCGATTGCGGCGCTCACCGCCTCCGAGGCCACGATCTACGGTCGCTTCGGTTTCGGTGCGGGCACGTTCAACACCGAGATCACGGTGGACGCGCACACGCGGTTGCAGTTGAAGGCCCCGACCGTGGGCACGGTGGAAATGGCCGACAACCACGCCGTGGCCGAGCTGGCGCCGAGCATCTTCGATCGCTTCCACCGCGTGACGGCGGGTTCCCTTACGCGCACTCAGAAGTGGTGGGACATTATCTCCGGTCGGTGGAACTGGGACCAGGAGGGCGCGGATCCTGAGATCCGCACCGCGGTGCACTACGACGCCCGGGGTGAGGCGGACGGCTACGTGAGCTACAAGTTCGTCTCCACCCAGGGGTTCCAGGGGTACCTGAAGGTCGTGGACCTCGTGTCCCCGAGCTCGCAGGTGCGCATCGCCCTGTGGGAGTACCTGTGCAACCTGGACCTCGTCACGGAGGTGCGCTACAACAGCGCCCAGATGGAAGACCCGCTCATGTGGGGCATGGTGGACATGTCCGCCTACACCGTGCGCAAGCGCTACGAGCGACTGTGGTTGCGCGTCCTGGACCCGGTGGCGGCCCTGTCCGCCCGGCACTACACGTCCCACCGCAAGGTCAGGATGTCGGTCGTGGACTCCATGGGCTTCGCGGACGGGATCTACGAGATCGACACCACCGGTGATGCCCCCCGCGTGGAACGCGTAGCGGACCGCCCGCGCACACAGGACGATCTCGCGGGGAAGTCCATGCCCGCCGTGGAACTGCCCGACGGCGCGGACGTCGCCCTGAACGTCGATTCGCTCGGCTCGCTGTACCTTGGGGCCGTCAAGGCGTCCACGCTGCACTACGCGGGCCTGCTGCGCGTGCGCGACGACGCCGCCCTGCGGGACATCCAGGCGCTCATGTCCACGCCCACCCACCCGTACTGTATCTCCCCGTTCTGAGCGCCGCTCGCGCAGCGCGCGGACGCACCCTCCAGGCTTGAACCGGCACGGTTTCGGGCCTAGACTGGAGCGGTGCGTGTATTCGCACGCCCACATCAAGCGTGACGTCGCCAATCCGGTGCGCCCCACAGGGCGGGGTCGGTGACACCAAACCATCACATCAATTTCATCGGAGTCCCTACTACATGACCACCACCACCCAGCAGGTCGCCGTCAACGACATCGGAACCGAAGAGGATTTCCTCGCCGCTGTCGACGCGACCATCAAGTACTTCAACGACGGCGACCTCGTGGAAGGCACCGTCGTCAAGGTCGACCGCGACGAGGTCCTCCTGGACATCGGGTACAAGACCGAAGGTGTCATCCCCTCTCGTGAGTTGTCCATCAAGCACGACATCAACCCCGATGACGTCGTGGCTGTGGGTGACGAGGTGGAGGCTCTGGTCCTCACCAAGGAGGACAAGGAAGGTCGCCTGATCCTCTCCAAGAAGCGCGCTCAGTACGAGCGCGCCTGGGGCGATATCGAGAAGGTCAAGGACGAGGACGGCGTCGTCACCGGCACCGTCATCGAGGTCGTCAAGGGCGGCCTCATCCTGGACATCGGCCTGCGTGGCTTCCTGCCCGCCTCCCTCGTGGAGATGCGCCGCGTCCGCGACCTCGCTCCGTACATCGGTCAGCAGCTCGAGGCCAAGATCATCGAGCTGGACAAGAACCGCAACAACGTGGTGCTCTCCCGCCGTGCATGGCTCGAGCAGACCCAGTCCGAGGTGCGCGCCAACTTCCTGCAGCAGCTGCAGAAGGGCCAGGTCCGCACGGGCACCGTGTCCTCGATCGTCAACTTCGGTGCGTTCGTGGACCTCGGCGGTGTTGACGGTCTGGTGCACGTCTCCGAGCTGTCCTGGAAGCACATCGACCACCCCTCCGAGGTCGTCGAGGTCGGTCAGGAAGTCACCGTCGAGGTGCTGGACGTGGACATGGATCGCGAGCGTGTGTCGCTCTCGCTCAAGGCCACCCAGGAAGATCCGTGGCAGCTGTTCGCCCGCACCCACGCTCTGGGTCAGGTCGTCCCCGGCAAGGTCACCAAGCTGGTTCCCTTCGGTGCGTTTGTTCGCGTCGAGGACGGCATCGAGGGCCTCGTGCACATCTCCGAGCTGGCGCAGCGTCACGTGGACATGGCCGAGCAGGTCGTCTCCGTGAACGAGGAGCTGTTCGTCAAGGTCATCGACATCGACTTGGACCGCCGCCGGATCTCGTTGTCCCTCAAGCAGGCCAACGAGGGTGTGGACCCGGACTCCACCGAGTTCGATCCCGCCCAGTACGGCATGGCCGCCGAGTACGACGAGCAGGGCAACTACAAGTACCCCGAGGGCTTCGATCCCGAGACCAACGAGTGGATCGAGGGTTACGAGGAACAGCGCGCCGCGTGGGAGGAGCAGTACGCTCAGGCCCAGGCCCGCTGGGAGGCTCACAAGGAGCAGGTGCGCAAGCACCTGCAGGAAGACCAGGATGCGGCGACCACCTCGTCCTCCTCGTCCTCCCCGAGCCACTCCTCCGGCCCCACGAGCTACTCCTCCGAGGCTCCGGCCGAGGACGCCGGGACGCTCGCGTCCGACGAGGCCCTCGCCGCTCTGCGCGAGAAGCTCACCGGTCACTGAGTCGCACGCGGCGGCACGTCGGCCCGTGAGCTCGCCGTGAGGTGAATCCGAAAGGTCCCGCTCCCCGTCACGGGGAGCGGGACCTTTCACATGTCGGGGACGTCCTCCCACCGGGCGGGTCCCTCGTGGACGCTCGCGTGGCCCGCGGTGATGCTCGCAAGGGCTGCCCGGGCGTCGTCGATGGCGCCGGGGAGGTCCGCCACGAGCAGGCGCAGGGTCGCGTCCGCGGAGCCGTAACCGGTGGGCAGGACCGTGAACCCGCGGGCGCGCATCTGGGACTCCACGCGGCCGGCCTCGGCGTAGGGGAGCGGCAGGGTCAGTTCGCGGCAGCGCATCCTGCGCACCAGCGGGGCGGTGTCCAGCGCGGCGGTCACGGCACCGGAGTAGGCGCGCACGAGCCCGCCGGCCCCGAGCTTGACCCCGCCGAACCACCGCACGACCACGCCACACACGTCCGAGAGGTCACCGGCCTCGTCCGCGGTGCGTTGCCGGGTCGTGGCGTGCGCGGTCAGCGCCTGCAGCATGGGCGTGCCCGCGGTACCCGCCGGTTCGCCGTCGTCGGACGAGCGCGTCGTGGCGCGCGTGGGTCCGAGCACGAACGCCGAGCAGTGGTGACGGGCGTCCCGGTGCTCGGCGGACACACGGGAGATGAACTCGCGGGCTTCCGCTTCCGTGTCCACGCGGGTGAGTAGTGCCAGGAACCGCGACTTCTTGATCTCAAGCTCCGCGCTGTGCACGATGCCCCGGCGCGGGACGGTGTAGGACACGCGCGAGTCCGCGGCGTCGTGGGAGAGGGATTCGGCGGGCACACCACCAGTGTAGGGACGCGCCGATCCGGGGGCTCGTGGCCGCGCGGGGGGCCCGGGACGGTCCCGGGGCGCCCGCTCTGAGCACGGGAGGGCCACTACAGTGAGACCTGCCGCGCCGATGCGCCCACGTGCCACCGCCTCCCATCGGAAAGCTGACCTGTGCTCAATCGTCTTCACGACCGACTGGGGTTGCGCACGACCCCGTCCATCTTCTTCGTCTCGGCCGCGCTGGTCGTCGTCTTCACGCTCGGCATGAGTCTGTTCCCGGGGCCCGTGCAATCGGTCTTCGGCGTGGTCTCCCATGCGTTGCGCTACCAGACGGGATGGTTCTACACCTTCAGCGTGACCGCTCTCGTGATCTTCGCGATCGGTCTCGCACTGAGCCGCTACGGTCGCGTGAAGATCGGCGACGACGATTCCGTCCCGGAGTACTCCGGGATCGCGTGGTTCGGGATGCTCTTCGCGGCGGGCGTGGGCGCCGTGCTGATGTTCTGGGGTGTGGCTGAACCCATCAACCACTACGCGAACCCACCCATGTACGGCACCGAACCCGCCTCGGACCGCGCCGCGGTGGAGGCCCTGAACATCGCCAACTTCCACTTCGGCGTGCACATGTGGGCGATCCTCGCCGTACCCGGTCTGACGTTCGGGTACTTCACGTACAAGCGCAAACTGCCCCCGCGCGTCTCGTCCGCGTTCCACCCGGTGCTCGGGGACGGGATCCACGGCCCGTGGGGAAAAGCGATCGACGTGCTCTCGATCGTCGCGACCGTGTTCGGGCTCGCGGTGTCCGTGGGGCTCGGGGCGCTGCAGATCAACAGCGGCCTCACGTACGTCTACGGCATCCCGATGGAGGGGTGGATCCAGGCGGCCATCATCGCGCTGATCACGGCGGTGGGCCTGACTTCCGTGCTCGCGGGCATGGAGAAGGGCGTCAAGCGACTGTCGTACGCGAACATCGTCCTGGCCGTGGCCCTGTTGTTGTTCGTGCTCATGGCCGGGGCCACAATGGACACGATGCGCAGCATCGTGGAATCCGTGGGTGGCTACGTGAACCAGTTGCCCACGCTCGCGTTCTTCAACGACACGTTCGGCGGCGGCACGTGGTCCGGTGACTGGACGGTGTTCTACTGGGCCTGGACCGTCACATGGGCGCCGTTCGTGGGGATGTTCGTGGCCAAGATCTCGCGCGGGCGCACGATCCGCCAGTTCGTGGTGGGGGTGCTCGGCGTCCCGTCGTCGTTCGTGGCGGTGTGGATGGCCATCTACGGCTACAGCGCGATCCGCATCGACCGCGCTCCCGAGACGCAGGGCAGTCTCACGGACACCATCGTCACGCAAGGCAACGTGGAGGCCGCTCTGTTCCAGTTGCTCGGATCCATGCCGTGGTTCGCGGTCACCGCGCTCGTGGCGCTCGTGGTCATCACGATCTTCTTCATCACCTCGATCGACTCTGGCGCGCTCGTGATGGACGCGATGGCCAATGGGCACGAGGACGAAGGCCCGCGCCGGCAGCGGATCTTCTGGACGCTCGCCGTGGGCGCGGTGTGTGCGGCGATCATCACGACCTCCGGCGAGAACGGGCTCAACGCCCTGCAGGAGGTCATCATCGTGATCGGTGCTCCCGTGATGGTCCTGGAGGTCATGCAGGCCGGGATGCTGTTGCGGGCGTTACGCCAAGATGCCGGTACCGCGCGTCCCATGCGCACGCGGCAGTGGAAGAAGGTGCTGCCCGCGGAGGAGTACCACCGCAGGGCGCAGCAGGACACCGCCGCGATCGAGGACTACGTCATCCGTCCCGAGTACGAGGTGGGCACCGAACCCGATCACGACACCCATCAGCCCCGCACGTGGCACTGGCAGCGGGAGCAGGAGGGCCGGCCGGTGTTCCAGCTCGCGCTCACCGGTGGGCTGTCGGCGGGCAAGCACACCGTGGCCCGCGAGTTCGAGGCGCTGGGCGCCGTCGTCGTGGACAGCTCAGCGCTGTGGGGCGAGCTCCTGAGCCCGGGCACGGACACGCGCGCGGACGTCGAGCGCGTCTTCGGGGAGCAGTTGCGCGCCCGGGGGGTCTCTTCGCAGGACAAGGCCGCTGCGGCCGAGGAGCTCGACGACCTGATGACTCACAACGACGCCGCCAGGGCCCGCGCCCACGAACTGTTGCTCCCCGCGCTGCGGGAGGCGGCGCGGCGTCGTGCCCGGGACGCGGGACCCGACAGCGTGGTCGTGCAGGTGATCCGGGACCCGCTCGAGGCGGACCAGGGGGACCGGTTTGACCTCGTCGTGGCCGTCGACGCGCCCGTGGAGGACCGGGTGCGGAGGTTGCGCGCGGGTAAGGGCCTGCCCGCCGAGGACGCGTGGGACCGGGTGGACGTGGCCGCCGGGCCGGAGGAGATCCGGGCGGTCGCGGACGAGGTGATCGTCAACGACGGTGACCTCCACGGTCTGCGGGAGCGCTCCCGCGAGATCTGGCGCGACCACGTGCTCCCGGCACTGGGCCGGGACCAGGACACGGAAGGACACCGTCATGACTGAGCTGTTGCGCAGACCCGGCCACACCGAGACCCTGCGGGTCGGGCTGACGGGCGGGATCGCCTCGGGCAAGTCCACCGTCTCGCGGCGGCTGAGCGAGCTCGGGGCGCTCGTCGTGGACGCGGACGCGATCGCCCGGGCCCTGCAGGAACCGGGGGAACTAGGCTACGAGGCCATGGTGGCCCACTTCGGTGAGCGGATCGTGCAGCCGGACTCGGGCGCACTGGACCGCGCGGCGGTCGCGGCCATCGTGTTCGACGACCCCGAGCAGCTCGCGGCCCTGAACGGGATCATCCACCCGCTCGTGCGGCGCGAGACCGCGCGGCTCGTGAGTGAGGTACCGCCGGGGGGAGTGGTGGTCCACGACATCCCGCTGCTCGTGGAGACCGGTCAGTACGGGACGATGGACGAGGTGCTCGTGGTGCAGGCGCCCGAGGACGAGCGGGTGCGGCGGATGGTCGAGGACCGCGGGATGAGCCCGGAGGACGCACGCCGCCGGATCGCGGCCCAGGCCACCGACGAGCAGCGCCGGGCGGTGGCCACGGCAGTCCTCGACAATTCCACGACCATCGAGGACCTGCTCGCGCAGGTGGACGAGTGGTGGCGCACGCGGGTCCTGTGAGCAGTTCCGGAGCGATGCGAGCCGCCCGGATCCGTGTCTGAGTCGGCGCGTACGCTGGGTCCATGTCGCTCGCGCAGAAGATCAATCGTGTGGTCGCCCCGTTCGAGGTCGTGTCCGAGTACCAGCCCGCCGGTGACCAGCCCAAGGCCATCGCGGACCTGTCCCGCCGGATCGAGGGCGGGGAGAAGGACGTGGTACTCATGGGCGCCACGGGCACGGGTAAGTCCGCGACCGCCGCGTGGCTCATCGAGGCCGTCCAGCGGCCCACGCTGTTGCTCGTGCAGAACAAGACCCTGGCCGCCCAGCTGGCCAACGAGCTGCGCGAACTGCTGCCCCACAACGCCGTCGAGTACTTCGTCTCCTACTACGACTACTACCAGCCGGAGGCCTACGTCCCCCAGACGGACACCTTCATCGAGAAGGACTCCTCGATCAACGAGGAGGTCGAGCGGTTGCGGCACTCCGCGACCAATGCCCTGCTGACCCGCCGCGACACCGTGGTGGTCTCCACCGTGTCCTGCATCTACGGTCTGGGTACCCCGGAGGAGTACGTCAAGCAAATGGTCACCCTGGCCGTGGGCCAGGAGATGGACAGGGACACCCTGCTGCGTCAGTTCGTGAACATGCAGTATGTGCGCAACGACCTGGACTTCCACCGCGGGACGTTCCGCGTGCGCGGGGACACCGTGGAGATCATCCCCATGTACGAGGAACTCGCGGTGCGCATCGAGTTCTTCGGGGACGAGATCGAGGCGATCTACACGCTGCACCCGCTCACGGGGGAGATCGTAAACGAGGAGCAGGAGATGTACGTCTTCCCCGCCTCGCACTATGTGGCCGGTGCGGAACGCATGGCCTCGGCGATCGAGTCCATCCAGAAGGAGCTGCAGGAGCGGCTGCAGGAGCTCGAGTCGCAGAACAAGCTCGTGGAGGCCCAGCGGTTGCGCATGCGCACCACGTACGACCTCGAGATGATGGAACAAATGGGCTACTGCAACGGGATCGAGAACTACTCGCTGCACATTGACGGCCGCCCGCGCGGTTCCGCTCCCCACTGTCTGCTGGATTACTTCCCGGACGACTTCCTGCTCATCATCGACGAGTCCCACGTGACCGTGCCGCAGATCGGTGGCATGTACGAGGGGGACATGTCCCGCAAACGCACGCTGGTGGAACACGGCTTCCGGTTGCCGTCCGCCATGGACAACCGCCCGCTGAAATGGGACGAGTTCCTGGAACGAATCGGGCAGACCATGTACATGTCCGCGACCCCGGGGCCGTACGAGATGTCCAAGGTGGACTCCGTAGTGGAGCAGATCATCCGCCCCACGGGACTCGTGGACCCCCAGGTGATCGTCAAACCCACCAAGGGTCAGATCGACGACCTGCTGGAACAGATCGAGTTGCGCGTGGAACGCGACGAACGCGTCCTGGTGACCACGCTGACCAAGCGCATGGCGGAGGACCTCACCGAGTACCTCATGGAACACGGTGTGCGGGTCCAGTACCTGCACTCTGACGTGGACACCCTCAAGCGCGTGGAACTGCTGCGGGACCTGCGCATGGGCACGTTCGACGTCCTCGTGGGCATCAACCTGTTGCGCGAGGGCCTGGACCTGCCCGAGGTCTCCCTCGTGGCCATCCTGGACGCGGACAAGGAAGGCTTCCTGCGTTCCACCACGTCCCTGATCCAGACGATCGGTCGCGCCGCCCGTAACGTCTCGGGTGAGGTCCACATGTACGCGGACAAGATCACCAATTCCATGAACGTTGCGATCGAGGAGACCAACCGCCGCCGGGAGATCCAGGTCGCGTACAACGAGGAACACGGGATCGATCCGCAACCGCTGCGCAAGCGGATCGCGGACATCACCGATCAGTTGGCACGCGAGGACGAGGACACCCGCACCCTGCTGGCCCAGCGCGCCGCCGCCAACAATCACACCGCTCCTGTCAAGGGCGGTAAGGGCAAGGCCACAGGCAAGGCCACGGGTAAGGATCAGGCCGCGGCCGCCGCGGAGTCCAAACTGCTGCGCGACGGTGTCGCGGCCGCACCCGCCGAGGACCTCGTGGATCTGATCGAGGACCTCAGTGAGCAGATGCGCAACGCGGCCGCCGAGCTGAAGTTCGAGCTGGCCGGGCGGCTGCGGGACGAGATCGCGGACCTCAAGAAGGAACTGCGGCGCATGAAGGACGCCGGCCACGCGTGAGCCGATCGCACCCCTCACGGCGAGTTGTTAGTCAGGTAAACTTCCCAAGTTACCCAGCCCGTTCCCGGGCTGCTGCATACGTCGTTCTCGCCTAAGGGGTGCTCGTGGAGGTTTCCGGTCTGCAATGGGGGGTCACCATCGCGGTGATCGTGGGGTTGCTCGCGTACGACTTCATCTTCCACGCGCGCAAACCGCACGAACCCAGCATCAAGGAAGCGGCGCTGTGGACCAGCCTGTATGTGTCCCTGGCCCTGATCTTCGGCCTGCTGATCCTGTTCTGGGACGGCCCGGGCTTCGCGGCGCAGTACTACGCGGGCTTCGTGACCGAGCAGGCCCTGTCCGTGGACAATCTGTTCGTGTTCCTGATCATCATGGCGTCCTTCAAGGTGCCCCGGGCTGACCAGCAAAAGGTGCTCCTGTTCGGCATCGTGGTGGCTCTGATCGCCCGCACGGTGTTCATCTTCATCGGCGCGGCCGCGATCAACCGGTGGTCCGCGCTGTTCTACGTGTTCGGTCTGTTCCTGCTCTACACCGCGGGCAACCTGGTCAAGGGTGAGGTCACGGACAAGGACGAGGGAGACGAGGCCAACAACGTGATGGTTCGTCTGGCCAAGCGCTTCCTCAAGACCACGGACGAGTACGACGGCGACAAGCTGTTCACCGAGGTCGACGGCAAGCGCGTGATGACCCCCATGCTGCTGGTCATGGTGGCCATCGGGCTCACGGACATCATGTTCGCCCTGGACTCCATCCCCGCGATCTTCGGTCTCACCCAGGAGACCTACATCGTGTTCACGGCCACCGCGTTCTCCCTCATGGGTCTGCGTCAGCTGTACTTCCTGATCGACGGTCTGCTGGACCGGTTGATCTACCTCTCGTGGGGTCTCGCGATCATCCTGGGCTTCATCGGCGTGAAGCTCATCCTGCACGCCCTGCACGAGAACACCCTGCCGTTCATCAACGACGGCGAGCCCGTGCACGTGGTCGAGGTGACCACCGGGTTCTCACTGGCCGTGATCCTGGGGGTGTTGATCGTGACCGTGCTCGCATCGCTGTTCAGCCCCAAGGGCCGCGCGGTGCGCATCGTCAACGGCGCGCGCGACTGGGCCGAACGCTACCTGGACCTGCCCGAGGACGCGCCCCGGGACGAGCGGGTCAAGGCCGCGGAGAAGATGACCAGGTACCGGGAACTGCTGCCCACCGTGAAGGAGAAGTACCGGGACGAGCTCATCGAGTCCGAGGCCCGCTACCACGACCTGCTCGAACGGGCCCACGGATTGCGTCAGCACCGGCTCGCCCGGACCGAGAACCGCTGAATTCGCGTCTCGCCCGAGGGCCCGTCCAGGGGCCGCCACCGTGGCCCGCTCACGGATCCGCCACGAGGCCCCGCCGGTGCACCGGCGGGGCCTCGCCCTTCACCGCGTGCCTCCACGCCGGGAAACCGGTACACTCTTACCTGATCAAGGGAGTATCCCACCACTTCCGTGCACGTCAGTACGTCGGGCGCCGTCGCCGGGCCGGGCACGGACCACGCCGCACCCCGTCCTCCGCGCGAGGGCCGGCGCGTGGGGGAGAGACTTGTGCGGTACATCTCACCCACAAGGAGACCCTCCGTGGAGATCACATCCTTCCAATGGGGCATCACGATCGCCCTGATCGTGGGCCTGCTGGCCTACGACTTCATCTTCCACGTGCGTAAGGCGCACGAACCGTCGATCAAGGAAGCGGCCATCTGGTCCGCGGCGTACGTGGGCATCGCGTTGCTGTTCGGCTTCGTGATCCTGTGGCTGGACGGCCCCACGCTCATGGCCGAGTACTACGGCGGCTACGTCACGGAGAAGGCGTTGTCGGTGGACAACCTCTTCGTGTTCCTGATCATCATCGGCTCGTTCGCGGTGCCCCGGGCGGACCAGCAGAAGGTGCTGCTGTTCGGCATCATCTTCGCGTTGATCGCCCGCACGGTGTTCATCTTCATCGGCGCGGCCGCGATCAACACCTTCGCGTGGGTTTTCTACCTCTTCGGCCTGATCCTGATCTTCACCGCGGGCAACCTGATCAAGGGCGAGGTCACGGACGACAAGTCGGACGAGGCCAACAACATCGTGGTGCGCCTGGCCAAGAAGGTCTTCCACACCACGGACTACTACGACGGCGACAAGCTGTTCACGAGGCACAACGGCAAGCGCGCGCTGACCCCCATGCTGCTCGTGATGGTCGCGATCGGTGGCACGGACATCCTCTTTGCCCTGGACTCGATCCCCGCGATCTTCGGCCTCACGCAGGAGCCGTACATCGTGTTCACGGCCACCGCGTTCTCCCTCATGGGTCTGCGCCAGTTGTACTTCCTGATCGACGGTCTGCTGGACCGGTTGATCTACCTCTCGTGGGGCCTGTCCATCATCCTCGCGTTCATCGGTGTGAAGCTCATCCTGCACGCGCTGCACGAGAACACCCTGCCGTTCATCAACGACGGCGAGCACGTGGCCGTCGCCGAGATTGGGATCGGCACGTCCCTCACGGTGATCATCTCCGTGCTCGTGCTCACCGTCCTCATCTCGCTGTACAGCCCCAAGGGCCGCGCGCTGCGCACCATCCAGAAGACGCAGGACCTCACCGAGAAGTACCTGGCTCTCCCGCAGGACGCGGACGCCGAGGAGCGTCACAAGATCGCCGGGGAGCTCGCGCGGCTGCAGAAGCGTTTCCCGCGGATCTCGGAGAAGCACAAGAACGAGCTGATCGATTCCCGCGCTCGGTTCCGTAAGATGCTCGAGACCGCCCGGGGTCAGCACCGCGAGTTCGAAGAGACCGGCCGGGTGCAGACCCCTTCCCCGGACTTCGCCGAGGAGAGCCACCACGACGACACCGCCTCCCCGGCCGCCCCGGGGGCCAACACGGGCAAGGCCGCTCCGGCGGGTGAAACGGCCGCGGACGCCACGCCGGGTGCGGGGACCGCCCGCGGCGACTCCTCGGGCGGGGGCTCCACCGCGGCGCGGTAGCCACCCGGCTGCCCGAGGCGTACGACGACGCCGCTCGAACCGGTCCGCGGGGCCCGTTCCCTATCCTGGGAACGGGCCCCGCGCCGTCGTGCACCACAGCGCAGCACCGGCGAACAACGCGGCCCATAGCAGGGACACGAGGGTGCCGATGATGAACTGTTCGCGCTGCTGGGCGTTGGTGAACTCGCCGTAGCGGGCCAGGCCCTTGATCGCCACGACCACGCCGATCCCGGCGACCATGCCCGTGAGCAGCGAGACGATGGCGCCGGCGCGTTCCAGCGCACCGATGACGAGACCTCCGCGCAGCGGCGGGTCCACGGGTTCCGCCGTGGCCTCGGAGTCGTCCCACGGGCTCTTCGCCGGACGCGGGCGTTCGTGGGAGACGTCCGCGAAGCGGAAGACCCCGCGCACCACAGGGTCGCCGGACAGGGCCCCGGCGATCAGCAGCGCGGGATAGGCCCATTCCCGGGGCACGGTCCCTGCGAACACGGTCCAGATCGCGGTGGTCAGCACCAGGGCTGCGGGGAGGACCGCGGTGGTGAGCGGGCGCAGGAAGCTCACGCGTCACCGCCCGAGGTGGTGTCGCCGCTCGAGGCGACATCCTCCGGCGAGGAGACGTCCTTCAATGGGTGGGCGTCCTTCGAGGAGGTGGCGTCCTGCGCTGAGGGGGCCGCGGCGTCCGGAGCGTGGCCAGAGGGGGAGTGCTCGTCCGCGAGTCGGAACAACGCCTCGAGGGTCTCGTGGACCGTGTGTTCCTCGTGCCACAGCGCTGCGCTGAGCCGCCGGGACACCGAGGACTGGGTGATCCCGAGCCCCTCGGCGATCTCCTGTTGCGTGAGCCCCCGGTCGGCGAGTTCCGTGGCCTGCGCCCCGGCCTCGGAACGCCGGGCCCGCACGGCGCACACCAGATCCACCACGCTGCCCGCGCGCCGCGCCCACTCGTTGCCGGCCACGACCGGACGGCCGCGCTCCTTCGCGGCGTTCACGGCATCCCGCGCGGCCACGAAGGCCTCGCCCGTAGCTTCGCGCACGGACGAGGGCAGGGGGTCGTCCACCGCGCCGATGCCCACGCCCACGTGCCAGTGCCCGGCGTCGGCGAGCGCGAGGACCGCGCGGACGATCGCGGCGGCGTCGTCGTAGAGCGCCTGCATCTCATCGCCCGCGCTGATCTCCCACTCGAGGACCGGGCGGGGGAGTTCCTCTTGCAGAGCCGTGCGCTGCCGTCCCATGTGCAGCTCGGCGGCGCGGCCGCGGGAATCGCGGCGGTCGATCGTCAGGGCGAACACGAACTCCTCCTCACCCTATGCATCCTAAAGTGCATATTATCCGATAATGCGTCTCCAAATGCATGACTTCCGGGATAACCGGTGCTCAGCGTCTCGTGTCGGTGATGGGACCCACGTTGTCCACGAGGACCACGGGGAAGCCGTCCTCGTCCGACGCCGCGAGGTCGACGCGCGCGTTGATACCCCAGTCGTGGTGCCCATCCGGATCGTCGAAGACCTGCATGACGGTCCAGAACCCGGTCATTCCCTCGGGGTCCTCGGTGATGCGGATCAGGGACGGCCCGCGGGACTGGGCGTCCGTGTAGATGTCCTCGTACTCGTCGAAGTACGTGTCCATCGCGTCCGCCCAGCGGTCGCGGTCCCACCCGGTCCTCTCGTCCAGGGCCCCGAGCACCTTGTCCTTCTCCTGCGCGAACAGTTCCACGCGCTGGAACAGGGCATTGCGCACCATCACGCGGAACGCACGGGGGTTCGCGGTGACGCCCTCCGGCTGTTCGGCCACGAGTTCCTTGAGGGAGTCCGCGCCCGTGCCCATGGGGGATTCCTCCCCGGAGGCCAGCTTCTCCCATTCGTCCAGCAGGGAGTTGTCGGTCTGGCGGATGCTCTCCCCGAGCCATTCCACCAGGTCGGTGAGCGACTCGGTCGTGGCGTCCACCGGGACCGTCTGGCGCAGGGCCTTGTACGCGTCCGAGAGGTAGCGCAGCAGGATGCCCTCGGAGCGGGCGAGACCGTAGAACTGCACGTAGTCCCCGAACGTCATGGCGCGCTCGTACATGTCCCGCACCACGGACTTGGGAGAAAGCTCGAACTGTGCGACCCACGGGGCGGAGGTTCGGTAGGTCTCGAACGACTGCTCGAGCAGTTCCCGCAACGGCTGGGGGTACGTGATCTCGTCCAACTCGCGCATGCGTTCCATGTACTCGAGGCCGTCGGCCTTCATGGTCGCGAGCGCCTCGCCCTTGACCTTCTTCTCCTGCAGGTTCAGCACCTGGCGCGGTTTCTCCAGCGTGGCCTCGATGACCGAGACGACGTCGAGCGCGTACGTCTCCGACTCCGGGTCCAGCAGGGTGAGGGCGGCCAGCGCGAACGGGGACAGCGGCTGGTTCAGCGCGAAGTTCTCCTGCAGCTCGACCGTGAGCCGGTAGCGGCGCCCGGTCTCGTCCGGCTCAGGCAGGCGTACGACGACACCCGCGCGCAGCAGTTCCTTGAGGATCGCGAGCGCCTGGCGCAGCAGCAGGCGTTGGCGCGGCCGTGGTTCGTCCACGCTCGTGAGCAAGCGGTACCCGGCGCCGATGTTGTCCCCGGGCCGCTGCAGCATGTTCAGGACCATGGAGTGGGTGATCGCGAAGGAGGACGTGAGCTGTTCGGGCTGGGCGGCCACGAGCGACTCGAACGTCTTGCGGCTCCATGACACGAAGCCCTCCGGCGGCTTCTTCTTGGGCACCTGACGCAGTTTCTTCTGATCGTCCCCGTGCTTGGCCCGGGCCTTGGCCATGGCGCGTTCGTTCTCGATGACGTGCTCGGGGGCCTGGACCACCACGGTCCCCGCGGTGTCGTAGCCGGCGCGGCCCGCGCGGCCCGCGATCTGGTGGAACTCGCGGGCGCTGAGTCGGCGGGTGCGGCGACCGTCGAACTTGGACAGCGCCGTGATCAGCACGGTGCGAATGGGCACGTTGATCCCCACGCCTAGGGTGTCCGTCCCGCAGATCACCTTGAGCAGCCCGGTCTGGGCGAGCTGCTCCACGAGGCGGCGGTACTTGGGCAGCATGCCCGCGTGGTGCACCCCGATCCCGTGCCGCACGAGCCGGTTGAGCGTCTTGCCGAAGCCCGCGGAGAAGCGGAAGTCCTTGATCAGCTCCGCCACGCGCTGCTTCTCGTCCTTGCTGAGGACGTCCACGGACATCAGGTTTTGGGCCTGTTCCGCGGCCTGCAGCTGCGAGAAGTGCACCACGTACACCGGGGCCTGGTGGGTGCTGAGCAGTTCCTCGAGCTCCTCGTGGACGGGGCGCTCGGAGTAGTAGTGGTGCAGGGGGATGGGGCGTTCCGCGGAGGAGACGAGCGCGGTGGAACGGCCCGTGGTCTCGTTCAGGCGGTTCTCGATGCGGGTGACGTCCCCGAGGGTCGCGCTCATGAGCAGGAACTGCGCCTGGGGCAGTTCGATGAGCGGCACCTGCCACGCCCAGCCGCGCTGGGGATCGGAGTAGAAGTGGAACTCGTCCATGATCACCACGCCGAGGTCCGCGTCCGCACCCTCACGCAGGGCCACGTTCGCGAGGATCTCCGCGGTGCAGCACACGATCGGGGCGTTCTGGTTGACCGCGGAATCACCCGTGACCATGCCGACGTTCTCGGCGCCGAAGATCTCGCACAGGTCGAAGAACTTCTCGGACACCAGGGCCTTGATGGGCGCGGTGTAGTACGAGCGAGCCCCGCGAGCGAGCCCCGCGAAGTGCGCGGCCACGGCCACGGTGGACTTACCCGACCCCGTGGGGGTCGCGAGGATCACGTTGGACCCGTTGGCGACCTCCAGCACGGCTTCGTCCTGGGCGGGGTACAGCTCCATGTCCCGTGAGGCGATCCAGCCGAGGAACCCCTCGTAGATCTCGTCCTCGCTCAGGGGGTTGGACGCGAAATCACCGCGCAGGTACCGGTGCCCGGGGGCGGAGAGATCGGGGGCCAGGGAATCCAGGAGTTTCATCCCCATCAGCCTATCGGCCCCCGCGGACACGCATACGGGCGTGTCCTGTGGGGGTGCGCGGGCAACGTCGTCCCCTCACCGCGGTACCGCGGGGCCGGGCCCAACACGACGCCCCGTGGTGCCCGGCGGGTCCGGTCGGCCAAGGGCGGCCCCGGAGGGAAAGAGGCCCGGCGGCACGGGAACGACATCGCGACGTCGTCAGATGTTCGCGCGCCGCGCCGCGGCCGAATCCGCCCGGCGGCACAGCAGCGCGAAGACCGCGCCGGAGAGGTTGTGCCACACCGAGAACACCGCGCCGGGCAGGGCCGCGAGCGGGGACATGTACTGCGCCGCGAGACCCGCGGCGAGTCCGGAGTTCTGCATGCCGACCTCCACCGCGGTGGTCCGGCGCACGGGGGCCGGCTGTCCGGTTACCCGGCCGACCGCGTAACCCAGCAAATACCCGAGCACGTTGTGGATCGCGACGGCGGCGAGCACGAGCATTCCCGCCTGGATGATCTTGTCCGCCGAGCCAGAGACCACGACCGCCACGATCACGGCGATGCCGAGTACCGACACCCACGGCAGGACGGGTAGCAAACGCTCGACCACGCGGGGTAGCGTGAGGCGCACCACGAGTCCCGCGAGCACGGGCAGTAGGACGATCAGGGCGATCGACGTGGCCATGGCGGCGCCGTCGAGCGGCATATACGCGCCCGCGAGCCACAGCGTGAGGAACGGGGTGAGCAGCGGGGCGAGCAGCGTGGAGATGGACGTCATGGTCACGGACACGGCCACGTCACCGCGGGCCAGGTAGGACACCACGTTGGAGGACGTGCCGCCCGGGGCGCAGCCCACGAGGATCACGCCGGCCGCGATCTCCGGGGGCAGTCGCAGCAGCCAGGTCACGAGCAGCGCGATGGTCGGCATGAGGACGTACTGGGCCAACACACCCACGACGATCGGGACCGGGCGCTTGGCCACGAGCGCGAAGTCCACGGGACGCAGAGTGAGTCCCATCCCGAACATCACCAGACCCAGCAGGGGATTCGTCCAGCCCGCGGCCTGGTGCACCGTGGGGGCGAACGCGTATCCGACCACCCCGCCCGCGAGCACCAACAGGGGGAAGGCCAAGACGGCGACGTACGCGGCCCGGTCCGCCGTGTTACGTGCCGCGGCCCCGGACGAGGCGACGCTCACCAGCCGCGTTCTTTCCACTCCTGCAGGTGCGGGCGTTCGGCGCCCAGGGTCGTGGGGTCGCCGTGGCCCGGGTGGATCACGGTGTCGTCCGGGAACTCGTCGAAGATCCGCTCGGTGACGTCCTGGTAGAGCTGCTGGAAGTCCTCGGGGGAGTTCGTCTTGCCGAGACCGCCGGGGAAGAGGGAGTCACCCGAGAAGATGTGGGCGGGCCCGGACGGGTCCCGGTACACCACCGCGATGGAGCCTGGGGTGTGCCCGCGCAGCTCGATGATGTCCAGCTCGAAACCGTCGAGCTCGGCGGTGTCCCCGTTCTCGAACGTGAGGTCCATGGGCACCGAGATGTCGTTCTCGTCCGCGGCACCGCACGCCGTCATGGCCTCCGAGTGCGAGGCCACGGACTCCAGCGCGCGCACGTGGTCCCAGTGCGAGTGGGTCGTGATGATCAACTGCAGGTTCCCCCAGTCGGAGCAGTCCCCGGACCCGGCGGCCACGAGACCGGCGATGGCGCGGGCGTCGTCCGCGGCGTCGATGAGCACCTGCGTGCCGTGCTCCTTGGAGGTGAGGAGGTACACGTTGTTGTCCATCTCGCTCACCGAAATGCGGCGGATGGTGATGTCGGCGAGTTCCGTGATCTCGGTCTGGGTAGCGATCATGCCCACGATTCTAGGCCGCCGAGTCACGCCGGGCTAATACGCGGCCGCGCGCGGGGGAGGTGCGTGTAATGCAGACGACCCGCCCGGTGATGGACTACCGGAGCGTCAAGATATATAGTTGCGCGAAGCAAATAAATAAGCTGGCGGCATCCGAGCGCCGCGTGCTCGCCCGACCGAGCGGCGTCGACCGCCGAGTCCTGCGAACCCAGCGGATCGCCCGGGTGGGCAGCAATGAACTCATGACCGCCCGCACCGGGTGCGGACCGCGCGCTACGGACCCGGCACCCGAGGAACGGGGGGAGTGGATGGGCGTGTCACACGCGACCGCCGAGGAGCTCGTGCGCGACTTGTTCGAGCTGCAACGCGTGACCCGCAAGGTGCTCAAGGCAGCGGCGCTGCACCGGGAACTGTCCATGGTGCACACCAACATCCTGAGCTATCTCGCGTGCGTGCCCGGACGCCGGGCAAAGGACATCGTGGCCGAGTCCGGCCTCGGGGCTTCAGGGATGAGCCGACACCTGAGCGCCCTCGAACACCTCGGGTACGTGACCCGCACACGGGATCTCGAGGACGGACGCGCGCAGATCGTGGAGATCACCGCCGAGGGTCGCAAGGCCCTCGAGGCGAACCTGCGCGCGGACGCCGAGACCCTCGTCGCCCGTCTGGGCGACCTGGGCGAGGACGAGGCAGAACGCACACGCGTGGACCTCAACCGGCTCACCGAACTCTTCCTGACATCACTGGGCATGTCCCGGGTCACGGCGGCCACGATCGCGCCGGAGCCCGGGGCGCAGCCCGGATCCCCGCACCCCACGGCGTCCGGTGACCCCGGTCGCGGAAAGGAGAACAGCCCGTGACGACAGCCCAGGACACGCGCGGTAAGGCGCGTACTACGCGAACGAGCGACCAGGAGCATCGGGACGTCCTGCGGGCGTTGACCGGCATCCTGGCCGCGTTCTTCATGGCCATGGTCACCCTGACCATCATCGGCACGGCACTGCCCGTCATCATGGCGGACCTGGGCGGAGACCAGACGGCACTGTCCTGGACGGTCACGGGCACCCTGTTGGCCAACGCCGTCACGACCCCCATGTGGGGCAAGCTCGCGGACCTTTTCGACAAGAAAAAGCTGCTGCTCATGGCCATCGCGATCTTCGTGATCGGTTCCGCCGCCGCGGGTCTCGCGGGATCCATCACCATGCTCGTGGTGGCGCGCGTGATCCAGGGCGTGGGCATGGGCGGCCTGATGGCGCTGGCCCAGACGATCCTGGGCACGATCATCCCGCCGCGCGAGCGCGGCCGGTACGCCGGGTACATGGGCGCGGTCATGGCCGTGGCCACGTCGGTGGGCCCGCTCCTGGGCGGGCTCATCGTGGACGCGTTCGGGTGGCGCTGGTGCTTCCTGATCCCCGTGCCGCTGTCGATCCTCGCGGCCGTGCTGATCGTGCGCACGCTGCACCTGCCCGAGACCACGCGTGAGACGGCGCCCACAGTGGACTTCCTGGGTATGGCCCTGCTCGCGGTGGCCACGTCCTCCCTGCTCTTGTGGGTGTCCTTCGCGGGCAAGCTCTTCGACTGGGGTTCGTGGGAGTCCATCCTGCTGATCGTGGTGGGCGTGCTCAGCACCTTGGCGTTCATCCTGGTGGAGCGGCGCGCGAACGAACCGACCATGCCCCTGCACGTGGTCACCGAGCGCACCACCGTGCTCGCGATCATCGCGGCGATCGCCACGGGCGGCGCCATGTTCGCGTCCACGACGTACCTGGGTCAGTACTTCCAGCTGGGCCAGGGCTACACGCCCACCGAATCCGGGCTGCTCATGCTCCCGCAGGTCGTGGGATCGTTCCTGGGCTCCATGATCGCAGGCCAGCTCATCACGCGTTTCGGCCGGTGGAAGCGGGTGTTGATCGCGGGCGCGGTAATCCTCGCGATCGGTCTGTTCCTGGCGTCCCAGCTGACCCACGCGACGCCCGCGTGGCTCGTGGGCATCTTCATCTGCCTCGTGGGTCTGGGCGTGGGCACGCTGAACCAGAACCTCGTGCTCGCCGTGCAGAACACCGTGGGCCTGAAGGACATGGGCTCCGCGTCCTCCGCGGTCGCATTCTTCCGCACCGTGGGTGGCGCCGTGGCGGTGTCTCTGTTCGGGGCGCTGCTCACGCGTCACCTCTCGAGCGAGATGTCCCAGTTTGCCGCGGACCACGGTCTGGATGCCCACCAAACGCCCGACGCCGCGTCGATCGACCTCGCGGGGCTGCCCCCGGCAGTGTTGGAGGCCATTCGTGAGGCGTACGGCACCGGGACCGGGTTGCTCTTCCTCGTGGCCGGGATCGCATCGCTGGTGACCCTGGTGTGCGTGCTGCTCATGAAGGAGGTGCCGCTGCGCACCACGGTGGACGTCGCGGAGGTGGACCCGGAGACGGGTGAGATCACCATGGTGACCAAGCGCGTCAACCCCGTGGAAGCGGCCGGGCTACGCATGCAGCACGCGGAGACCGGTGAGCTGCCCGTGGTCGATCCCAGGGCCTCCGGGCTGCGGCGCTCCCACGGCGAGCGCGCCGAGGAGACGGCGCGTTCGGCCCGCGGGGCCCACGCCGCGCCGGTCGAGCCCGACTCCGCGGGGACCGCGCACCCGCATCCCCACCCTAGGCACCGGGCCGAGTAGGGTGCCCCGCTGCCGAGTGAGTTGCCCACTCGCAGGGGACACGACGGACGACGGCGCAGCGCGCGATCCGGCCGGGAGGTCGCATTGCGCGCTGCGCTGATTCGTCCCTGGACCCGCTCGTCGTGTCGGCGGCTAGTAATAGAGTGACTGCCGTGTCTGAGCAAACCCGCCGAACCCCCAGTGACCGTTCGTCGAGCTCCGTGCTCGCGGAACGAGTGGCCCACGACCGTGCCCCGCGCACCCGCGCCTCCGGTGTCTCGGACCTGACCGAGATCGTGGTGCAGGGTGCCCGCGAGCACAACCTCAAGAACGTGGATCTGACCATCCCCCGCGATTCCATGGTCGTGTTCACGGGGCTGTCCGGGTCCGGGAAGTCCTCCCTGGCCTTCGACACCATCTTCGCCGAGGGTCAGCGCCGCTACGTGGAGTCGCTGTCCTCCTACGCCCGGATGTTCCTGGGCCGCGTGGATAAGCCTGACGTGGACTTCATCGAGGGGCTGTCCCCGGCGGTGTCCATCGACCAGAAGTCCACCTCGCGCAACCCGCGCTCCACGGTGGGCACGATCACCGAGATCTACGACTACATGCGTCTGCTGTGGGCGCGGATCGGCCACCCGCACTGCCCGGTGTGCGGTGAGCCCATCACCAAGCAGACGCCCCAGCAGATCGTGGACCAGCTGCTCGAGCTGCCCGAGCGCACCCGGTTCATGGTGCTCGCCCCCGTGGTCAAGGGCCGCAAGGGCGAGTTCCAGGACCTGTTCCAGCAGCTGAGCACCCAGGGATACGCGCGCGCCGTCGTGGACGGCGAGACCGTTCAGCTCGAGAACGCGCCCAAGCTCAAGAAGCAGTACAAGCACACGATCGACGTGGTCGTGGACCGCCTCACGGCCAAGCCGGACGCCCGGCAGCGGCTCACCGACTCGGTCGAGACCGCACTGAACCTCGCGGACGGACGCGTGGTCATCGAGCTCGTGACCCGTGAGGGCGAGCAGTCCCCGTGGCACGAGACCCGCCGCACGTTTTCCGAGAACCTCGCGTGCCCCAACGAGCACGAGCTGCAGACGGACGAGATCGAGCCGCGCTCGTTCTCGTTCAACGCCCCGTTCGGCGCGTGCCCCGAGTGCGACGGCATCGGTTCGCGCCTCGAGGTGGACGAGGACCTCGTGGTTCCCAACCCGGACCTGTCCCTCGTGGAGGGCGCCATCGCGCCGTGGTCCCTGGGCAAAGCCACGAGTGACTACTGGAACCGCTTGCTCGCCGGACTCGGGGAGGAGGCCGGATTCGACCTCGTGACCCCGTGGAAGGACCTGCCGGCCAAGGCACGCAAGGCCATCCTGCACGGCAAGGACTACAAGGTCACCGTGGCCTACCGCAACCGGTGGGGCCGCGAGCGCCGGTATACGCAGGGCTTCGAGGGCGTGTTCGGCTATATCAAGCGCAAGCACGAGGAGACCGAGTCCGATCACGCCAAGGACCGCTACGAGCAGTACATGCGCCAGGTGGCGTGCCCCGAGTGCGGGGGAGCGCGGCTGAACCCCACGATCCTGGGGGTCACCGTGGGCGGGAAGAACATCGCCGAGGCCACCCGCCTGCCCATGCGCGATTCCCTCGCGTTCTTCCAGCAGCTGGACCTTGACACCCGCGAGGCCAGGATCGGTGACCAGGTGCTCAAGGAGATCATCGCGCGCCTGACGTTCCTGATCGACGTCGGGTTGGACTACCTCAACCTGGAGCGGGCCGCGGCCACGCTGTCCGGCGGGGAGGCACAACGCATCCGGCTCGCCACCCAGATCGGTGCGGGGCTCGTGGGCGTGCTCTACGTCCTGGACGAGCCGTCCATCGGGCTGCACCAGCGCGACAACCGCCGACTCATCGACACCCTGCTGCGCTTGCGGGACATGGGCAACACCCTCATCGTGGTCGAGCACGACGAGGACACCATGCGCGAAGCCGACTGGATCGTGGACGTGGGCCCGGGCGCGGGCGTGCACGGTGGGGACGTGGTCCACTCCGGGACCTACGACCAGCTGCTCGAGAACCGCCGGTCCATCACGGCCGATTACCTCACCGGCCGCAAGCTGATCGAAGTCCCCACGACGCGGCGTCCCGTGGACAAGAAGCGGCAGCTCACGGTCGTGGGTGCGCGGGAGAACAACCTGCAGAACCTCACGGTGGACTTCCCGCTCGGGGTCTTCGTGGCCGTCACGGGCGTCTCCGGTTCGGGGAAGTCCACGCTCGTCAACGACATCCTCTACACGAGCCTGGCCAATCAGCTCAACGGCGCCAAGCAGGTGCCCGGTCGGCACAAGCGCATCGACGGTCTGGAGCACCTGGACAAGGTCGTGCACGTGGACCAGAGCCCCATCGGGCGCACCCCGCGCTCCAACCCGGCCACGTACACGGGCGTGTTCGACCGGATCCGCAAGCTGTTTGCGGAGACCCAAGAGGCCAAGGTCCGCGGCTACCAGCAAGGCCGGTTCTCGTTCAACGTCAAGGGCGGGCGCTGCGAGGCATGCTCGGGTGACGGGACGCTGAAGATCGAGATGAACTTCCTGCCGGACGTCTACGTCCCGTGCGAGGTGTGCAAGGGCGCGCGCTACAACCGCGAGACCCTTGAGGTGCACTACAAGGGCAAGAACATCGCGGAGGTCCTGGACATGCCCATCGAGGAGGCGGCGGAGTTCTTCGCGCCGTTCACCGCGATCGCGCGCTACCTCACCACGCTCGTGGAGGTGGGCCTCGGGTACGTGCGGCTGGGTCAGCCCGCCACTACGCTCTCCGGCGGTGAGGCTCAGCGCGTCAAGCTCGCCGCGGAACTGCAGAAGCGTTCCAACGGGCGCACGATCTACGTCCTGGACGAGCCCACCACGGGTTTGCACTTCGAGGACATCCGCAAGCTGCTCATGGTGCTGCAGAGCCTGGTCGACAAGGGCAACAGCGTCATGACCATCGAGCACAACCTGGACGTCGTGAAGTCGGCGGACTGGATCGTGGACCTGGGCCCCAACGGGGGATCCGGCGGTGGCACGGTCGTGGCACAGGGCACCCCGGAGCAGGTCGCTCGCAACAAGGACAGCTTCACGGGGCAGTTCGTACGCGAGGTGCTCGAGCACTCCGCCGCCCGGGAGGCCGCCCACCGCAGCGACGCGGACGGCACTGCGAGTTCCGGCGAGGCCGCGCGCCCGGGGGACGCTGCGGACCCGGGCAACACCGCGGATGCCCCGGAAGACGCGGAACCGGCCGACGGGACGCAGGAGAACCGGCAGCGCGCCGAGGCCGCGGTGGGGGACCGGGCATGAGCGTCCAGAGCCCCATCGTCCTGTGGGACCTGGACGGCACAGTCCTGGATCCCGCCGGGGCCATCACGGACGGGATCGCCGGCGCCCTGCGCTCGTGCGGTTTCGCCGTGCCCGAGAACCTCGGGCGCTTCGTGGGACCGCCGATCGGGGAGTCCCTGCGCCGGTTCACGGACGTCCCCGAGGACCGGATCGCGGAGGTCGCCGCGGTGTACCGCGCTGGGTACCTCGCGGAGGGCCTGGACCGCTCGCGCGTCTATCCGGGTGTCCGCGAGGTGCTGGGGTCGCTGCGCGAGCGCGGCGTGCGTCAGGCCGTGGCCACCCAGAAGCCCGAACACATCGCCGTGGAGGTCGTGTCGCGTTTCGGACTGGACGAGTACTTCGAGACTGTGAGCGGCGCCGCGGACGATCTCGCGCAACCGAGCGGGTCCGGGCGGCTGCACGACAAGCCCGCGATCATCGGGGAGGCACTGCGGCGCATGGGTGCGCTGCCACCGGACCCCGCACGCACCGTGATGATCGGGGACCGCAGCTACGACGCCGACGGTGCCCGCAGCCACGGCATCGACTGCCTGGGCGCAGGATGGGGCTTCGCGCAACCCGGGGAACTGCGGGACGTGTGTGCCGCTGTCGCTCGTGAGCCCGGGGATTTGGCACACTTGCTCCAGCGATATACGGACCGGTAGGGGAGCGAGCAGTGATCACGAAATACGACCTGACCAAGGCCTCGGTGGCGCGCGCCCTGAGGCTGCTGTGTCGTCCCGTGATCACGGGTCTGGAGAACCTCCCGCAGGACGGCCCCGTGATCATCGCGTCCAACCACCTGTCCTTCCTGGACTCGGTCATCATCTCCGCGTTCATGCCCCGCCGGGTCAAGTTCATCGCCAAGGCGGAGTACGTCAACAGCCCCGGGATCAAGGGCAAGCTCATGCGCGAGGCCTTCGAGTTCATCGACATCATCCCCGTGACCCGCGGTCAGCAGAGCGAGTCCGTGGCGGCCCTGGATCCCGCCGTGGAACACCTCAAGCAGGGCAACGTGTTCGGGATCTACCCGGAGGGCACGCGCTCCCGGGACGGTTACCTGTACCGCGGGCACTCCGGCGTGGCCTACCTGGCCTACGTCACGGGCGCCCCGGTGGTGCCCGTGGGGCTGATCGGCACCCAGCGGTTGCAACCGCCCGGGGCTACCATGATCCGCCCCGCCAAGTTCGAGATGCACGTGGGGGAGCCCATCCCCACACCGGAGTCCCACGGGCACCAGACGGGCAAGCTGCGCAAGATTTACGTGGAGCAGATCATGACCACGATCGCGGCACTGTCCGGGCAACCGCGCAAGGACGTGTACAACGTGTCCCCGTCCGTGCAGAGGGACGCCGGGCGTGGCTGACCCGGCGAGCTACAGACCGGCCCGACAGGACATCCCCACCAATCCGGGGGTCTACCGGTTCCGGGACGAACACGGCCGTGTGATCTACGTGGGCAAGGCCAAGAACCTGCGCAACCGGCTCTCGTCCTACTTCGCGCCCCTGCACCAGCTCGCGCCCAAGACCCGCACCATGGTCACCACGGCCGCGGCGGTGCAGTGGACCGTGGTGGGCTCGGAGTTCGAGTCCCTGCAGCTCGAGTACACGTGGATCAAAGAGTTCGCGCCCCGGTTCAACATCGCCTACCGGGACGACAAGTCCTATCCGTACCTGGCGGTCACGATGTCCGAGGACGTCCCGCGGGCCATGGTCACACGCGGGGAGAAGAAACCGGGCAACCGCTACTTCGGCCCCTATTCCCAAGCGTGGGCCATCCGGGACACCCTGGACGCCCTGTTGCGGGTCTTCCCCGTGCGCACGTGCACCAAGGGTGTGTTCCAGCGCGCCGAGCGCAGTGGCCGACCGTGCCTGCTGGGTTACATCGACAAGTGCTCGGCGCCGTGCGTGGGGGAGATCTCCCGCGAGGACCACCGCCGGCTCGCCGACGACCTGTGCCGCTTCATGGCCGGACACGCCAAGCCGTACATCCGGGAGCTCACGCGGCAAATGAACGAGGCCGCCGAGCGTATGGACTTCGAGACCGCTGCGGCACGCCGCGACGACGTCGGCGCGCTCGAGCGGGCTTTCGAGCGCAACACGGTGGTGCTCGCGGACACCACGGACGCGGACTTCTTCGCGATCGCCGAGGACGAGCTCGAGGCCGCGGTCCAGGTGTTCTACGTGCGTGGTGGCCGGATCCGGGGTCAGCGCGGGTGGATCACCGAGAAGGTCGAGGACGTCACGACCGCCCAGCTCATGACCCACCTGTTGCAACAGGTCTACGGCGAGGCGCAATCGGAACTGGCCCCCGCGCCGTCGGCCCGCAGGAAACAGACCGCAGGCGGGAGCACGGACGTGGTCGCCAAGCACCGCCGCACGTCCGAGCTCGCGTACCGTCAGGACACGATCCCGCGCACGGTGTACGTGTCCGCGGAACCGGACGAGGCGGACGAGCTGCGCAACTGGCTCAGTGAGCTGCGCGGTTCCCAGGTGGCCATCCAACGGCCCCAGCGCGGTGACAAGGCGCAGCTGCTCGAGACCGTCGCGGAGAATGCGCGCCAGGCGCTGGCCCTGCACAAGTCCCGCCGCGCGGGGGACCTGACCATGCGCTCGGCGTCCCTGCAGCAGTTGCAGGAGGCCCTGGACCTCCCGGACGCCCTCATGCGCATCGAGTGCTACGACATCTCCCACGTCCAGGGCACCAACGTGGTCGCGTCCATGGTCGTGTTCGAGGACGGTCTGCCGCGCAAGTCGGAGTACCGCAAGTTCTCGATCACTGGCGACGCCGCACGGGACGACACCGCGTCCATGTACGACGTCATCCACCGCCGGTTCTCCCGCCACCTCGAACAGCAGCGCCGCGCCGCGGAGAAGGGCGTGCACAGCGGGGAGGTGGCCCCGGACGCCGACGACGCGCCCGCGCGCGCCTTCGCGTATCCCCCCAATCTCGTGATCGTGGACGGCGGCCCGCCCCAGGTCGCGGCGGCCCAGCGCGCCCTGGACGACCTCGGCGTGGACGATGTCCACGTGGTGGGTCTGGCCAAGCGGCTCGAGGAGGTGTGGGTGCCCGACGACGAGTTCCCGGTCATCCTGCCCCGCGCCTCGGAAGGGTTGTTCCTCATGCAGCGCGTGCGCGACGAGGCCCACCGTTTCGCGATCACGTTCCACCGGCAGAAGCGCTCCAAAGCCATGACGGTCTCCGCGCTCGACGACGTGCCTGGGCTGGGCCCGGCCAAGCAGAAGGCCCTGCTCAAGCACTTCGGCTCGGTCAAGAAATTGCGCGCCGCCACCGCGGAGGAGATCCTTGAGGTCAAGGGCTTCGGGCCCGCGTTGGCCACCAAGGTCGCGCAGGCCCTCGGGGGCGGCACCGAGGCCCGGGAGCCCGCTGTGGATACCGAGACGGGCGAACTGCTCGACTGAAACTGGTCTACCCTGGAAACGAACCCTGCAGTCGGAAGATCAGGCGGTCCGCGACCACATGAGCAGCCCACCCCCGGAAGCCACGCCCTCCACCCTGGAACCGGTGAAGCCCCCCACGGCGGAGTTGCTGATCGTGACCGGGATGTCCGGGGCGGGTCGCTCCACGGCGGCCAACGCGCTCGAGGACCTCGGGTGGTACGTCGTGGACAACCTGCCCCCGCAGATGCTCGGGACGCTGGCGGACCTCGTGTCGCGGACCCCGCAGACCCTGCCCAAGCTCGCCGTGGTGATCGACGTGCGTGGCAAGGCACTGTTCAACGACATGCGTGAGACCCTCGCCGCGCTCGAACGCTCGGGCGTGGAGTTCTCGGTGCTGTTCCTCGAGGCCTCGGACGAGGTGCTCGTCTCGCGCTACGAGCTCCAGCGCCGCCCCCACCCCCTGCAGGCGGGCGGCCGGATCCTGGACGGGATCCGCGCCGAGCGCGAGCTGTTGCGCGATCTGCGCGAGACCGCCGACTCCGTGCTGGACACCTCGTCCTTCAACGTGCACGCGCTGACCAAGGCCGTCGCGGACATGTTCTCCACAAGCGGTCCGGTGATGCTGCGGCTCACAGTCATGAGCTTCGGGTTCAAGTACGGCGTGCCCGCGGACGCGAACTTCCTCGCGGACGTACGTTTCATCCCCAATCCCCACTGGGTCCCCGCGTTGCGCCCGCGCACGGGCAAGGACCCCGAGGTACGGGACTACGTCTTCGGCCACCACGGCACGCCGACCTTCGTGGACCGCTTCGTGGCCATGCTCGAACCGGTGTTCGCCGGCTACCGCACCGAGAACAAGCACTACGCGAGCATCGCCATCGGGTGCACGGGAGGCAAGCACCGTTCCGTGGCGATCACCGAGGAGGTCGCGCGGCGGCTCAGCAAGTCCCCCCGCGTGACCGTCAACATCCAGCACCGGGACCTGGGCCGCGAGTAGTCCCGCCCCCCAGAAATTACGGATTCCATGACTAACTTTCCTACGACGGGTGCGTTGCCCCGGTTGCCGCTGAGCAGCCGACGCGACGTGGACCCCTACCACTCGTTGGACGCCTCCGCGCGCGCGTCCCTGACGGATGCCGATTCCGTGGTCGCCCTGGGTGGCGGTCACGGGTTGTCCGCGAGCCTGTCCGCCCTGCGTCTGTTAGCGCCGGCCCTCACGGCCGTGGTCACGGTCGCGGACGACGGCGGATCGTCCGGTCGACTGCGCAACGACCTGGGCGTCCTGCCGCCCGGCGATCTGCGGATGGCGCTGGCGGCGCTGTGCGACGACTCCCAATGGGGTCGCACGTGGAGCGACGTGATGCAGCACCGGTTCAGCATCAAGACCCACCCGGACGAGGGTCTGGACAACCACGCCCTGGGGAACCTGCTGATCGTGACGTTGTGGGAGCTGCTCGGCGACCCCGTGGAGGGACTGCGCTGGGCCGGTGCGCTGCTGGGTGCGCGCGGCCAGGTGCTGCCCATGAGTTGCCTCCCGCTCGTGATCGAGGGGGATGTCTCGCCCGGGAGCAATCCCACGCAGGAGTGCCCCCCGGAGAAGATTACGCGCACCGTCACGGGCCAGTCACGGCTCGCCAAGGAGGCGGACGTGTGCAACGTGCGCCTGTCCCCGGCGGATGCCCCCGCGTGCCCGGAGGCCGTCACCGCGATCGAGGAGGCCGCGTGGGTCGTGCTCGGTCCCGGGTCATGGCACACCTCCGTACTGCCGCACCTGTTGCTGTCCGAACTGCGGGACGCGATCTGCCGGTCCCCGGCCAAGCGTCTCGTCACGCTGAACCTCTCCCGGGATTCCGAGACCCTCAGCATGGGATCGGGGGACCAGCTGCGCGTGCTCAAGCGCTACGCCCCGGACCTGCGTCTCGACGTGGTGCTCGCGGACCCGTCCGCCGCGGAGTCCCCCAAGGACGTCGAGGCGGCGGCCGCCCAGCTCGGCGCCGTCGTGCACTGGGACTCGCTGCGGGACACGAGCGGCAGTTCGGTGCACAACCCCTTCAAACTGGCCGCGGCCTATCAACAGATCATGAACGCGCAGCGCTGAGCGGGAGCCCCCGCCGCGCAGCACACGTACTCGGCAAGGAGATCGACAACCATGGCATTGACCGCTTCGGTCAAGGAAGAACTCTCGCACCTGCAGGTGCGCAAGTCCGCGGTGCGCGCGGCGGAGCTCTCGGCGCTGTTGCGCTTCGCGGGCGGGCTGCACATCGTGGGCGGGCGGATCGTGGTGCAAGCGGAGCTGGACACCGAATCGGTCGCGCGCCGCGCGGCACGCGCCGTGGGGGAGGTCTTCGGCCACGAGTGCGAGCTCGGGGTGATCAGCGGCGGTGGTCTGCGCCGGGACCGTACGTGGGTCGTGCGGGTTGCCCGCGACGGTGAGGCGCTGGCCCGGCGCACAGGGTTGCTGGACGCCCACGGTCGTCCCGTGCGCGGTCTGCCGCCCACCGTAGTCAACGGCAGCGTCGAGGAGTCCGCCGCCGTGATCCGAGGTGCCTTCCTGGCCCACGGTTCGCTCACCGAACCGGGGCGGGCCGCGGCGATGGAATTCACGTGCCCCGGTCCCGAGGCGGCGCTCGCGCTCGTGGGTTCCGCGCGTCGGCTGGACGTGCTCGCCAAGGCGCGGCAGGTGCGCGGGGCGGACCGCGTCGTCGTGCGCGACGGGGACACGATCGCCACGCTGCTCACGCGCCTGGGCGCGCACCGCGCGCTGCTGCAGTGGGAGGACCGCCGGATGCGCAAGGAGGTGCGCGCCACGGCCAACCGGCTCGCGAACTTCGACGACGCCAACCTGCGCCGCTCCGCGCAGGCCGCGGTCACAGCGGGGGCCAAGGTCGAGCGTGCCCTGGACCTGCTCGGGGACGACGCCCCGGAGCATCTGCGGGCCGCCGGCCGGCTCCGGGTCGCCAACAAGCAGGCGAGCCTGGACGAGCTGGGTCGGTTGTCGGACCCGCCCCTGACCAAGGACGCGATCGCCGGGCGGATCCGCCGACTGCTCGCCATGGCGGACCGCCGTGCCGAGGAACTGGGTGTGGCCACGACCGCCGAGTTCGCCGCGCACGCTGGGTCGGAACAGCGCCGCGCATAGTAGCGCCCGCAGGCAACACGCCGGTGCTGTGGGTTTGTGTGGGGTTTACGGGAGAGTCGCCTGAATCTGCGTCGAGCCCCTGTCGAACCGCGTCAATTCTCGGTAGAATAAAACCGGAAGACCCGGCGGGCCTCGGACAACGTCGAGAACAGAGTGTGGGATTTCTACCGTTTGGTTTGGATCCCACATCTCGACGGACCGGTACCCGCCAACCCCCGACAGACAGAGGAGATCGCAGTGACAGTCAAGGTTGGCATCAACGGTTTCGGACGGATCGGACGCTGCTTCGCGCGGGCCCTGTACAACGAGCACGGCCACGACATCGAGTTGGTCGCGGTGAACGACCTCACGGATCCGGAGACCTTGAAGCACCTGTTCGAGTTCGACTCCGTCATGGGCCGGCTCGGCGCGGACGTCACCCTGGACGGTGACATGATGACCGTGAACGGCCACCAGGTGAAGTTCCTGGCCGAGGCCGATCCCTCCAAGCTGCCCTGGGGCGAGCTCGGCGTGGACATTGTGATCGAGTCCACTGGCAGGTTTACGACCGGCCCCAAGATGCAGGCGCACCTGGACGCCGGTGCCAAGAAGGTCGTGCTCTCCGCACCGGGCAAGGAAGTGGACGGCACGTTCGTCTACGGCGTGAACCACGAATCCTACGACTCGGCCAGCATGAACCTGGTCTCCGCCGCGTCCTGCACCACCAACTGCCTCGCGCCGCTGGCCAAGGTCATCAACGACGAGTTCGGCATCGAGCGCGGTCTCATGACCACGATCCACGCCTACACGGGTGACCAGCGCCTGCACGACGCGCCGCACAAGGACCTGCGCCGCGCCCGCGCCGCCGCGCTGAGCATGATCCCCACGACCACCGGTGCCGCCGCCGCCGTGGGCCTCGTGCTGCCCGAGCTCAAGGGCAAGCTGGACGGCTTCGCCGTGCGCGTCCCGGTTCCCACCGGCTCGCTCGTGGACCTCACCGTGGACGTGGAGAAGGACGTCACGGTCGAGTCCGTGAACGCCGCGATCAAGCAGGCCGCCGAGGGCCCCTACAAGGGCATCATCGAGTACTCCGAGGAAGCGCTCGTCTCCAAGGACATCGAGGGCTACGACGTCTCCACCGTGTTCGACGCGCCCCTGACCAAGGTCATCGACAACCAGGTCAAGGTCATCGCGTGGTACGACAACGAGTGGGGCTACACCCTGCGTCTCGTGGACTTCGTCTCCCACGTAGCGGATAAGCTCTGAGTCAGACCGCTCAGTGGCGCCGGTGCCCGCGGGTACCGGCGCCATTGTCATCAGTACGGCATCACCACAGGAAGGGATGACGGATATGGCCAAGTCACTGGACGATCTCATGGCGGAGGGGGTCGCGGGTCGCCGCGTGCTCGTGCGCTCGGACCTCAACGTTCCACTTGACGGTTCCACCGTGACCGACGACGGTCGCGTGCGCGCGTCCTTACCGGTGCTCACCAAGCTCGCCGACGCCGGCGCACGCCTGATCGTCATGGCGCACCTCGGGCGCCCCAAGGGCACCGTGGACCCCAAGTACTCGATCGAGCCGGCCGCCGCGCGCCTGGCCGAGCTCGCGGACGCGGACGTCGTCGTCGCTTCGGACGTGGTGGGTCAGGACGCCCACGAGAAGGCCGAGGCCTTGCAGGACGGACAGATCCTCGTGCTCGAGAACGTGCGCTTCGACCCGCGCGAGACGTCCAAGGACGACGCCGAGCGGGAGGAGTTCGCGGCCGAGCTCGCGTCCCTGGCGGGGGAGAACGGTGCGTACGTGGATGACGCCTTCGGGGCCGTGCACCGCAAGCACGCCTCCGTGTACGACATCGCGCGCGCGCTGCCCGGTTACCTGGGTGACCTGGTCAAGACCGAGGTGGACGTCCTGCGCAAGGTTATCTCCGATCCCGAGCGCCCGTTCGTGGTGGTCATGGGTGGGTCCAAGGTCTCCGACAAGCTGGCCGTGATCGACAACCTGATCGGTAAGGCGGACTCGCTGCTCATCGGCGGCGGCATGGTCTTCACGTTCCTCGCGGCCCAGGGTCACGCGGTGGGTTCGTCCCTGCTCGAGAAGGACCAGATCGACACCGTCAAGGGTTACCTGGACCGCGCCGCCGAGGCGGGCACCGAGATCGTGCTGCCCGTGGACGTTGTGTACGCCTCCGAGTTCTCCAAGGACGCCGAGCACGAGGTCCGCCCGGTCTCGGACATCGAGGGTGGGAAGATCGGTGACTCCGGCCTGGGCCTGGACATCGGCCCCGAGTCCGCCGAACTGTTCGCGCGCACGATCGCCGAGGCGAAGACCGTGTTCTGGAACGGCCCCGTGGGCGTGTTCGAGATGCCGGCGTTCGCCAACGGCACCAAGACCGTGGCGCAGGCCCTCGTGGACTCCGACGCCATGAGCGTGATCGGCGGCGGCGACTCCGCCTCCGCCGTGCGCAACCTGGGATACCGGGACGACCAGTTCGGCCACATCTCCACGGGGGGTGGCGCGTCGCTCGAGTACATCGAGGGTAAGGAACTGCCGGGCCTCGTGGCGCTGGGCGCCTGAGCCGCCACACACCGTGATGCGTGGGGCCCGCCGCCGCGGACCCCACGTGCCCGCCCCCGTCCACAGCCACGCCGCACGACCGAAGGAGATCCAGCCATGACCACCCAGACCAACGGTGTCTTCGACCGCACGCCCCTGATCGCGGGCAACTGGAAGATGAACATGGACCACACGCAGGGCATCGCCCTGCTGCAGAAGCTCGCGTGGACGCTCAAGGACGCCAAGCACGACTTCTCCCGCGTGGAGGTCGCGGTGTTCCCCCCGTTCACCGGCCTGCGCTCCGTGCAGTCCCTCGTGGACGGCGACGGACTGCAGATCGCCTACGGCGCCCAGGACCTCTCCGACCAGGACTCCGGGGCATACACGGGAGACATCTCAGGCCAGTTCCTGGCCAAGCTTGGGTGCCGTTACGCGCTCGTGGGGCACTCCGAACGGCGGAGCATCCACGCCGAATCCGATGAGCAGTGCCGCGACAAGGTCCGCGCCGCGATCCGTCACGGCCTGACCCCCATGCTGTGCATCGGCGAGGGTCTCGAGCAGCGCCAGGCCGGTGAGCACGTGCAGTACACGCTCGAGCAGTTGCGCGGGAGCCTCGCGGAGCTCAACGCCGGCGAGCTCGAGGGCCTCGTGGTGGCCTACGAACCGGTGTGGGCCATCGGCACGGGGGAGGTGGCCGGACCCGAGGACGCCCAGGAGATGGCGCACGCGATCCGCGCGGAACTCGAATCGCTGTACGGCGAGGACTTCGCGAAGGCCACGCGGGTGCTCTACGGCGGTTCGGTGAAGTCCTCGAACGTCGCGAACATCCTCGGGGGAGCGGACGTGGACGGCGCCTTGGTGGGCGGTGCCAGTCTGGACGCGGAGGAATTTGCTAAGATTACCCGGTTCGAGCAGCACCTGGTCACCGACCAGTGATCCCCTCCGATCACTGACGGTTGACCCGCCCCCGAGATTCGTGAATCGAGGCTATTCGTGGAGATCCTCCAGATCGCCCTCCAGGTGATCATCGTGGTCACCGGCATCCTGTGCATCATGTTCGTCCTGCTCAACAAGGGCAAGGGCGGCGGTCTGTCGGACATGTTCGGTGGCGGGATGACCCAGTCGCTGAACACCTCCGGCGCCGCCCAGAAGAACGTGGTGCGGATCACCACCGTTCTGGCGATCGTGTGGGTCCTGGCCATCGTGAGCTACGGCCTGCTGATGCGCTTCAGCGGCCCGGGGGTCTGAGACCCGCCGCACGCCCACCGGCTAATCCGGTCGCCACGACTCGGCACAGCACAAGAACTCGGCACAGCAGAAGAACTCAGTAGAGCAGACGACGTCGGCCCGGACCGTGAAGGTCCGGGCCGACGTCGTCGTATCCGGGGTGCGGTGTCGTCCCGTACGTGCCGGGTGACGGGCCGGGCCCGGGATCATGGGCTCAGCCCGCGGTCCCGCCCGGGGCCGGGTCGGGGTCCTCGGGCATGCCCGGGAGGGCGTCCTCCGTGACGAGCCACAGGGTCTCCCGGGTCCCGCGTACCGCGCTGGCCGGGGCCTCGGTCGCGGTGATCTCCGGCCGTCGGATCGTGGCGAGGGCCCCGGCCTTCGCGGCACCGGCGACCAGCAACCAGACCCGCTGCGCGGAATTGATCGCTGGTAGGGACATGGTGACGCGGGTGGGCGGCGGTTTGGGGGAATCCTCGACCGCGAACACCGGGGCGTCCGTGCGCAAGACGTCCTCGCGGCCCGGGAACAGGGATGCCACGTGGGTGTCCGGGCCTAGGCTCAGCAGGGCCAGATCGAAGACCGGCAGGCCCGTGTCGGATCCCTCGTTCTCGGCCGCCGCGGCGAGTTCCTCGGCGTAGTCCTCGGCCGCGGCATCGGCCGACGCGATCTCGTCCGAGCCCGCCACGGGGTGCACGCGGTCCCACGTCAGCTCGTGGGTCTCGCCCCACGCGTCCGCGGCCTGGACACCGTTGCGTTCGCCGTCCGCACCGGGAAGGAACCGCTCGTCCGACCACCACACGTTCACGCGCGACCAGTCGATCACGGCGGCGTCCGGGTGGCCGGCCAGCTCACCGATCACGCGGGTCCCCATGCTCCCGCCGGTCAGTACGAGGGTGGCCTCCCCGCGTTCGTCCTGGGCGTGCTCGAGCACCTCGAGGACGCGCCGGGCGGTGTCCCAGGCAAGGCGTTCGTCACCCTCGTGCGGGACGAGTCGCGGTTCCGGGCGGGACGGCTCACTCATCGCCGGCTCCCTCGGCCGATGCGGAAGTTGAGGCATCGTGGCCCTGCACCGCGGTGTTCTCGGAAGGCTCCGCGGCCTCCTCACCGACGGTGCGGGTCGTGATCCGGGCACTCGCGAGCCCCGAGGTGATGACCTCGCCGTAGACCTCGTCCGCGTCCAACCGTCGCAGTTCCTCCGCGAGGCACGCGTTGAGATCCCGCACGGGCATGGCGATCTGCTGATCCGGCTGACCCGGCTGGGAGAGCACGGCCACGGTGCGGCCGGGGCGGTGCAGCTGCACCGATCCGTCGTCGGTGACCAGGCACACGCGGTCGAGACCCCGCCGGGTGTCGTCGGTGATGATGGTCGCCGGGGCATCGAGCTTGCTGGACAGCCACACCCCCAACAGCACCATGGACGGGGCCACCGTGGAACCCTCGAGCACGATCTCGCGCACCTTCACGGGCCCCACCTGGTCCAGGACCGCAGCGAGCTGGATGCGCCAGTTGGTGATCCGCGTCCAGGACAGGTCCGTGTCCCCGGGGCGGTACTGCTGGGACAGTTGTGCCAGGGACTCGAAGGAGGCGGGCGCACGCGAGGAGTCGGTGATCCTGCGGTGGGCGATGCACCCGATCGAGCTCGTGCTGGGATTCTCGGGGAAGTCGTGCGGCCACCACGCCACGATGGGTGCGTCCGGCAGCAACAGCGCGGAGACCAGGGTCTCAGTGGGTTCGGCGAGCTCGCCGTAGCCGTGCAGCAGGATCACCTCGGACGCGCCGGCGTCCCCGCCCACGCGTAATTGCGCGTCCAAGCGGGTCTCGTCGGTGCGGGAGTGCGCTACGTGCACGATGATCCGGCACGGGTGCTCGTGACTCGCGTAGTTCGCGGCCTCGACCGCGACCTCCGAGTGACCGGCCTGCGCCAGGACCACGAGCGTCAGCACGCGGCCCAGCGTCACCACGCCGTTCTCGTCCCGCAACTGATTGAGTTTCTTCTCAATCTTCGCCGCGGTGGTGTTCTCCATCTGAACGATCACGGTCGCCTCCAAACTCGCCCGTCACGGGCCATCAACTCGTGCGCCGAATCCGGTCCCCACGAACCCGGCGCGTACGGCTCGGGCATGACGCGCTGCTCGGCCCAGTGCTCCTCGAACGGGTCCAGGATCTTCCAGGACAGCTCCACCTCGGAGTGGTCCGGGAACAGCGGGGGCTCACCCAGCAGGACGTCGAAGATCAACCGCTCGTAGGCCTCGGGGCTCGACTCCGTGAACGCGTGGCCGTAACCGAAGTCCATGGTCACGTCCCGGATCTCGGACTGGGTGCCCGGGACCTTGGAGCCGAAGCGGATGGTCACGCCCTCGTCCGGTTGGATCCGGATCACGATCGCGTTCTGACCGAACTCGTCGTTGTCCATGTCCCGGAACAGCAGGTTGGGCGACTTCTTGAACGCCACCGCGATCTCGGTGACCCGCCGGCCCAGTCGCTTCCCCGCGCGCAGGTAGAACGGCACGCCCGCCCAGCGGCGGTTGTTGATGTCCACGCGCAGTGCGGCGAAGGTCTCCGTGCGGGAATCCGCGGGGATGTCCTTCTCCTCGTGGAAGCCCTTGACGTAGTCCCCGCCCTGCAGCCCGGACGTGTACTGGCCCAGCGCGGAATGCTTCCCGAGGTCCTCGGGCAGCACCACGGATTCGAGTACCTTGGCCTTCTCGCGGCGCAGGTTGTGCGCCGTGAAGGACGCGGGTTCCTCCATGGCGGTGAACGCGAGCAACTGCAGCAAGTGGTTCTGGATCACGTCCCGGGCCGCGCCCACGCCGTCGTAGTAGCCGGCGCGCGAACCGATCCCGATCTCCTCGGCCATGGTGATCTGCACGTGGTCCACGTAGCGGGCGTCCCACAAGGGCTCGAACATCTGGTTCGCGAAGCGCAGCGCCAGGATGTTCTGCACCGTCTCCTTGCCCAGGTAGTGGTCGATGCGGAACACGCTGTCCGCGCGGAACACGCGTTCCACGATCGCGTTGAGCTCCCGCGCGGATTCAAGGTCGTGCCCGAAGGGCTTCTCGATGACCACGCGTCGCCAGCCCGTGCTGTCCTCGCTGTCGGCGAGGTCGTGGTCCGCGAGCTGTTGGCACACCACCTCGAACGTCTTGGGCGGAATCGAGAGGTAGAACGCGTGGTTGCCGCGGGTGCCCCGGTCCCGGTCGAGCTCGTCGAGGGTCTGCGCGAGCCGGTGGTACGCGTCGTCGTCGTCGAACTCGCCGTGGACGAAACGCAGACCCGAGGCGAACTGGTTCCAGAGGTCCTCGTTGTAGGGCGTGCGCGCGTGCTCGGCGACGTGTTCCTTGACGTACTCGGCGAACTGGGCGTCGTCCCAGTCCCGCCGGCCGAACCCCACGAGGGAGAAGGCCGGCGGGAGCAGGCTACGGTTGGCCAGGTCGTACATGGCCGGCAGCAGCTTCTTCTTGGCGAGGTCACCCGTGACGCCGAACAACACGAGGGCCGACGGCGCGGCGACCCGGGTCAGGCGCCGGTCGCGGGGATCGCGTAGCGGGTTGCAGTTCTTGTTGTCAGGCACGCGTGTTCCTGTTCGTTAGCGGTTGGTGGCGGGTCACAGCTCCGATGCCACCCTGAGCAGCTGTGCGACACCCTCGGCCCGGTCCGTGAGCCGCAGCCGCACGACGGGACGGTGGTGATCGCTCAGCACACCAGCGTCGCCGTCGGCCTGCGCGCCGATGAGCTCACCGAACGTGAACGGGATCCCGGGGATGTCCACGTCAGTGCCCGTGGCCGCAGTGATCTGCAGGTAGACACCCTGCTCGGGGCCGCCCTTGTGGTACTGACCCGTGGAGTGCAGGAACCGGGGTCCCCAACCGAAGGTCACGGGACGGCCCGTGTGCCGTGCGAGCAGATCGCGGATCGACTCGAGCTGCGCCCACTCGAGACGGTCGAAGTACGCCTGCACGCTCACGTAGCCGTTCTCGGGCAGCTGGGCGAGCAGTGCGGCGAGCGCCTCGGGCACGGTCGTGGCGCCGTCGAGCAGCTGTTCATTGCCACGGATCTCGATCGCGCCGTCCGTGGCGGCGGCGGGGGAGGGCTCGGGCTTGGTGGCCAGCAGCTCGCGGGTGGCCACCTTGGCGGATTCCACGTCCGGCTGGTTGAACGGGTCGATGCGCAGCAACTGTCCCACCACCGCGATCGCGACCTCGAACGCCATCATGAGCCCGGCCAGCGAACCGGCCACGCGCACGCCCTCGCTCTGCTCCTCCGTGACGGCCTCGTCGTCCACGAGCGAGACCACCAGGACGTCGGGGGCGCCCGACGTCACTTCGGGAGCGGCGTCGTTCACGACTACGGGCAGCACACCGGTTCCGGACTTGCCCGTGGACTCGGCGATCAGCTGCTCGGCCCAGTCCGCGAAGCCCACGAACGGTGCGCCCTGGTTCACGAGCACGATCTTGTCGCGCAGCGGGGACGTCCCGCCCAGGGCGGCGCCGAGCTGCAGACCGATGTTGTTCTCGTCATCCTCGCGCAGCATCTCGGTGGCCTCTTCGGCGTCGTCGAGCAGCGCCGCGACGTCCACGCCGGCGAGCCCGGACGGCACGAGGCCGAACGCGGTGAGCGCCGAGAAGCGACCGCCCACGTTCGGGTCCGCGGTGAAGACCTTGCGGTAGCCGGCCTCACGGGACGCGGAGTCCATGGGGGAGCCCGGATCCGTCACGACCACCACGCGCGACGGTGCATCGATGCCCGCGCGCTCGAACGCGTTCACGAACACGCGCCGGGCGGAGTCCGTCTCGACGGTGGACCCGGACTTGGAGGAGACCACGAGCGCGGTGTGCTCGAGGTCCTTGAGTGCTTTGGTGACCATCTCCGGGTCGGTGGAGTCCAGCACGAATAAGTCCACCCCCGCGCTGCGCGTGATCACCTCGGGGGCCAGCGACGAGCCGCCCATGCCCGCGAGCACGAAACGGGTCACGCCCTCCCGGGCGAAGTCGTGGCGCAATTGTTCGATCTCGGGCACCAGGGGGCGCGAGACGCGCACGGCGTCGGTCCACCCGAGCCGTATCGCGGCTTCCTCCTGCGCGGCGGAGCCCCACAGCGCGGGGTCCTGGTCGAAGAGTTTGGACGCGAAGTTCTCGGCGACCAGACGCGGGACGTGCGTGTCGATCGCCTCACGCGCGGCGCCGGCCGCCTGCAATGACAATGAGCTCACGGGGAGCCTCCTCGGAACGTGGTTTTCGGACAACGACGCCGCGGCGCGGCTCCGACCCTATGCTCACCGGGCGGGTGCCCGGCGCGGGATCGCAGCCGCGACGCAGTGGCTGGGTTCGGCTCAGCGGGCCTCGTCGAGGGCAGTGCGCACCGTGGCGAGCAGCTCGTCCCAGGACTTGTCGAACTTCTTCAGCCCCTCGGTCTCGAGCTGGTCCACGACCTCCTCGTAGGAAATCCCCTGCTCGGCCACGGCATTGAGCACGTCCGTGGCCTGTTGGTAGGTCCCCGTCACGGTGTCACCGGTGATCTCGGCGTGGTCGTAGGTCGCGTCCAGGGTCTTCTCCGGCATGGTGTTCACGGTGTTCGGGGCCACGAGTTCGCTCACGTACAGCGTGTCCGGCAGCGACGGGTCCTTGACACCCGTGGACGCCCACAGGGGACGCTGCGGGTTGGCCCCGGCCGCGGCCAGGCGCTTCCAACGCTCGGTCTCGAGCTGCTCCTCGTAGACCTGGTAGGCCAGGCGCGCGTTGGCGAGACCCGCCTTACCCTTCAGGGCCTTGGCCTCGTCCGTGCCCACGGCGTCCAGACGCTTGTCGATCTCGGTGTCCACGCGGGAGACGAAGAAGGACGCGACGGAGTGGATCGTGGAGAGGTCCTTGCCGTTCTCGAGCGCTTCCTCGAGGCCCTGCATGTACGCGTTGATGACCCCGCGGTAGCGGTCCAGCGAAAAGATCAGGGTCACGTTCACTGAGATGCCCTCCGCGATCGTGGCCGCGATCGAGGGCAGGCCCTTCTCGGTGGCGGGGATCTTGATCAGCGCGTTGGGCCGGTCGATGGTCTGCGAGAGCTTCTGGGCCATTGCGGACGTGGCGTCGGCGTCCTGGGCCAGTCGAGGATCCACCTCGATGGACACGCGGCCGTCCACGCCCTGGGTGGCCTGGGCGATGGGGGTGAACAGGTCGCACGCATCGCGCACGTCGTCGGTGGTGATCCGGAACACGGCGTCGTCCACGGAGGCGCCGGCCTTGGCGAGCTCCGCGACCTGTTCGCGGTAGGACTCACCGTCCGCGAGTGCCGCGGCGAAGATCGTGGGGTTGGTGGTCACGCCCACCACGTTCTTGGTGTCGATCAGTTCCTGGAGGTTCCCGCTCGTCAGGCGCTGGCGGGAGAGGTCGTCGAGCCAGATGGAGACGCCGGCGTCGGAGAGTTTCTGGGTGGGAGTCGTCATGATGTCCTCACTTCACGTCGAAGGGTTTTGGGGCGTCGCAGGCGGCCCGAGCGGGCCGCCTGCGACGTGGGACGGGGTTCAGCGAGCGGCGGCGATGGACTCCTCGGCGGCCTGGGCCACGGCCTCGGCGGTGATGCCGAACTCGCGGTACAGGGTCTGGTAGTCGGCGGACTCGCCGAAGTGCTCGAGGGACACGGCGCGTCCGGCATCGCCCAGCAGGTCGTTCCAGGACATCCGGATCCCGGCCTCCACGCTCACGCGGGCCTTGACGTCGGACGGGATCACGGAGTTGCGGTAGTCCTCGTCCTGGGCGTCGAACCACTCGCGGCACGGCATGGACACCACGCGGGCGGCCACGCCCTTGGCCTTGAGCTGTTCACGGGCCTCGACGGCAAGCTGGACCTCGGAACCGGTGCCGATGAGCACTACGTCCGGGGCGCCCTCGGTGTCCGCGAGGACGTACCCGCCGCGGGCTACGCCCTCGGCGGAGGCGAACTTCTCGCCGTCGTGATCCGGGTGAAGGTCCTCCCGCGCGAACGTGGGCAGGTCCTGGCGTGTGAGGGCGATCCCGGCCGGGTGCTCGTGGTGCTCGAGGATGGTTCGCCATGCCACGGAGGTCTCGTTGGCGTCCGCGGGGCGCACGACGTCGAGCCCCGGGATCGCGCGCAGCGCGGAGAGCTGCTCCACGGGCTGGTGCGTGGGACCGTCCTCACCCAGGCCGATCGAGTCGTGCGTCCACACGTAGATCGAAGGTACGCGCATGAGCGCACCCAGGCGCACCGCGGGACGCTGGTAGTCCGAGAAGATCAGGAACGTGCCGGAGTAGGCGCGCGTCTGGCTGCTCATCACGATGCCATTGACGATCGCTGCGGCAGCGTGCTCACGGATGCCGAAGTGCAGCACCCGGCCGTACGGGGAACCGGACCACTGGGCCGTGGAGCGGGCCTCGGGGATGAAGGACTTGGCGTCGTCGATCGTGGTGTTGTTCGACCCCGCGAGGTCCGCCGAACCGCCCCACAGCTCGGGGAAGGTGTCCGCGATGGCGTTGATGACCTGACCGGAGGCCTTGCGGGAGGCCACGGCCTTGCCCGCCGGGAACGTGGGGAACGCGTCCTCGTAGTTCTCGGGCAGTTCCTCGTTCTTGATCCGGTCGTACAGCGCGGCCTTGTCCGGGTGGGCCTCACGCCATTCGGCGAAGGACTTCTCCCATTGCGCGCGCTCCTGCTTACCGCGTTCGCCGACCTCGCGCACGTGCTCGAAGATCTCGGGCTCGATCTGGAAGGACTTCTCCGGGTCGAAGCCCAGGATCTTCTTGGTCGCGGCGACCTCGTCCTCGCCCAGCGCGGAACCGTGCACGCCACCGGTGTTCTGCTTGGTGGGGGCGGGCCAGCCGATGATGGTGTTCAGGGCGATGATCGAGGGCTTGTCCGTGACCTTGGTGGCCGCGACGATCGCGTCGTACAGCCCCTGCACGTCCTCCTGGTACTCGCCGCCGTTGCGCCAGTCCACGCGCGTGGTGTCCCAGCCGTAGGCCTCGTAGCGCTTGAGGACGTCCTCGTTGAACGCCACGTTGGTGTCGTCCTCGATGGAGATCTTGTTGTCGTCGTAGATCACCACGAGGTTGCCGAGCTCCTGGGTGCCCGCCAGCGACGACGCCTCGGAGGTGATGCCCTCCTGCAGGTCACCGTCGGACGCGATCACGAACACGGTGTGGTCGAACGGGGAGGTGCCCTGAGCGGCGTCGGCGTCGAACAGACCGCGCGTGTAGCGCTGCGCGTACGCGAAACCCACGGAGGACGCGAGCCCCTGGCCCAGCGGACCCGTGGTGATCTCGACACCCGTGGTGTGGCGGTACTCGGGGTGGCCCGGGACCTTGGAACCCCACGTGCGCAGGGACTCGAGATCCTCCATCTCCAGGCCGTAGCCGGAGAAGTACAGCTGCAGGTACAGGGTCAGGGACGTGTGACCGGGGGAGAGGATGAACCGGTCACGCCCGGTCCAGCGGTCGTCGGAGGGGTCGTGCCGCATGATCTTCTGGAACAACAGGTACGCGACCGGGGCCAGGGACATGGCGGTGCCGGGGTGGCCGTTGCCCACCTTCTGCACGGCGTCCGCGGCGAGCACACGCGCGGTGTCCACCGCACGGGCGTCCTTCTCGGTCCAGTTCAACGGTTGATCGAGGTTCGGCACGGTGACGCGCCCCTTTCCTAGACGGGTTGTGCGGTCACGATCCGGAACACTCCGCCGCGGACTCGGCCGCGACGATCGGCCCGGAACGCATGTTCCGGGATCAACCTTAGTCCGGTGGGACGCTGCGTGGCAGGGACGACCGCGGCCCGCGCCACGGGCACAAGCGCGTGCCGGACATCACCCCGGCGTGGGCCGGGACCGGCGGCTATACTGATGACCGGGTATCGGTGCGCGTGCGGCGCACCCGCCCCAGGCACTCCCGGCGCACGGCCGGGCCACCCACGTTCTTTGGAGCATTGATTCCGTGAATCACCTTGACACCGCGACGCACCCGGAATCCCACGGATCCCACGCGCCGCACGGACACGGAGTGACCGGGACCCGCATCGGGACCGTGGAGCCCGTGGGGTATCAGGGCCGGATGACCTTGGGTCGTAAGCTCAAAGCGTACGTGGCGCTCACGAAGCCCCGGATCATCGAACTGCTCCTCGTGGCCACCGTGCCCACCATGTTCTTCGCCCAGCAGGGTGTCCCCGATTTCTTGCTCGTGCTCAACACCCTGGTCGGCGGCGCGCTCGCGGCCGGTGCGGCGGGTGCGTTCAACTGTTACATCGACCGCAACGAGGACCGGCTCATGCGGCGCACCGCCAAGCGCCCACTCGTGACCGGTGAGGTGGGGGAGCGTGAGGCCCTGATCTTCGCGTGGGTGCTTTCGGTCGTGTCCGTCGCGTGGCTGACCCTGGGGGTCAGCGTCTTGTGCGGTGTGCTCGGCGTGGTGGCCATCGCCCTGTACGCGGTGTTCTACTCGATTGTGCTCAAGCGCCGCACCGCGCAGAACATCGTGTGGGGCGGGATCGCCGGGTGCATGCCCGTACTGATCGGCTGGGCCGCGGTGCGCGGGACCCTTGAGTGGCCCGCATTCGTGCTCTTCGCGTTCATCTTCCTGTGGACCCCGCCGCACTACTGGCCGCTGTCCATGAAGTACGCGGAGGACTATTCCCGCGCCGGCGTGCCCATGCTCGGTGCGGTGGACACCGCGCGCACCGTGGGCGCCCAGGTGGTGCTCTACGCGTGGGCCACCGTGATCTGCTCGCTGCTGTTGATCCCCGTGGGTGACGCCGGGTGGGTCTACGGTGTGATCGCCCTGATCTCCGGCGGCTGGTTCACGTACCACTGCCACAAGCTCTACGGCCTGGCCCGCGTCGGCAAGCCCACGCTCAAGCAGGCCATGTACGTGTTCCACGGCTCGATCGCCTACATCACCTTCGTGTTCGTAGGCGTGGCCCTGGACCCGTTCGTGGGTGGGCCCATTTTCTGACCCGGGCCGTTACCGTCGGAGCCCTTCGGGCTTGCGTCTCGCCCGGCCCGCTCCAGCGCGCGGGATCCCGTCCGGGCGTTACCACGGACGACGACGCCGTCCGCCCTTCGTTCTCGACGTCACGCACGGGCTGGGTGTCCTGGAAAGCTGGTTAGGGTCACCTAAAATGGGTCCATGTTCTCGATGACCTTCTCCGGTGTGATCGCCTACCCCGTGACCCCCTTGCTCCCCGGTGGCGGGCTGGACCTGGATTCCCTCGAACGTAGTGTCGCGCGGCTCGCGCGCAGCGGAGTGTCCGGGATCGTGGTACTCGGGACCTCCGGTCTGTTCGCCTACCTGGGCCCCCAGGAACGGGCGCAGGTGGTCCGCACGGCTGTGGACGCGGCGTCGGGCTCGGGGACGCCCGTGGGCGTGGGGATCTCCGCTATCACCACGCGGGAGGTCATGCAGTTCGCGTACTCCGCCGAGAACAACGGTGCCGACGGCCTGGTGTTGAGCCCCGTGAGTTACATCCCGTTGGTATCCCAGGAGATCGCGGACCAGGTGGAGACGGTCGCCTCCGCTATGTCCCTGCCGTTGTGCCTGTACAACAACCCGACCACCACCGGGTTCACCTACCCCGTGGAACTGGCCTCGGAGCTGTCGTGGCTGGACAACGTGGTCGCGTTCAAGGACACCGCGGCGTCCGGTCGGCTCTTCCACTCCCGCCAGCTGCTCTTCGCGCAGCAGGCCGAACCGGGCACCGTACACGGTGTGAGCCGCGATCAACTCATCGTGGACGAGTACCCGAGCGCGGCGTGGCACAGCGGCATGGCGGCGTTGCTCGCGCCCGAGTTCGTGGCCTTCCACCGCGCCGTCGCGGAGGGCCGCGCGGACGACGCCGCAGCCTGGAGCGCCGCGCTGCATCCCCTCATGCACCTCATGAGTCAGGAACGGCCCCTGTCGGTGCTCTACGCGTTGGCGGAGGTGTGCGGCGTGCGAACGAGCGCTCCCCGCCGTCCCCTGCTGCCCATCCCGTCCCACAGCAAGCGGCTGCTCTCGGACGCCGTGGAGCGGCTGCGCTCGTCCGCACCCTCGGCGACCTTCGTCGCAGAATAAGCTTGGTGCCTCGCGATCAGCGCACGGGGTGCGCGGGTGTGGCGCGAGCGGCGTCGTCGGCGGGCTCGTCGATGGGTGCCGCGTACTCGTGGGTGTCCTGTGCGAGGTAGACGCTGAACGAGACCACCCGCGTGGCCGCCCAGATCAGCACGGCCGAGAGCACCATGTGCAGGGCCACGGCGGGAACCGGGACCCCGTTGAAGTACTGGTAGTACCCCAGCAGCGCCTGGGCCACGATGACGACCGCCATGATGAGGTACGCGTTACGCAGGATCCGCGGCAGGGACTTCACGACGGTGAGGGCGATGCCCGCGATCACCGTGAACGTCAGGAGGTAGACGGGGATGGCGTGCGCCCGGGCGATCATCACGGAGTCGAACGCGAGCCGCGCACTGTCCTCGTCCCCGGCGTGGGGGCCTGTGCCCGTGACGAGCGTCCCGAGGTAGAGGATCACGGCGGTGAGCACACCGGTCAGCGCCCCCAGCACGCGTGCGGCGGAGCGGGAGCCGTGCAACTGCCCCGGTCGCTGCTCGTATGCGACCACCGACAACCCGTCCCGGCGGGTGTTGAGCACGAGCAGAGTGGCCAGGCTGATCATGATGGCCGAGATCAGGTAGTGCACCCCCACCACGAGCGGGTGCAGGTCCGCGTGGACGGTGATGCCGCCGATCGCGGCCTGTAGGGGAATGCCGATCAGCAGGAACAGCGCCAGGCGGAAGAGCTTGGGGTGCTCGTGACGCAATTTGAGCACCGAGAGGAACGTGAGCACCGCGACCACGGTGAGCACGAACGTCAGCAGGCGGTTGCCGAACTCGATCAGCCCGTGCACGCCCATCTCCTGGGTGCTGGTCCACGAGTCGGCGGTGCAGCGCGGCCACGTGGGGCAGCCCAACCCGGAACCCGTCAGGCGCACGAGCCCGCCCGTGAGGATTAACAGCGAGTTGGTCAGCAGGGATGCGACCGCGAGTCCCCGCACCCACGGGGTCACGGTGGCGGGCCACCAGAACGAATCGGTGGCGGTGCGGCGGGCGACATCAGACATGACGGAGCATCCAAGGGCAGAGGGGATGGGACCCCTCCAGTGTAGCGAGAACACCGTGGGAAACCCCTGGGCGCAGCGGGCTCACGCGGGTGAGCTCACACCCACTTGAACCAGGCGACCGTGGCCGCCCAGCTGAGCGCGGCCCACGCGGCGAGCACGAGCAGCGGCACGGGGGAGACACTACCCATCAGGAAGCATTCCCGCAGCGCCTCACCGGCCGCGGAGGACGGCAGCCACGCCACGAGCCACGAGAGCCACCCGGGCAGCACGCTCACCGGGAAGAGGACGCCGCCGGCGGCCGCGAGCGCGACCCATACGACGTTGAGCACGGCCAGGGTCGCCTCGGCCCGCAGGGTCCCCGCAATCAGCATGCCGAGCCCGGTGAACGCGAGTGCCACGAGGATCAGCAGGGGAACGGACCCCAGCACGGCCTCCCAGGACGGCCGCCAGCCCAGGGGCACGGCCACGGCCGCAATCACCGCGTACTGCACCGCGAGCACGGCCAGGATGGCCAGTAGCTTGCCCGCGATCAGCCCGGCGCGACCCAGGGGAGTGGTCGAGAGGTAGCGCAGCACCCCGTAGCGACGGTCGAAACCGGTCTGGATCCCCTGTCCGGAGAACGCGCTCGAGATCACGCACAGCACCAGGATCCCGGGCACGGCCACGTCCACGCGGGATGCGTCCCCCACGCGGTAGCCGTCCAACAGGTCGGTCACGGTCAGGGCCACGAGTGCCATGACGGGCAGGATCAGCAGAAGCAGCAACTGTTCGCCGTTGCGGATCATGGTCATGGTCTCGAAGCGCGCCTGAGCGAGCACGCGCCGGGGCAGGGATGCGGCCCCGGCGGGGGACGACGGCGCTGCGGTCACCGAGGACTCGTGGGTCGAGGTGCTCACGAGGCATTCCCCCCGGAGACTTCCAGGAAGACGTCTTCGAGGGATCGGGGTTGCACGCTCAGCGCCTCCGGCAAGGTGTCGTTCTGTGTGGCCCACGCAGTCAGTTCGCGGATCCGTGGCGCGTCCAGCGGGCCCGTCAGCGTCACGGTGCGGTCCTGGACGCTCCATTCGACGTCGTCGAACCGCGGGGTGCGCCACGGCGGGTCCGCGCGCAGCAGACCGGCGTGCTCCTTGGCGAGCGTGATGCTCATCACGAGCGGTGCGTGGCGTTCGGCGCTGACCAGTTCCGCAACGGTTCCCTGCGCGGCGATCGTGCCCCGGTCCACGATGTAGACGTAGTCGGCCAGGCGGGCGGCGTCGTCCATGAGGTGCGTGGTCAGGATGATGCACACCCCGCTGTCCCGCAGGCGCCGGATCAAGTCGAAGACGATGTGGCGCGAGCGGGGGTCCAACCCCGCCGAAGGTTCGTCCAGGAACAGCACGTCCGGGCGGCCCACGAGGGCCGCGGCCAGGGCCACGCGTTGCTTCTGCCCGCCGGACAGGCGCCGGATCCCCGTGGTCAGGAACGATTCGATGCCCAGCAGCTCCACGAGTTCGGCCACGGGCACGGGGTCCGCGTAGAGCCGGCTGACGTGGCGCAACAGTTCCCCGGGGCGCACTGACGGCGGTAGACCCCCGTCCTGGAGCATCACGCCCACGCGCGCCCGCAATGCGGGGGAGGCGTGCCACGGGTCCTCCCCGAGCAACCGGACGCTGCCGGAGGTGGGGCGCTGCAGCCCCTGGGCGCACTGCAGTGTGGTGGTCTTGCCGGCCCCGTTGGCCCCGAGCAGGGCGGTGATTTTCCCGTGCTCCGCGGCCAGGCTCAGACCGCGCACGGCCCGGACGGGCTCACCCCGGCCCTCGAAGGTCTTCACGAGGTTCTCGATGTGCAGGGCGGGACCGGTGTCGGTCGCGGTCGCCGGGGACGTGGGAGCGGGGTCGGGGTGGATCTGCACCCGGACAGTCTAGAACGTCCGTCCCGGTACTGGCTGGAGGGTTCGCCGAAGGGTCTTGGGCCCCGGTTCCCCTATCGGAGCCGTTTGGCCGGGAATGGATTAGGACATACCCTCGTTATGTATTGCGTGTCCCACCATGAAGGTTTTTACACTGCATGGCGCTCACCCGGTGGGATGGACGCCGCGCCCCGAGCCAACCGTCATCACTCGAAGGATGTTGCACCGAGCATGAGTTCACCTGCCACGGACCGCGGTGCGGTCCGCACGGACCAGGATGACACCACCCGTTCCCGGGTGCTCTCGTTGGTGCTCGCCCACGGTCCCATCTCCGCCGCACAGATCGCCAAGGACCTGGGGTTGACCCCCGCCGCCGTCCGGCGCCATCTGGACGCGCTCGAGGCCGAACAGTTCATCGAGGTCTCCGCCCTGCGCAGCGCGCAATCGGGCGCGGGGCGCCCGGCCCGGCGCTACGTCGTCGCCCCCGGAGGCCACGAACAGCTCGGCCACGACTACCTCGGACTCGCACACCGTGCGCTGGAGACCATGCAGCGCGTGGGCGGTGAGAAGCTCGTGCAAGCGTTCGTCGCCGAGCAGATCGAGCGCATGCGCGAACGCTACCGCCCGCAGGTCGAGGCGGCCGGGCCCGACGTCGACGACCGCCTCAACGCCCTAACCGCGGCCATGAGCCGCGACGGCTTCGTGGCCTCGCACACCACCGTGACCCCACGGGGACCCAAGGGCGTTACGCTGCGCTCGGCGCAACTGTGCCAGGGCCACTGCCCCATCCAGGACATCGCGAGCGAGTACCCCGAGTTCTGCGAACAGGAAACCGCACTGATCTCCGAACTGTTGGACGTGGACGTCCGCAGGCTGTCCACCATGGCGGCCGGCGCCCACGTCTGCACCACACACGTCCCGCTGCAACTGCGCACTGCGGGTCACTCGAATTCCACCAACCACACAACCGCACGACAGGGAGGGTTGTCATGACCGAGCGCATTGTGCCCGCGGAGACCGCGGGCAACACGTCAGGTGACACCACGATTTCCGAGATCCTGGAGATGAACCCGGAGCTCGAGGGGATCGGTCAGTACCAGTACGGCTGGGCCGACAAGAACGACGCCGGTGCCTCCGCGCGCCGCGGCGTCAACGAAGAAGTGGTCCGGGACATCTCGGCCAAGAAGAGCGAACCGGACTGGATGACCCAGCTGCGGCTCAAGGGTCTGAAGTTCTTCGACCGCAAGCCCATGCCCACGTGGGGTGCGGACCTGTCCGGGATCGACTTCGACAACATCAAGTACTTCGTGCGCTCCACCGAGCAGCAGGCCGGCTCCTGGGAGGAGCTGCCCGATGACATCCGCAACACGTACGAAAGGCTCGGCATCCCCGAGGCGGAGCGCAACCGTCTGGTGGCCGGTGTGGCCGCGCAGTACGAGTCCGAGGTCGTGTACCACCAGATCCGCGAGGACCTGGAGCGCCAGGGCGTGATCTTCATGGACACGGACACCGCGCTGAAGGAGCACCCCGAGTTCTTCGAGGAGTACTTCGGCACCGTGATCCCGGTGGGCGACAACAAGTTCGCCGCACTGAACACGGCCGTGTGGTCCGGCGGGTCGTTCGTGTACGTGCCCAAGGGCGTGCACGTGGACATCCCGCTGCAGGCCTACTTCCGCATCAACACGGAGAACATGGGCCAGTTCGAGCGCACGCTGATCATCGCGGACGAGGACTCCTACGTCCACTACATCGAGGGTTGCACCGCGCCGATCTACAAGACGGATTCGTTGCACTCCGCCGTGGTGGAGATCATCTGCAAGAAGAACGCCCGGGTTCGCTACACGACCATCCAGAACTGGTCGAACAACGTGTACAACCTGGTGACCAAGCGCGCGATCGCCCACGAGGGCGCCACCATGGAATGGGTGGACGGCAACATCGGCTCCAAGGTCACCCAGAAGTACCCCGCGGTCTACATGACCGGTGAGCACGCCCGCGGTGAGACGCTGTCGATCGCGTTCGCGGGTGAGGGCCAGCATCAGGACACCGGCTCCAAGATGGTGCACATCGCCCCGAACACGTCCTCGTCGATCGTGTCCAAGTCCGTGGCCCGTAACGGCGGTCGTTCCGCGTACCGCGGTCTGGTGCAGGTGCGCGAGGGCGCCAAGCACTCCAAGTCCAACGTGGTGTGCGACGCCCTGCTCGTGGACACGATCTCCCGCTCGGACACCTACCCGTACGTGGACATCCGCGAGGACGACGTCACCATGGGTCACGAGGCCACGGTCTCCCGGGTCTCCGAGGAGCAGCTGTTCTACCTCATGCAGCGCGGTCTGCCCGAGGACGAGGCCATGGCCATGATCGTGCGCGGCTTCGTGGAGCCGATCGCCCGCGAGCTGCCCATGGAGTACGCGCTCGAGCTGAACCGTCTCATCGAACTGCAAATGGAAGGATCCGTTGGCTGATATGTCCACCACTGATCAGACCGCCCAGGACACCACCGAACAGGTGAACGGGGTCCCCACCGGTGAGGACCGCGTGGCGATTCCCGGGATGAGCCAGGAGGGCGAGACCCTCCAGGAGGGTCGTAACCAGGCCGGTGAGCCCGAGATCAGGCACACGGAGCACGGTGACATCTCCGGTGTCCCGGATTCCTCGCGCGCGGGCCGTTTCACCTCCTACGACGTCGCGGACTTCCCGCCGCTGAGCACCAAGCTTGAGGACTGGCGATTCACCCCGATCAAGCGCCTGCGCGGGCTCGACGACTCCGCCCTGGACGGGCCAGCCCCGGCCGTGTCGGTCTCCGGCGGCGATGGTGTGGAACTCACCACGGTCTCCCGCGAGGACTCCCGCATCGGCTCGGTGGGCATCCCCGAGGACCGGGTCTCCGCCAACGCGTGGTCCAACTTCCGCGAGGCCACCGTGCTCAGCGTCCCGCGCGACGCGCAGGTCACCGAGCCGGTCATCGTCACGATCACGGGTGAGTCGGCCGAGCCCGCAGCCCAGCACATCGTGATCGAGGCCGGGACGAACTCCCGCGCGCTCGTGGTGCTGCGCCACGTGGGCTCCGCCGTGCTGTCCCAGAACGTGGAGTTCTCGGTCGCGGACGGTGCCAACCTCACGGTCGTCTCGCTCCAGGAATGGGACGACGACTCCGTGCATGCCTCTTCGCAGCAAGCGAGCCTGGGTCGCGACGCGACCTTCAAGCACGTGCTCGTCAGCCTCGGTGGGGACCTCGTGCGGGTCACCCCGTCCACCCGCTTCACCGCTCCCGGTGGTGACGTGGAGATGTACGGTCTCACGTTCGTGGACGACGGCCAGCACCTGGAATCCCGGTTGTTCGTGGACCACTCCGTGCCCCGGTGCCGTTCCCGCGTGACCTACAAGTCCGCGCTGCAGGGCGAGAACGCCCACGGCGTGTGGGTCGGGGACGTGCTGATCCGCGCGGAAGCGGAAGGCACGGACACCTACGAGCTCAACCGCAACCTGATCCTCAACGACGGCCCCCGCATGGACTCCGTGCCGAACCTCGAGATCGAGACCGGCTTGATCGCCGGCGCCGGTCACGCCTCGACCACGGGTCAGCTGGACGACGAGCACCTGTACTACCTGATGTCCCGCGGGATCCCCGAGCAGGACGCGCGGCGCCTCGTGGTGCGCGGGTTCCTGTTCGAGATCATCCAGCAGGTGGGCGTCGAGTCCCTCGAGGAACAGCTGCGCGCGTCCCTCGAGGACGAACTGGCCCGCACCGAGAACTGAGCGCCCGGCCCACGCGCCGCGGCAGTTCCCATCCACGACCTTCCCGCATCCGGCTCGCGAACCGATCGGGTGCGCACGAACACTAGGAGAATCGCTTCATGTCAACTCTGGAGATCAAGGACCTCCACGCGTCCGTCATCCTGGACGACGAGACCACCAAGCCCATCCTCAAGGGCGTGAACCTGACCATTAATTCCGGTGAGGTGCACGCGATCATGGGCCCCAACGGTTCCGGGAAGTCCACGCTCGCCTCCACGATCGCCGGTCACCCCAAGTACCAGGTGGACTCCGGTTCCGTGACCCTGGACGGTCAGGACGTACTGGAGATGTCCGTGGACGAGCGCGCCCGCGCCGGGCTCTTCCTGGCCATGCAGTACCCCGTGGAGATCCCGGGCGTGACCACCTCCAACTTCCTGCGTTCGGCCAAGACGGCGATCGAGGGCGAGGCCCCGTCCCTGCGCACGTGGACCAAGGACGTGCGCACCGCCATGGACAAGCTGAAGATCGACAACGACATGTTGCAGCGCAACGTGAACGAGGGCTTCTCCGGTGGCGAGAAGAAGCGTCACGAGATCCTGCAACTCGAGATCCTCAAGCCCAAGATCGCGCTGCTGGACGAGACCGACTCCGGTCTGGACGTGGACGCCCTGAAGATCGTCTCCGAGGGTGTCAACCGCGCCCTGCAGGAGGACAACACGGGCATCATGCTCATCACCCACTACACGCGGATCCTGCGCTACATCAAGCCGCAGTTCGTGCACGTGTTCTCGGACGGGCGCGTGGTGGACCAGGGTGGTCCCGAGCTCGCCGACCAGCTCGAGAACGAGGGCTACGACCGCTACGTGCGGGCCCCCGCCAAGTAAGTCCCCGCACACCACTTCAGAGGAGGTCGCGATGAGCGATTCCACCGAGACCGTCACGGCGGAGACCCCAGGTCCCAATGGCCAGGCGTCGCTTGCCGAGATCACGGATCTGTTGAAAAACGTGATCGACCCCGAGCTGGGTGTCAACATCGTGGACCTGGGGCTGCTCTACGGGCTGGCCTACCAGGATGACGACTCCCTGCGTCTGGACATGACGCTCACCACGGCCGCGTGCCCGCTGCAGGACGTAATCGAGGAACAGGTCGCCCAGAACCTGGCCCCCACCGTGGACGAGTGGCACGTGAACTGGATCTGGATGCCCCCGTGGGGTCCCGAGCGGATCACGGAGGACGGACGCGATCAGATGCGGGCTTTGGGCTTCAACATCTGAGTCGATGCGTGTCGTGAGGGCGCGGGGTGAATCACCCCGCGCCCTCACGCGTACCCGGACCCCTCCCGCAAGACTCGGATGCGCAGAGCCCCGGGCAGCCATGTGCTCGTCCCCCATCCGAGGGTTCCATGGCGCGGGCGGTGCTACGTTCGGATCCGACGTCCATGTCGGGCCCGCGGCCCACGTCCGGATCGGGAGATGCTCCCTGCAACGCCAACTACCCCAGCTGTCCGAATTGAAACCCCTCATGCGCCTCGGCTCCTTCACCCGGATCGCCCCCACGGGGTTCACGCGGTTCATGCATGCGGGGGGTGAGACCGGGGGCGTGCTCACCGCCGACGACGCCCGCCGGGCCCTGAGCGTGGGCGCCGACGGGCTGGTGGTCTCGAACCACGGCGGCCGGCAACTGGGCCGGGCCCCGGTGTCCCTGACCGCGCTGGCCGAGGTACGCGACGAAGTGGGCCCGGACGTGCCGCCCGGACCCGACACCGGGGCGCCGGCCACCTGTGCTGCCCCGGTGCGGCTCGTCCGGGACGTGCCGCACCGGATGACGATGTGTGAACGGTTACTTCAGGGCCGCAGGACGGTTCAGGTCCGAGGCGGTGAACGTGTTGCACGCGCGGATGTCCCCGGTCTGGTAGCCGGTGAGGAACCACGCCTGGCGCTGCGCCGAGGTGCCGTGGGTGAAGGACTCCGGGTTCGCGCGACCCTGGGTGGTCTCCTGGATCCGGTCGTCACCGATCGCCCCGGCCGCCTCGATCGCGTCGGCGAGCTGCGTCCGGGTGATCGGCTCCAATTGGACGGCCCCGCCGGGCTCGGTCGCGTGATGCGCCCACATCCCCGCATAGCAGTCGGCCTGCAGCTCGGTGCGCACGGCGGCCGACGTCGCGCCGTGCGGGTCCTGCTGCGCCCGGCCCAGGGTGCCCTGCAGGTTCTGCACGTGGTGCCCCACCTCGTGCGCCATGACGTACTCCTGGGCCAGGGCGTCGGCGTCGGCGCCGAACTGGCTGCGCATCTGGTCGAAGAAGCCGGTGTCCAGGTAGACCGTGGAATCCGGCGGGCAGTAGAACGGGCCGGTCGCGGAGGACGCTTGGCCGCAGGACGTGGAATCGGTCCCGCGGAACAGTTCCACCTGCGGCAACGAGTACTTCTTGCCCGTGGCCTCGGGGAAGTACCCTCCCCAGAACTGGTCCAGGGACTGGACCGTGGCCACCATGCGGCACTCGGTGTCCCGGTTGGCGTCCTCGCCCGTTCGGCAGCGGTCCGCGAGCCCGGAGTCCACCTGTTGCGTGCTCTGGGTGTCGTCCTGATTGCCGCCAGTGAGCGCATCGATGCCGTCCTGGCCGAAGAACAGTCCCGCGAGCAGCAGCAGGACGGCGCCGCCCAGCCCGCCTCCCACAGCGATCCCGCGGCCACCGCCGCCCGAACCCACGCGGCCGCCGTTGAGCTGGGAGTTGTCATTGAAACTCATGGGGGAAGCATAGGGCCCCACCGGGGCAACCGCGCGGTACGGGGCCGTGGCGCAGCGTCGCGGCGCGTCGGACGGCCTCCGCGTGGCGTGCGCGGGGGCTCACTCGAGTCCGCGCGCGGCGAGCGCCTCCCCGGTGCGGTGCGCGTAGTCCACGGTCGCGATCACGGCCGGTGTCACGAGCTGCACTGGGGACGGGCGCACGGTGCGTGCCGCGGCGGCGTCGCGCAGCCCGGAGAGCACGCCGAACAACCAGGGCACCGAACGGATCATGAGTGAGACCGCGAGCCCCACCCGCTCGGGGTCCACACCCAGCCGGCGCAGCGGTGTGCACAGGGTGACAAGGCCGTCGATGAGTCGGGGCAGCGGTGTGGTGGTGATGAGCAACCGGGTGATCCCCACGACGGCCAGCAGGGAGAGCACGACGTCCGCCGCGCGGGCCGGACCGTTGGCCACGAGGTGGTAGAGACTCAGCACGCCCACGAGGAGCAGGAGTGGGCGCAGGGAGCGGGCCCACCGCCGTAACCCCAAACCACAGGCCGCGGACACCACCGCGCTGAGCGCGAATGCCGCGAGGGACACCGGCCACGCGCGCACGGCCATGATCGCCACGCACGCGCCGAGCAGCACCACGGTCTTGAGCCACAGGGGACTGCGATGCAGGATCGAGGTCCCGGGGACGTACGTGCCCAGCAGGTCGTCGGCGCGCGACCTCCTCACGCAGCCTCCCCGGGGAAACCGTGCGCGCACCACGCGCGGTACCGGGGGAGCACGAGCTCGGGCGGACCCTGATCGAGGATCCGCGCCTCGTGGACCACGACCACGTGCTCGGCGCTCTCGGCGAGGTCGAGGTCGTGAGTGCTCACAAGTTGCTGCTGGGGTAATCCGTCCAGCAGCTCTCGCAGCTTGAGGCGATTGCGCAGGTCCAGCAACGTGGTGGGTTCGTCCAGGATGAGCACCCGGGGTTCCACGGCGAGCACGGCGGCCAGCGCCACGAGCTGGCGTTCCCCGCCGGAGAGGTCGAACACGCTGTGGTGTGCGCGGTGCTCAAGCCCCATGCGGCGCAGCCAAGACAGGGCCTGCTCAGCGCGTTGCACCCGGTCCGGGACACGACGCCGCAGGGACAGTTCGATGTCCTCGAGCGGTGTGGGCATCAGGATCTGGGAGGCCGGATCGGTGAACACGAACCCCACGAGCGAGCGGGCCTCCCGGGGGAAGGCCACGGGGTCCACGCTGCCCGTGAGCACCACGCCCGAGGTTGGTGTCACGAGCCCGTTGAACAGCCGCAGCAGCGTGGACTTGCCGGAGCCGTTGAGCCCGACCACCGCGGTGCGCGGCGCGGTGAACTCACACGTGACCCGGTCCAGGACGGTCACGGGACCCGCGGGTCCCTCCGCCGTGACGGTGACGTCCGCGCAGTACAGGGGCTCGGAGGAGCCCGGTCGTAGTGCGGGTTGCACTCAGAGGACCGCCCCGGCCATCCGGGGGAAGGCACGGTGCACGGCCACCGCGATCAGGGCCGCCACGAGTGCCTTAACCAGGTCACCGGGGACGAACGCGAGATCGGTGAGCAGCGCCGCCCGAAGGGACAGTCCCGCGGTGAGCATCATGCCCGCGATGCCCATGACGTGGGAGAGCACGAGGCCAGCGAGCGCCGCACCGAAGAGTGTGATCACCAGCCCGCTACGGCGTTCGGGGGCTGCGGAGGTGGAGCCCGCGCGGCGTCGTACGCGTTCGGCGCGCACGCTGCGGTGGGCGAGTGCACCCACGAGGGCGGCGGCGAACGGGAAGGAGAGCAAATAGCCCACGCTGGGCCCACCCAGGACGGCCGGTCCGCCCACGAAGCCGGCGAACACCGGGACGCCGAGCAGACCCACGATCACGTACAGCGCCAGGGCGGCGAAGCCGCGGCGGCTCCCGAGGATCATGCCGGTCAGGTACACCCCGAGGGTCTGCAGTGTGATGGGCACCCCGAGCGCACCCACGGGGATGGCGGGAGCGAGCGCGAGCACGCACGTCAGCGCGGCGAACACGGCGATGTTGGCCAGGTCGAATGAGGTCACGGTGCGGGTGTCGCGCGCGGGTGCTGTCATGGTCCGCAGTCTAGTGGAGCCCGGTGGAGTGGGCCCTCGGCACCCGCCCACCCTCGCTCGCCCGACCGCTCCTGCTCATCCGGCGGATCACACGGCCCGTGCACCGCGCCGGCACCTCACGGCACGACGCCGCACGGGTCGCGGGTGCCCCGCGCGCCGGCCGCGCCCGCTCGTCGAGTGGATTTGCGACCGCGAGTAGACTGGTGCAGGACCCCGCAGCCACGGGGTTTCTGTCTGTCCCGGGCGCCTCCATCCAGCGCGATCCACGAAGCGCCGCACGCCGAGCACGGTGTGCGGCCTCGTCCCGGGAGCACTCGCTCGACCGCCCCACGAAAGGCCCTGCACCGTTGATCACCGTCACGAACCTCGAACTGCGCGCCGGCGCGCGATTGCTCATGGACGAGGTGAACTTCCGGGTGGACAAGGGCGACAAGGTGGGCCTGGTCGGGCGCAACGGGGCCGGCAAGACCACCATGACCAAGGTGCTCGCGGGGCTCACGCTCCCCGCCGCGGGTGAGGTCACACGGTCGGGATCGATCGGGTACCTGCCGCAGGACCCCAAGGTCGATGACATGGACCAGCTGGCCCGGGACCGCATCCTGTCCGCGCGTAACCTCGCCGGTGTGATCACCAAGCTGCGCCGCGCGGAGGAGGAGATGGCCTCCGAGGACGACGCCGTGCGGGCCAAGGCCATGCGCCGCTACGACCGCCTCGAGTCGGAGTTCCTGGCCGGCGGTGGCTACGCCGCGGAGTCCGAGGCCGCGACCATCACGAGCAACCTCAACCTGCCCCAGCGCGTGCTTGACCAGCCCCTGCACACGCTCTCCGGTGGGCAGCGTCGCCGTGTGGAGCTCGCCCGGATCCTGTTCTCGGACGCGGACACCATGCTCCTCGACGAGCCCACCAACCACCTGGACCACGACTCGATCGTGTGGCTGCGCGAGTTCCTGCGTTCCTACCAGGGCGGGGTCCTCATGATCTCCCACGACGTGGACCTCATGGAAATGGTCGTGAACAAGGTGTTGTACCTGGACGCCAACCGCTGCGTGGTGGATGTGTACAACATGACGTGGAAGAACTACCTCCAGCAGCGCGACCAGGACCAGGCCCGCCGCAAGCGTGAACGCGCCAACGCGGAGAAGAAGGCCGGGGTGCTCATGGACCAGGCCAACAAGATGCGCGCCAAGGCCACCAAGGCCGTGGCCGCCCAGCAGATGATCCGCCGAGCCGAACGGCTCATGGCCGGGATCGAGGGTGAACGCGTGCAGGACAAGGTCGCGGCCATCCGCTTCCCCAAGCCCGCCGATTGCGGCAAGACCCCGCTCATGGCCAAGGGCCTGTCCAAGTCCTACGGCTCACTCGAGATTTTCACCGATGTGGACCTCGCGATCGACCGCGGTTCCCGCGTGGTCGTGCTCGGGCTCAACGGCGCGGGCAAGACCACGCTGCTGCGCATGCTCGCGGGCCAGGCGGACCCGGACACCGGCGAGGTGGTCGCGGGTCACGGCCTGAAACTCGGCTACTTCGCGCAGGAACACGACACCCTGGACACCGAGCGCACCGTCCTCGAGAACATGAAGAGCGCCGCACCGGACCTGCAGGACACCCAGGTGCGCACGATCCTCGGCTCGTTCCTGTTCCAGGGCGACGACGTGGACAAGCCCGCCGGGGTGCTCTCCGGCGGCGAGAAGACGCGACTCGCACTCGCGACGCTCGTAGCGTCGTCGGCGAACGTGCTGCTGCTGGACGAGCCCACCAACAACCTGGACCCCGCGTCCCGGCGGGAGATCCTCAACGCGCTGCACAGTTACGAGGGCGCCGTGGTCCTGGTCTCCCACGACGAGGGCGCCGTGGAGGCGCTCGAACCCGAGCGCGTGGTCATGCTCCCGGACGGCGTGGAGGACCTCTGGAGCCAGGACTACCAGGACCTCATCACCCTCGCGTAGCACGGGGCATCCTGCCGCGGCCGCTGGAGGACCAACGGGCCTGGCGCGCCGCGGGACTCTTCGCGGCGCGTACGGTGCGGGGACGTACGCCGCTCCCGCACCCGGCGCGGCGGGGCTCAGTTCTCGAACAGTACGACCTGGCGCACTGCCCGGCCCTCGGCGAGGGCGTCGAGACCCTCGTTGATCTGCTCGAAACCGATCCGCTGGGAGATCAGCTCCTCGATGGGTAGCTTCCCCTCCCGCCACAGTCCCAGGTACACGGGGATATCCCGCGCGGGGACCGCCGAACCCAGGTAGGAACCCACGATCGTGCGCGCCTGCGCGGTGAGCCCCAGCGGGGAGATCGTGGACCGGGCGTCCGGCGAGGGCAACCCCACCGTCACCGTGATGCCCCCGGGCGAGGTCGCCGCGACCGCCGTCTCGAACGCGCGGGGGTGGCCCGCGGCCTCGATCACCACGGCCGCCGTCACCCCCTGCTCGGCGAGCTCCTCGGGGGAGTACACCGCGCTTGCTCCGAGTTCGACGGCGCGCGCGAGCTTCTCCGGGTTCGCGTCCACCCCGATCACCGGGCCCTTCTCGAGCGAGACCGCGGTCAGCAGCGCAGCCATGCCCACGCCGCCCAGACCCACGATGAGCACCGTGTCACCGTCGTCTGGACGGCCCGCATTGATCACGGCGCCGCCGCCCGTGAGCACCGCGCAGCCCACCACGGCGGCGATCTCCGGGGGCACGTCCTTGTCCACGGGCACCACCGATTGGCGGTTGACCACCGCGTGGGTCGCGAAACCCGAAACCCCCAGGTGGTGGAACAGCTCCTCCTCACCGCGGTGCAATCGGCGCTCACCACCGGGCAACAGCCCGGCGTCGTTACTGCGGGAACCGGGACCGCACGGCAGCTTCCCGTCCGTGGCGCATTGGTCGCACTCCTCGCAGCGGGGCAGGAACACGGTCGTGACCTGGTCACCCACGGCGATGTCCGTAACACCCTCACCCACCGCCTCCACGATCCCGGAGGCCTCGTGTCCCAGCACCATGGGCGTGGGACGCACCCGGTTGCCGTCCACCACGGACAGGTCCGAGTGACACAGTCCCGCCGCCCGGACCTGGATCAGCAGCTCGCCCGGACCGGGGTCCGCGAGCTCCACCTCCTGGAGGCGCAACGGATGGGACTCGGCGTACGGGCGCGGCAGCCCGATCTCCTCGAGCACGGCGGCGGTGATCTTCACGGCGACTCCTTCATCACGGGTGACCCGTCCGACAAGGCAACGTCCGCTCGGGCGGACCGCCCGCCTGGACGGCTCCCTCGGGTGCCGTAAGCGGGCGCGGGTCTGCGTCTCAGTGTCGCCTGTCGGCCTCGAGGGCGTCCAGTAGGGCGTCCTCCTCGTCTTCGTTGCTCACGCCGGTGGAGGCCCGACGGCGCTTGGGCCGGTACAGCGACTTCAGATGCGCGGGCATGTCGTCGGCCATCTGCAACTGACGGATGATCAGCGACTCGTCCATCTCCCCGATGTAGTTGCCCTCGGCGTCGTAGTACTGCGCCAACCGGCGTTCCACCTCCGCGGCGTACGCGCGATCCCACTCGAGGTTCTTCACGTGCTGGCGCGCCGAGTACCCGTAGGCCACGAACACCAGCACCGCGAACGCGTACCACTGCAGCGAGTAGGACAGGTGCGGACCGTACTCGATGGCCGGTCGTTCACCGGCCTGCGGGGTCACGCTCGAGGGCGGGTCCTCGGAGACCAGTTCTCCGTATCCGCCCGTGGCCAGCGCGCCACCCCAGCGTTCGGCGAACGCGGGCAGGTCGATCGAGGCGGACTGACCCTCGGGTGCCCCGCGGTCCACGGTGCCCTCGGTGGGGCGCAGCCGGGCGGTCACGGTCACGGTCCCGGACCGGGGAGGGGGCACCGCGGACGGCATCCCGTTCGCGGAGTCGTCCGTGGGGATCCAGCCGCGGTCGATCGCGATCACGGGTCCCTCCACGGTGCGGAACGGGACCAGGACGTCGTATCCCACGCGCCCGTCGTGCGGACGGTTGCGGATCAGCACGGTCTCCTCGGGCACGTACGTGCCGCGCAGTTCCACGGGGTGCCAGGTCTGCGAGTCGTCGTAGTCCTGGAACAGGGGGATGCCGCGGGCGGAGTCATAGGCCGGGGCGTCGTAGTTCTTGCTGATCTTGGCGTTCTCCGCGACCAGGTAGTCGTTGCGGGACATCTGCCAGTGGGCCAGGTAGAGGCACAGCACCGCAGCTACGCAGCACAGCGCGAACCAGCCGAGCCACGTGGGGGTGCCCAGGAACTTGTACTTGCGCATCAGGGTGTGCGCCCCGATTCCTCGGGTCGGACGACGCCGCCGTCCCCGACCTCGGCGCGGCCGTCACCCGCGCCGGGCTCGTGCGGGATGTCCTGGCTCGCAGCGGCGTCGGGCGTCGCGTCCTCGGGGGCCTCGAACGGTGTGATGGTCTTGAGGAAGCCACGCTGGCCCAGGAAGTCGGCCAGGTGCTCCCGGTGCTCGTCGCACGCGAGCCACGCCTTGCGGCGCTCGGGGGTGTGCACGCGGGGGTTGTTCCACAGCAGGGTCCACTGCGCGGGACGCGAACAGCCCCGGCGAGAGCACACGGCCTCGGGTGCCGCCGCGCGGGGTCGGGGTGCGGCGTCGTCGGGCGCGGGGCGTTGCGGGTCCAGAGAGCCGAGCAGATCGAATCCCACGGTGAAAAATCCTCCCAGAAATCGTGCGGTGCGGTGGGCGCGGGGGCGGACCCGCTTCAGTTGCGGCGCGTGACCGCGCGGGGCGGGGGCAGTTCGCGCTGCGGGGGCGGGGCGGTGTACTCCCCGTCCACGACCACGGTCTCCGGATCCGGTGCCCGCTCCTGCGACTCGGCGCTCGTGGGCAACTCGGTGCGCGTGGGCGGGCGGTACGCGGAACCCGAGCGTTCGGAGCGGTCCGCGCCGCGGTTGGCCATCATGACCGCGAGCCACGGCAGGATCGCAGCGCCCAGCACGAGCAGGATCCGCGCGATCAGGTTGTCGATCAGCACCACTCCGATGATGCACACCACGCGCAGCGCCATCTGGAAGGAATAGACCTTCATGCGGTGTGCCATGTCGGTGGTGTGCGGATCCGCCGCCGAGGTGATCGAATGAACCTCGGTGGAACCATGCGACTGCGGCTGGGAACGTGAGATGGGAACCGGTCCTTCGGCGAACGATCTGGGGGTGTACCCGCGGGGCAACACTGCCACGGCTGACTGTGAGCGTTCTGAGCATTATCTCACCGTTGTGTGTGGCGCCCAAGCGGGGGATGTCCGCCGGTCAGAGGCCGGTTAGGATGCTGTGAGGTCTTGATACGAGGGTGGGCTTGCCCGCCGCGCCCGCCCCTCCACGGAAGGTTCCATCATGTCTGACCAGTCCTCCGCCGCTCGCACCGTGCTCGTCACCGGAGGCAATCGAGGTATCGGCCGCGCGATCGCGGAACGGTTCATCGCCGCCGGGGACAACGTGGTGGTCACCTCGCGCTCCGGTGGGGACGGGCCCGACGGCGCGTACACCGTGCAGGCGGACGTCACCGACACCGCCTCCGTGAACGCGGCCTTCCGGGAGATCGAGGGGAAGTTCGGTCCCGTGGAGGTACTCGTGGCGAACGCCGGGGTCACCAAGGACACCCTGTTGGTGCGCATGAAGGACGCCGATTTCCAGGACGTGATCGACACCAACCTCACCGGCGCGTTCCGGGTGGTGCAGCGCGCGACCAAGGGGTTCATGCGACTGAAGCACGGCCGGATCATCTTCATCTCGTCCGTGGTGGGGTACACGGGCGCGCCGGGTCAGGTGAACTACGCGTCCTCCAAGGCCGGCCTGGTCGGCATGGCCCGCGCCATCACCCGCGAACTCGGTTCCCGCGGGATCACCGCCAACGTGGTGGCCCCCGGCTACATCGACACCGCCATGACCCATGAGCTCTCCGACGAGGTCAAGGACAACTACCTCTCCATGATCCCGGCCCAGCGTTTCGGGCACGTGGAAGAGGTCGCCGGAGCGGTGGAATACCTTGCCTCCGACGCCGCGGCCTACGTCTCCGGCGCTATCATCCCCGTAGACGGCGGGTTGGGCCTGGGGCACTGATACCGCCGATTCCCGCACCCGCACCCCTCGAAGGAGAAACCGCATGAGTTCAGTGGCAGGCAAGACCGTGGTCATCACCGGATCCTCGCGAGGCGTGGGCGCGGACACCGCCAAGATCCTCGCCGGTGAGGGCGCCAACGTGGTGGTCAACTACCGTCAGAAGGCCCCCCGGGCCAACAAGGTGGTCAAGGAGATCACGGAGGCCGGCGGCCACGCGATCGCCGTGCAGGCGGACATCACGGACGCCGAGTCTCGCGCGGGTCTGTTCCGTGCCGCCGTGGACGAGTTCGGTGGCGTAGACGTGCTGATCCTCAACGCCTCCGGGGGCATGGAGACCGAGATGGGTGAGGACTACGCCCTGCGGTTGAACCGTGACGCCCAGAACGACACCCTGACCGAGGCCCTGCGGACGCTTCCCCAGGGTGGCCGCGTGGTGTTCGTCACGAGCCACCAGGCACACTTCATCAACGACGTGGAGACGATGCCCGAGTACGAGGCCGTGGCCAAGTCCAAGCGCGCCGGGGAAGACACCCTGACGGCTCGCGTGCCCGAGCTGCAGGACAAGGGCATCGGCTTCGTGGTGGTCTCCGCGGACATGATCGAGGGCACCGTCACGGCCACGCTGCTCAACCGGGCCCGCCCGGGAGCACTCGATGAGCGCCGCGAGGCCGCCGGGAAGCTCTACACCGTCCATGAGTTCGCCCAGGAAATCGCCGCGATGGTCACTGCGGACGTCCCCGCCGGTCACGTGGAACTCGTGGGTGGCGCGGAGGACTTCCTCGCGCAGGCAGGTCGGTAGCACCCACACCGGGCCGTGCTCCCGCGGAGTGCGGGGTCCGGCCCCGGTCGAGTTCGAACGGACCGCGCAACTGTGGTAGGTTTCTTGTCGTTGCCACGGGCCGAGAAGGTTTCCGGGAGATCGGAAACGCCGCGGTTCGGACACCTGCGCGGGTGGCGGAATAGGCAGACGCGCTAGCTTGAGGTGCTAGTCCTCGTATTAGAGGGTGGGGGTTCAAGTCCCCCCTCGCGCACACGATTCGGGAAGCCCCCAATCCGGAGACATGAGTTCCGGGTCGGGGGTTTTTCGCATGCCCGCCCGAACGCCCGGGGCGGGATGCGTCTCGGGGGCGGCGTGCGCTAAGTACATCTGAGGCCCGAAACCGCACCAGATCAGCCGTGGAGCCTGCCGTATCGGGGCACAGATGTATGTGGGCCGGGGCGGACCCGGTCAGGCGTCGGCGGTGCCCTCCGCCGGCTAGTGCCCTCTGCGGTTCTGCGCGGCCACCGAGCGCCAGCGGCGAAACGCGATGATCGTTGTCACGACACTCACCAGGCACGCCACACCGAACACGATCAGGTGTGCCCACGTGGGATCCGTGGCCAGCGCCCCCAGCCCCACGAGGGCCACCTGTCCGGGGATCACGGTCAGGGCACTCGCGGAGAGGAACACGCTCTGGGAGATTCCCAACGCGCCGCATCCGTAATTGACCGGCCAATAGGGGATCCCGGGGGCCAATCGCAGCGTGGCCACAGCCTCGAAGCCCGCCCCGGCGAGGTAGTTCTCCACGGTGTCCGCGTGCTTGCCCATGATCTTGCGGGTCGTCTGCTTCCCGAGTCCCCGCGCGAGCCAATAGCCACCCCAGCCGCCGATCAGCGCGGCCACGACGGAGAACACGCTGCCCAGGGTCGCACCGAAGAGCACGCCGGCCGTGACCGCCATGATCGTCACGGGGATCGGGGTCATTGCCACGATCGCGTAGATGAGGATGAACACGAGCCAGCCGGCCCAGCCGTAGCCGTCAATCGTGGCCTCGAGTTCGGCCTGGCTCGGCAGGTGCACGGTGAACGCGAGCCACACCATGAGCACGAGCACCAGGATCAGTGCGGCGTTACGGGCCCACGTGACCCAGCTGCTCATCGAGTCGCCGTCGTCCGGGCCGGAGGATGCGCTCGACGCCTCCCCGGTCGAGGAGTCGTCCGGGGAGGGTTCGGGCTGGAAACGGGTGGCCACGGGCACCCACTGTACGACCAGCATCCACGGGCGGGCGTTTGTGGCCCCCGATGACCGCGAAGGTGACGGGTGTAACCCCTACGATGGGAGCAGCTGCCCGCAGCGCAGCGTCGTCGGAGTCGGCCCCGCGGGGGCACGACCGGTGACCACCCCCGCGCCGAGACCCCACAGGTGAGACATGCCCAGTAGCCCCACCCGCCCCGTCCCCGAGCACGCGGAGGACACCAAGAACGCCGAACCGGACGCGGGCGGAAAGCGGCCGGGGTGGGTGCGCAGGCTGATCCCCGTGGTGCTCGTGCTTGCGTGGCTGGGGGTCATGGGCGTGGGCGGACCCACGTTCGGCAAGCTCTCGGACGTGGTGTCCAACTCGCAGACGGACTTCCTGCCCGTGGACTCGCAGGCCACACAGGTCCAGGACCGGCTCGGGGAGTTCCAGGACTCGGACGGTGTGCCGGCCATCGTGGTCATGGAGTCCGAGAACGAGATCACGCCGCGGCAACTACGCGCGATCGGGACGAACGCGCAGGCCCTGGGTGAGATCCAGGACGTCCTGGAGGTCTCCCCGCCCATCCCGAGCGAGGACGGCAAGGCCGTGGAGATCATCGCCCTGGTGAGCTCGGAGGCGGACACCGGCACCGTGGTCGAACACCTGCGCGAGCGACTGGCCGAGGACACCCCCGAGGGACTGTCGGTGGCCGTGACCGGTCCGGCGGGACTCGTGGCGGACCTCTCGGCGGCGTTCGCGGGTATCGACGGGCTGCTGCTGATCGTGGCCCTCGTGGCGGTGCTCGTGATCCTGGTGATCGTCTACCGCTCGCCGCTGTTGCCGTTCCTAGTGTTGCTCACGAGCGTGGGCGCGCTGTGCGGGGCGATCATCACCGTCTACTTCCTGGCCCAGCAGGGCTGGATCGATCTCAGCGGGCAGACGCAGGGGATCATGTCGATCGTGGTGATCGGTGCGGCCACCGACTACGGGCTGCTCTACACCGCGCGGTTCCGCGAGGCCCTGCACCACACGCCGTCGCGCTGGACCGCGACCCGTATGGCCTGGAAGGGCACCGTGCCCGCCGTGCTGGCGTCCGGGACCACGGTCATCGCGGGTCTGTTGTGCCTGCTGTTCTCCGCCCTGACCTCCAACCGCGGCGTGGGCCCGGCCACCGCCATGGGCGTGGTCTTCGCGATCCTCGCCGGTCTCACGCTGCTGCCGGCGCTGCTCGCCCTGTTCGGTCGGGTGGCCCTGTGGCCCCAGATGCCGCGCGTGGAGGAGAACCCCGAGACCCACGAGCAGGCCATGAACCCCTACGACCACAAGGGGCTGTGGCCCTCCGTGGCGCGCCTCGTGGACCGGAGGTCGCGCGCGGTATGGCTCGTGTGCGCCGTCGTGCTGGGCGCCGCCGCCGTGGGCGCGAGCCAGCTCGACGCGGACGGCGTCCCGCAGTCCGAATTCGTGCTGGGGGAGTCCGAGGCCCGCGATGGTCTGGCGGTCATCGAGCGTCACTTCCCGGGCGGCGCGGGGGATCCCGTGTACGTCCTGGCCCCGCAGGAGGACGCCCAGGCGGTTGCCGAGCGGTTGTCCCAGGACGACGACGTCGCGTCCGTCGCGTTCACCGCCCAGGACTGCCCGAACGGGACCCTGCCATATCCCACGCCGCAGGGCGGACCCCTGGCGAACGCGGAACCCACCGTGAGCAACGGGGACGTGCTGATCCAGGCGACCCTCACCTACGCGTCCGACTCCGAGGAGGCCCAGGCCACGGTCACCCGCTTACGCGACGATCTCGCCGGGATCACCCCCGACGCGAAGATCGGCGGGACCACCGCCGTGCAGGTGGACACGATCGCCGCGTCCGAACGTGACCGCGCGCTGATCATCCCCATCATCCTGGCGGTGATCCTGCTCATCCTCATGGTGTTGCTGCGCAGCATCCTGATGCCCGTGCTGTTGATCGCCACCACCGTGCTGTCCTTCTTCTCCGCGCTCGGCGTGGCCACCCTGGTGTTCCACCTCATGGGCATCAACCAGGCAGACCCCACCGTGCCACTGTTCAGCTTCGTGTTCCTCGTGGCGCTGGGGATCGACTACAACATCTTCCTCATGAGCCGCGTGCGCGAGGAAGTCGTCACCGCGGGCCACCGCAAGGGCGTGCTGGCCGGACTCATCACCACCGGCGGGGTCATCACCTCCGCGGGCATCGTGCTGGCCGCGACGTTCGCCGCGCTGGCCGTGCTGCCCATCCTGTTCCTGGTGCAGCTGGCCATCATCGTGACGATCGGCGTGCTCATGGACACGATCATCGTGCGCTCGCTGCTGGTGCCCGCCCTGGCCCTGGACATCGGCCCCCGCTCGTGGTGGCCCTCGCGCGTGGGCACCCCCGGGAAGCACCGCGCCCTGCCGACGACGCCGCGCTGAGCCTTCCTAACGCCGCACGGCTTACGTGCCCGCGGCCCGGGAACGGGCCGAGCGGCGTCGTGCCGGTGCCTTCTTTGTGCGCGCTTCCGCGGGGCCGATAAACTGCGACCATGTCCCAGAACTGTGCTGTCGTCGCCCTGGCCGTGTCCCCGGAGGACGGTGCCACCGAAGCCGTCCTCGACGCCGTGGAACGTGCCGGTGCCGTGGTCGAGACGCACAACTGGGTGCGGGTCACGGGGACCGCGTCGGACGGGCAGGCTGCGGACGTGGAGGGCTACAACGCCCTGACCGTGCGCGTGCAGACCGAGGACCCGCAACAGTTGCGCCGCGCCTTGCAACCGGACCCGCAGCGGCAGTTGCTGCCTGGGATCGACCTCAACGTGGTGCCGCACACCTGGTTCGACCAATCCCGCAAGAAGCTCGTGGTGCTGGACGTGGATTCCACGCTCATCCGCCAGGAGGTCATCGAACTGCTCGCCGCCCACGTGGGCCGCGAGGCGGAGGTCGCCGCGGTCACGGAACGCGCGATGCGCGGTGAGATCGACTTCGCGGCGTCCCTGCGCGAGCGCGTGGCCGTCCTGGAGGGACTGCCCGCCTCGGCGATCAACGACGTCGCTGCCGCCGTACGGCTCTCACCCGGAGCCAAGGTGCTCGTGCAGACCCTGCTGCGCGAGGGACACGCGGTGGCCGCGGTCTCGGGCGGCTTCAGCCAGGTGCTGGACCCGCTCGCGGCGCACCTGGAACTCACCCGCGCGGCCGCCAACGAGCTCGAGATCCAGGACGGTGTGCTCACGGGACGCGTGGCCGGGCGCATCGTGGACCGCGCCATGAAGGCGGAGGTCATGGGGCAATGGGCCCAGGAATTGGGCGTGGCACCGGAGGACGTCATGGCCGTGGGGGACGGCGCCAACGACATCGACATGGCCCGCGCAGCCGGGCTGTCCGTGGCGTACCGGGCCAAGCCCGCGCTGCGGGAGGTCGCGGACACCCAAGTGAGCATCCCCAACCTGGACGCCCTGCGCTTCTTCCTGGATCTGTGACCGAGCCGGGCTGCCACGGAGCGCCGGACCGCGAACCGGCGCGCGCGGGGCACTAGAGTTGCCGTCATGAGTTCAGTGCTTGATCTGGTGGACGTCACGGTGGTCCGCGGCGAGAAGACCCTGTTGGACGGCGTGAACTGGACCGTGCGGGACGGGGAACGGTGGGTCATCCTGGGCCCCAACGGCGCGGGTAAGTCCACGCTGTTGTCGATCGCCGCCGCCCGGTTGCACCCCACGCGCGGCATGGTGGACATCCTCGACGAGATCCTCGGCGCGGTGGACGTCTTCGAGCTGCGCCCGCGGATCGGTGTGAGCTCCGCACCCCTGGCCGGTCAGATCCCGCATGCGGAGACCGTGGCCAATGTGGTGCTCACCGCGGCCTACGGCGTCACGGGGCGCTGGCGTGAGGAGTACGACGACGCCGACATCCAGCGCAGTGAGGAACTGCTCGAGGCCTGGGGCTTGGGGGCCCTGCGCGAGCGCACGTACGGCACCTTGTCCGAGGGCGAGCGCAAGCGTGTTCTGATCGCCCGCGCCCTGATGACCGACCCCGAACTGTTGTTGCTCGACGAACCCGCCGCCGGTCTGGATGTGGGCGGGCGCGAGAAGCTCGTGCAGCGCCTCGATGAACTCGCCCGGGACGAGGCCGCCCCGGCCACGGTCATGGTGACCCACCACCTCGAGGAGGTCCCGGACGGGTTCACCCACGCGCTGTTGCTGCGTGAGGGTGCCATCGTGGCAGCCGGTCCGGTGGCGCAGGTGATGACGCAGAAGAATCTCTCCCACACCTTCGACATGCCCCTCAAGCTCGTGCGCGTGTCCGATCGTTACGCGGCGTTCGCCCGCTGATCCGCCTCCATGCTGACACTGTCCTCCGCCATGGTCCCCACGGAGTTCTTCGGTTCCGGCGGGACCGTGGGCTTCGAGTGGTGGCAGGTGCTGCTGATCCTCGTGGCCGGGTTATGGGCCGGGACGATCAACACCATCGTGGGGTCCGGCACGCTCGTGACGTTCCCGGTGCTCGTGACCATGGGGGTTCCCCCGGTCACGGCGTCCATGTCCAACGCCATGGGGCTGATCGCCGGTAACCTCACCGGCGCGTGGAGCTACCGCAGTGAACTGCGTGGGCTGACCCGCACGCTGGTGAAACTGCTGCCGTGCTCGATCCTGGGCGGTGTGATCGGCGCTTCCCTGCTGCTGCACCTGCCCGAGGAAGTCTTCGGTGTGGCCGCGCCCGTGCTGATCGTGGTCGCGCTGCTGTTCGTGGTGTTCCAACCCACGCTCCAGGCCAGGGTCCGCGAGCGCAAGGAACGTCAGGCCCGGGACGCCGCGGCCGGCGGCCTGGATGCCCCGCAGGCGGGGGAGACGGCCACGGACACCGAGGCCGTGGACCGGTCCAAGCAACCCTTGATGTTGTACGTGCTCGTGTTCTTCGCGGGCATCTACGGCGGGTACTTCGTGGCCGCGCAGGGCGTGTTGCTCGTGGGCATCCTGGGTGTGTTCCTGCTGGCCCCGCTGCAATCGGCGAACGCGGTCAAGAACGCCCTGGTCGCGGCGGTCAACATCGTGGCGGCGCTGTCCTACGTGCTGCTCGCATTCGACCGGATCAACTGGTGGGTCGTGGTGTTCATCGCCCTGAGCTCCACTCTGGGGTCGTGGCTGGGCGCCAAGATCGGTAAGCGGCTGTCCCCGGTGGCGCTGCGCGCCGTGATCGTGGTCCTCGGTCTCGTGGCGCTGACCAACATGGTTTCTCAGGTGTTCTGACCCTTCTTCGCCCCCTCCTGTCGTCCGACGGGTCCCGTTCTTCCGAAACCCAGTCCGTTCAAAGCCTTGATCCTCCGATTCCCAGGATGTCCGTGAGCACTCCCGCGCCCCTGTCCGAACGCATCGTCCCGCTGACCGACCCCGCGGACCCGCGCGTGGCCGACTACACGAGTCTCACGGACGTGGCCCTGCGGCGTCGGCTGGAACCCGAGCGCGGGCTCTACCTCGCGGAATCGTCCAAGGTGCTGCGGAGAGCGCTCGACGCCGGCCACCGGCCGCGCTCGTTCTTCATGGCCGAGAAGTGGGTTGAGGGGCTGCGCGACGTGCTCGAACGCCATGACGTGCCCGTGTACGTGGGCTCCGACGAGGTGCTCGAGCAGATCACCGGGTTCCACCTGCATCGCGGCGCGATCGCGGCCATGCAGCGCCCCGAGCCCCTCGAGCTCACCGAGGTCCTCGCACGGTCACGGCGCGTGGCGATTCTCGAGGACATCGTGGACCACACCAACGTGGGCGCGATCTTCCGTTCCGCCGCGGCCCTGGACGTCGACGCCGTTCTGGTCACCCCGCGCTGCGCCGACCCGCTCTACCGCCGTGCCGTGCGGGTGTCCATGGGAACCGTGTTCCAGGTCCCGTGGGTGCGCCTGGAGCACTGGACCGCGGATCTGCAGCAGGTCAAGGATGCAGGGTTCCTCACGGCGGCCCTCGCCCTGTCCGACGACGCCGTCACGGTGGACGAGCTCGCGGCCGAGCACCCGGAGAAGTTGGCGCTGATCCTCGGGACCGAGGGCCAGGGGCTGAGCGCGGCCACGCTGCATCACGCCGAGCGGCACGTGATCATCCCCATGAGCCACGGCGTGGACTCGCTCAACGTGGCCGCGGCGAGCGCGGTGGCGTTCTGGGAGACCCGCCCGCAAGGGTGACCGTCGCGATTTCGTCCGGGTGCCACCCTGGCCCATCTTGCTGCCCCGCACCGCATGCCCGCCCATGAACTTCCAGGCACCCTAAGGCCAGCCACGAGTTTCTGGGCACCCCGAGGCCATTCGCGGGGGTCTTTCGTGACCTCGGAGTGCCGAGGAGTTGCCCAGGTGTCCTCGGAGTGCCTCGGAGTTGCTGGATGGCGCGGCGGTAGCTGGGAGCTGCGCGAGGCGCAGAGGTGGCAGTGCGCCGTCGGCGGATACGGGCCGGGAATGACCGCAGGGCGGTTCCCCGGGAAGGGAACCGCCCTGCGGCGTTGTCGATGTCCCTCACGTGGGAGGGGCGACCGGGGGAGGGGTCAGCGGGTGGTCCACACGCCGCGCTGGGGGGTCCAGTGGGCGGTCACGCCGTTGGAGAAGCGCTGGAGCACCTCGCCGCCGCTGCGGTACTCGTCCGTGACGGGCCAACCCCATCCGCGTTCGAAGCCCGCGCGTTTCCACGCGCCACCGATCCCGCCGGTCTCCTTCACGGCCTGAGGGCCCGTGGCGGGGGTCCACAGCACCTTGGTGAGCGAGGACCCGTTGCGGAAGAGCTGGTAGGCGCCGCCGGGGACCCGGCGCTCGTCCGAGCTGGGGTACCCGTAACCGCGCTCGCGGCCGGCGGAGATGAACCTGGAACCGATGGCCGTGGGGTTCTCCACCACGTAGGCGCCCGTGGAGCGGCTCCAGTAAATGGTGGTCTTGCGTCCGTTCTTCACGAACTCCTGGTAGCGACCACCGTTGGCGGCGTTGGCCTCGTTCATCACGGGGTTGCCCCACTTGGCGGCGCCACCGGTGGCACGCCACTTGGAACCGATCCCACCCGCGGCGGTGTAGGACGCCTGGACGGTGGTGCGAGGCGTGACGGCGCGCACGGCGGCGGCGGGGTCCAGGTTGAGCGAACCCAGCGGGCCGCTCGCGGTGGAGGTCAGCAGCTGCTCGATCCGCGCAGGGGTGAGCCCGGGGTCCCGCTGCTTCATGAGCGCCACGGTGCCGGAGACCAGTGGGGTGGCCATCGAGGTCCCGTAGAGGTTGCCGTACGTAGGAGCACCCGGGACCGTGGTGCCGGAGTTGAACGTGGAGAGCATGGGGTTGGCGGCGGTCCCGCCCGGGGCCAGGATGTCCACGACCGCGCCGGTGTTGGAGTAGCCGGCGGTGTAGCCCGTGGTGTCCGAGGCGCCTACCACGATGGTGTTCGCGCAGTTGGCGGGAGCCGTGCCACCGGCGTTGACCGAGTTGTTGCCTGCGGCCACGACCACGGGGACCTTACGGCTGACCGCGGTGTTGATCGCGTTTTGCATCGTGGTGCCGCACTGGCCCGGGTAGTTCAGGGACAGGTTGATCACGGACGCGGGATTGCGGTTGGCCGACTGTCCGGCCACGGGAGCACCCGCGGACCACGAGATGCCGTCCGCGATGTCCGAGACCCACCCGTTGGTGCACTTGCCGAGCACGCGCACGGGGAGGATCTTGGCGCCGGGTGCCGCGCCGCTGATCCCCGCCCCGTTGTGGGTCACACCGGCGGCGAGACCGGCCACGTGGGTCCCGTGCCACGAGGAGTTGCGGGCTCCAGCGGAGCACTCGCCGGGAGCACTCCAGTCGCCCTCGTCGCGGGGGTTGGCGTCACGCAGGTCGTAGTCTCGGGAGAGGTTCGTGTCGTTGATGAAGTCCCGTCCGGGCACCACCTTGGAGTCCAGGTCCCCGTGCGGGGTGATCCCGGTGTCCAGCACGGCGATGGTCTGTCCGTTGCCGCGGGACATGTCCCACGCGGCGGGGAAGTTCACGCCGCCCTGCTGGGGGAGCAGGCTCCACTGGAACTGGGTATAGGTGTCGTTGGGCACCCAGGACACGGAGGCGAGCCGGTCCGCTTCCGCGTATTCGACGGCGGGGTTGGCCTCGATCTCGCGCACGAGGTCCTTCTGCTCGGACTCGTCCAACTCGCGGTCCAGTTTGATGACGTCCGCTCGCGTGGTGGTCTGCTTGACGTGTTCCTCGACCTCGGGGGTCTTGGTGTCACCCAGCGCCTGGTGGGCGGCGGTGTCCACGACCTTCTCCTTGGCGGCTTCCGGGGCCGCGGTGTCCCGGAACTTCACGATCACGCGATCGGATTCGGTGGGCGGATCGGAGGGCACCGTGGCGGCGGGGGCGTCCGGGCCGGCGGCCGGGTTGGTGGGCGCGGCCACGGCGGGTTGTGCGGTCAGTGCCAATGCGGCGGTGACCGCGAGAGGCAGGACCGCGCGGCGAACCAAGGCGCCCATGGAACCAGTCGACGGGGGAGTTGTGGCAGGGGGCAGGGGGGAGTGCAGGTGTGCAGAACTCATAGGTGGGGGAGACCTTTCGGTGGTCCCGGCACGAAAGAGGGGGGAGCACCGGAACCTGGGGGGATAGAGCCTCGACCATCCTAGGGGAGAGATCACATTTTGATGACGATTACATGTTTCATGTCGTCACGTGCCCGCACACGACAACGCCCGGCCCACCGAAGGGTGGACCGGGCGTCAGGGGGAGAAGTCGGACTTACTTGCCGGACTTCCCGAAGTTCGCGAACCGCTGGTTGAAGCGCTCCACACGGCCGGCGGAGTCCATGATGCGCTGCTTGCCGGTGTAGAACGGGTGCGACTCGGAGGAGATCTCCACCTCGATGATGGGGTACTCGTTGCCGTCCTCCCACGTCTCCGTCTTGGAGGAGGTGGCGGTGGAACGGGTCAGCACGACCTTGCCGGACGCGAGATCGCGGAACAGGACCGGGTGGTAATCCGGGTGAATGTCAGCCTTCATGGTGTCAACCTTCTGTAGGTGTCTGGATTTTGCCAGGCACGGCGTTGCTCGGATGCGGCGCACCCGAACGTGGGCACACCAACGCACCATGATACGCCCGCGGCGACGCACAGTCGATCCGGGCCGCGCGCATCCCGGTACGCTGGGCCCGTGAGGACCTCCCCCCGCCCTCCCGTCACCCCGGGGCGCACCGCACCGTCACCCAATCCGTCCCGTTCGTCGCAGGCCCCCGCGCGCTCCGGGTCGAGCGCATCGTCCCTCCCACACCGCACGCTCCCGGTACGACGCCGCGCGCTCGCCATTCTGAGCACCGTCCTGTTGTGCGCGACCGCCTGCGCGGGACCGCAGCCCGACCCGTCCGCGTCGTCGGCGCCCGAGCCCACCGGGCCCGTTCCCGGGGTGGCCCGTAATGCGCCGTTGCATGCCGTGGACCCGGGTCTCGTGGTGGCCGCCCGGGACATCCCCGAGACCTATCCGGGGAGTGCACCCCGCACGAACGATCCCACCGTGCGGGTGACCCTGGGCCGGACGAGTCCCGGGGACGAGGACTACCGGCACGGTTCCGTGGGGCTGTCCTTGGAGTCCACGGATCTGGCGGACCCTCGGCTGGAGGAGGACAATCACGACCTCGTCTCGATCCTGCAGTCCCTCCATGAACCGACCCTGCGCTTCGGTGGCAACTCCACGGACCGGCGCTTTTTCTTCACCTCGACCGACGAACCGATCCCCACCGACTGGCCCCTGGCCAAGGGGGAGAAGATCACGAAGGTCACCCCGACGGACCTGGAACGCGTCGCGGTCCTCGCCCGCCGTACGGGGACGTCCGTGATCCTGAGTGCCAACCTGGCCCGCTACGACCCGGACCGGGCGGCAGATCTGGCGGCGCACGCGCGTGCGGCGTTCGGGGACCGGCTCGTGGGGCTGATGATCGGTAACGAGCCCAACGGGTTTCACCGGGGCTCGGACGATCCCCTCAACGTCAAGGGACCGGAGTGGAACCGGACGGTCTACGCTCGTCAACTCACCGCCTACGCCCGCGCGGTGCACCGGAAGGTTCCGCACCTGCGCATCGTGGCACCGGGGGCCTATTCCGATCCGTGGTGGGAAGTCGCCGCCGGGGCCCCGGGCACGGCTCCCTTCGCGCTCGCACTGCACCAATACCCACTCTCCGAGTGCGGGACGCGGTGGACCCGGCAGAAGCCCACGGTGACCAACGCGGTGGCCCCGCAGACCCGCGAGCGCGTGGACGCCCTGGTCTCCCGCGCCCGCTCCGTGGCGGACGAGCACCGCGTACCGCTGTGGATCACCGAGACCTCGCTGTCCTCGTGCCCCGGCGGGAACCAGATCACGGAGACCCTGGCCGCCGCCGTCTACCAGGCCGACTACTCCGTCCGGGTCCAGGCGCTCGCCGCGGAACGGGTCACCGCGCACTCGTCCCTGGGCCCGTGCCACGGTGGCCCGCCCATGTCCCCGCTGTGCTCGGACGGCACCGTGGGCTCGCCCGGCGAACGCTTCGGGCTGCGCGCCAACGGCCTCGCGCTCGCGTTGATCGCGAGCATTCCGCAGGGCACCATGACTCCGGCGCGCACCGGGTCCGAGGACCTCACGGCGTTCGCGGTGACCCACGCGGACGGGAGCACCTCGCTCGTGCTCTCCGACTTCCGGGACCCGGCCACCGCGGGCCCCCGCACCACCACGGTCACCACGCCCGGGCCGGTGCAGCGCGTCACGCAGTCCCAGTTGCGCGGCGGCTCGTGGCGCGCCACCGCTCCGGTGGGCGACGCCGCAGACGCCCCGGGCTCACCCGACGGCACTACAGCCGGGGAGCAGGCGACGGACGACGCCGCACCGGGGGCGACGTCGTCGTACCCCGCGGACCCGCGCGTGCAGCTGAGCGTGGAGAACGCACTACGCTCCTCGGCCGACGGCGCGGTGAGCGTGGACGGCTACGGCCTGCCCATCACCCCGCCCGCCGACCGACCCGAGGTCGCTGGGGTGCGGTCGGGAGCGACGTCGTTCGCGGTCTCGCTGCCCGCCGGCACCACCACAGTGCTTACCATCGAGACGGAACACGCCACGGCCCGGCCGAGCGCCACCGCGTCGCCCTCCGGTGACGGGACCCCCACCCCGAAGGCCACACCGGGGGTGCCCCGGGCCACCACACGCAGCGGAGGTCAGTGAATGAACACGACGAGCGCACACGGGGAGTACAAGGTCCCCGGCGGGAAACTGGTGGTCGCGGACTTCGACGTCACGGACGGACACCTGGAGAACGTGTCCATCAACGGGGACTTCTTCCTGGAACCGGACGAGGCGCTCGCGGACATCAATGCGGCTCTGACCGGTCTGGCCGAGGACACGTCGCCGCAGGACATGGTCAAGCGGATCGAGGCGGCCGTGCCGCGCGACGCTGTGCTGTTCGGCTTCGACGCGCGCGCCGTGGTGATCGCGGTGCGCCGCGCGCTGGACCGGGCCACGAGCTGGTCCGATCACGCGTGGGAGGTGATCCCCGCGCAGGTGCGCCCCACCCTCGAGAACCTCGCGCTGGACGAGGTTCTCGCCAAGGAGGTGGGCGCGGGACACCGCCATCCCACGCTGCGGATCTGGGACTGGGACGAGCCCGCCGTGGTCATCGGATCGTTCCAGTCCGTGCGCAACGAGGTGGACCCGGAGGGGGCCGCGCGTCACGGGATACAGGTGGTACGCCGGGTCTCCGGGGGTGGAGCCATGTTCATGGAGGCCGGTAACTGCATCACGTACTCGCTGTACGTGCCGCAGACCCTGGTGGATGGGATGAGTTTCGCGGATTCCTACCCGTTCCTGGACGCGTGGGTCATGCAGGCCTTCGCGGATCTGGGGGTCGAGGCGTTCTATGTACCACTCAATGACATCGCCACGCCCCAGGGCAAGATCGGGGGAGCGGCGCAGAAGCGCTTCGCCAACGGCGGGATGGTGCATCACGTGACCATGAGTTACGACATCGACGCCGAGAAGATGACGGACGTGTTGCGCATCGGCAAGGAGAAGCTCTCGGACAAGGGCACCCGCTCCGCGAAGAAGCGCGTGGACCCGCTGCGACGCCAGACGGGGCTGGCCCGCCGGGACGTGATCTCGGCGCTGACCCGCACGTTCACGCAACGCTACTCGGCCGGTGTTGGTAAGGTCTCAGACAGCGAACTCGCCGCCGCCCGGGAGCTGGTGGAGCACAAATTCGGGACCGAAGGATGGATTCACCGCGTGCCGTAGGTACTATGTGCGATAGCAATCAACGGCTCCGCTGACCGACGGCCCGCCCCCCCCGGGACGTGATCTCCAGCGTCGCCGTGGCGGCAGCGTTGTCCGGTGAGTGTCGCTCGATTCCGACCCCCCACCCACGGAGTGCCACGTGTCCATGAACCAGTTCGAGTTCGACGAAGAACAGTCCCGCCCGCGCGGAAAACACACCGGACGCAACATCCTGCTCACGGTGCTGGCCCTCCTGCTGGTGGTGGGCGTGGTCGCCGGTCTGTTCGTGTGGAACCTGGGTCGCAACTTCGATCGTGGGGCCTCGACCCTGGAATCGGCGTTCCCCGAGGAGTCGGCCCGCCCGGCCAAGGGCTCCGCCCAGGACGCCGGCACCACCGTGTTGCTCCTGGGTTCGGACAAGCGCCCCGACGGTGTGGACCCCAACGTCACCGGCTCCCGCGCGGACTCCATCATGCTGCTGCACATCCCCGAGGACGGGGGGCAGATGTACGTCATGTCCATCATGCGCGACACGTGGGTGGACATCCCCGGGGTGGGGGAGTCCAAGATCAACGCCGCCTTGGACCACGGCGGGATGCCTCTCATGGTCGAGACCATCGAGCAGAACTTCGGGACCCGCGTGGACGAGGTCGCGCTCGTGGACTTCGCGGGCTTCGAGGGCCTCACCGACGCCCTGGGCGGGGTGACGGTCGACGTCCCCGAGGCCTTCACCTCCCAGGACGGACACCGCTTCGAGGCCGGGCCCCAGGAGCTGAGCGGGGAACAGGCGCTCGCGTTCGTGCGGGAGCGCTATGCGTTCTCGGACGGTGACTACCAGCGGGTGCGCAATCAGCGCGCGTACCTGCAGGCCATGATCGACAAGCTGGTCAGCGCCGGCACCCTGACCAATCCGCTGAAACTCAACGAGGTGGTCAAGGAGATCTCCCCGTACCTGACCGTGAGTGACGGCCTCACCTCCGGGTGGATCGCCCAACAGGCCCCCAAGCTCGTGGGCCTGAGCAGCAGTGACATCCACATGTTCACGGTGCCCAACAACGGCGTGGGCACCTCCGCGGACGGCCAGTCGATCATCGTCGCGGACACCGACGCCATGCAACGGATCGGCAAGGCCATCTCCGACGGCACCCTGGACCAGTACGCCACGTCCCTGGACCAGCAAGGCCAGTAACCGCTCGACCACCCCCACCCATCCCGACTCGTGACCCCCCCCGCGAGAGGCCCATGAACCGCACACAACCCCCCGCAACCGGTACCTCACCGGGTGACCAGCCTCCGTTGAGGGTGCTGCTCATGGCCAGTTCCTACTGGCCCGAGCATTCGCCGCCCCAGCGGCGGTGGTACTCGCTCGTGAGCCACCTGCGGGAGCGGGGGTGGACCGTGTCCGTGGTGTGTCCCGTGGCGCACTACGGGGCGGGCCCGGACTACTCGACGCAGACGCGCGGTCGGGCGTGGCGGCGGCAGGCGGGATTCCTGGGTGAACACATCTACCGGGTGCCCTACGTGTTCCTCGGGGACAATCGTGCCGGGAAGTTGCTGGACCAGCTCGTGAGCGCGGCCGCGTCCGTGGCGCGCGGGCTGTTCACGGGCCGCCAAAACGTCGTGGTGGTCACGGCGCCGTCGTTACCGTTGCTGGCGTCCGCGTTGCTCGTGGCGCGCGTCAAGGGGATTCCCCTGGTCGTGGAGATGCGGGACGCGTGGCCCAACCTGGCCGAGGACGCCTCCCTGGTGCGGGGCGGGTCCAAGTCCGTGGTCAACCGCGCCGTGGTGTACGTGCAGAACCGCGCGGACCTCGTGGTCACGGTGACCCAGGGCTTCGCGCGCACCCTGCGCGAACGAGGGGTGCACAACGTGGTCACGGTGCGCAACGGCATCCCCCTGGAGCGCACACCGCAGCTGCCCCCGCCTCCGGCACGACGGCGCGGGCTGCGGGTGCTGTACCTGGGCAACCACGGCGAGTCCCAGTCCCTGGACCGGCTCATCCGCGCCGCCCACCTGGCCGGGGACTCGGTCCGTCTCACACTCGTGGGTCACGGCAGCCGCAAGCCCGCACTGCAGCAGCTGGCGCACCGGCTCGGCGCCAACGTGGAGTTCCTGCCCCCGGAGTACCGCGAGCGCGTGTTCGAGCGTTATCGCGACGCGGACTCGGTCGTGATCTCCCTGCGTGACGACTGGAAGTCGTTCGAGGACACCATCCCCTCCAAGACCTACGAGGTGCTCGCCGTGGGCCGGCACATCACCGCGGTCGTTCGCGGCGAGGCCGCCCACGTGCTCACCGACGCGGGCGAGGGGGACATCGTGGCCTCCGATCCCGAGCAGATCGCCGCGCTGTGGCGCGCGCTCGAGGCCGACCGTTCGCGACTGGTCCCCAGTGGGTCCGGCCGGGAATGGGTGCGGTACAACGCGGACTACGCGGACCTGTCCGTGCAGTACGACCAGCACCTGCGCGCGACCGTCCGCGAGTATTCCCGCGCGTGCGGTCAGGGCGTGCTGCCCCGCCTGGGCAGGGTGCTGCGTGCCGTCACGCGCGGCGTCGCGGGTTCGCGCGAGTCGCCGTTCACCGCCCGTACGGCCGACGGCGGCGCTGCGCAGGGTCGTCCCGCCGCCGAGGCGGATTCCGGCACCCCTGATACCGACCACGCCTCGCGACGCCAGGGCGTCGCGGGCGGGAGCCTCGGTGGCGTCGAGCGGATGGCCTCATGAGCTCACGGCGCCGCGAACGGTCCCGTGAACTCGCGGTCAACGCGTGGCTCACGGCTCGCACGATCGGCCAGCACGTCACCGACGACCCCGTGGTCTTCTGGTTGCAGGTCTCCCGCCGGTTGCCGCGGCGCTGGGTCACCCCCGCGGCCCGCATCCTCTCACGGGTCCCCGGCCCGCGTGGTCTCGCCGCCCGGGCCACCGCCCTGCATGTCCTGGGGGACGACGACGCCGCTCGCGCCGCCCTCTCCCGCGCCCTCGCCTCTGCAGGGGATTCGGAGCTCACGACGCAGGACCCGGGTCACGAGCACCGGGAACACGCAGGGCCGGACCAGACGCGTCCAGGCCCGCCGCGGCCGAGAACGGCGCTGAGCTCCCTGGCGCGGGGGAGCAGGAACGGGGACACATCGGCGTCGTTACGCGGCGGGGCAGAAGTAGCCCTGAGCATGGGGGACACCGGCCTCACCGCGAGCTTGCTCGCCGCACTCCCCGCCGACCATCCGGGAGCGGCTGCGACCCGCGCGCGCCTCGAGTGGTACCACGGCAACGTGGACCGCGCCGTGGAGGTGCTGGGCGACGCCGAGGCCCTCCGGCGGGCCACCCGCGGTGAACGAGCCCTCGCGCGCCGCCTGGCCGCCGAGCGGGACCTGCTGGGCGACTTCTTCCCGCGGCTGGAACCTGTCCGCGATTACCGGCCCAGGGACCGCACCGTGCTCTACGTCGTGACCAACTCCCTGCCGCACACCGCGAGCGGCTACGCGCAGCGCTCGCACTCGTACCTCACCGCACTGCGGGACGAGGGGTGGGACGTCCACGCCATGACCCGCCCGGGGTACCCCGTGCAGGTGGGCAAGGTGCTCGCCCGCCACACAGACGTTGTGGACGGCATCCCGTACCACCGCGTGCTCACGCGGCGGCTGTCCGCGACCGCCACGGGACGTGTGCAGCAACACGCGCACGCGCTGCTGGAGCTCGCGCTGCGCACGCGGCCCGCTGTCCTGCACGCCACGAGCCACTATGTCAACGCGTTGGCCGTACACGCGGTGGCCCAGGCTTTGGGTATCCCGTGGGTCTACGAGGTTCGCGGACTCCTCGCGGACACGTGGGCCGCGACCCGTCCGCCGGAGGCCCTCACGTCCGAGCGCTACGAGCGCTTCCAGGCTCGCGAGGCGTGGGCCGTGACCACCGCGGACCGCACCGTGACGCTGGGCACGGAAATGGCCCGGCGACTCGAGGAGCTGCCCACACCGGCATCCGCCTCCGAAAACCCCCTGCGCGTGGACCTCGCCCCCAACGCCGTGGGCGGGGCCCTCGTGGAGAACGCACCCTCCCGACACGACGCCCGCGCCGCCCTGGGCCTCGCCCAGGAGACGTTTCTGATCGGCACCGTGACCTCCGTGGTGGACTACGAGGGCATTGATGACCTGGTGCGCGCCGCGGCCCAACTGCGCCCGCACCTACCGTCCCTGGCGGTGCTCGTGGTGGGGGACGGCGTGGCCCGCCCCACCCTGCAGCGGTTGGCCCGCGAGCTCGGTCTCGAGGACGTCGTGACCTTCACCGGCCGCGTGGACCGAGCCCTCGCGCCGCAGTACACCGCGGCCTTGGACGTCTTTGTGATTCCGCGCAAGGACCGCTCCGTGACCCGCGCGGTGACCCCGCTGAAGCCGGTCGAGGCCATGGCTGCGCGCACCGCCGTGGTCGCAAGTGATCTGCCCGCCCTGCGCGAGAGCGTGCGCCACGACGAGACCGGGCTGCTCACACCGCCCGAGGACCCGGACACCCTTGCCGAGACACTGTTCGGCCTGGCCCGGGACCCCGAGCGCCGCGAACGCCTCGCGAACGCCGGACGGGACTGGGTGGTCGTACACAGGACGTGGCGGGTGATCGCCCAGCAGGCATCCACGCGATATGGTGAATTGAATGAAGACGTCCCCCGGACGGCTACCCACCCCCCGAGGAGACCGACGCATGACTAGCAGCACCGCCCAGGTCAGCGGGGGACACGGGCAACCGGAGGACCGCACCGTCGAGACCTTCGACCCCACCGCGATGCACGCCGTGGGCGCCCGCCCGCCCCTGCGTAAGTACCTCCAGGACCTGTGGGGCTCCCGTCACTTCATCCTCTACGACGCCCGTGTCCGCCTGGCCGTGAGCCAGGACCACACCCTGCTGGGCAAGGTGTGGATCGTGCTCAACCCGCTGTTGCTGGGCTTCACGTTCTACGTGATCTTCGGACTGCTGCTGCGTACCGGACGCGGGATCGACAACTTCGTGGCGTTCATCGTGCTCGGTCTGACGATGTTCATGTACAGCTCCCGCTCCGTGGTCTCGGTCTCCCGCTCCATGACCTCCGCCAAGGCGCTCGTGCGTGGCTTCATGTTCCCGCGTGCCGCGCTCACGCTGTCCATCGTGGTGCGGGATGCCATGACCCAGCTCTACGCTCTCGCGGCGATCCTGGTGTTCCTGCTGATCGTCCCGCCCCTGGAGCCCATCTCGTGGACGTGGCTGCTGCTGATCCCCGTCTTCGTACTGCAGAGCATCTTCAACTGGGGACTGGGCATGCTCCTGGCCCCGGCGGTGCACCGGATCCCGGACGTCTCCAACATCCTGTCCTTCTTCATGCGGCTGTGGATGTACTCGTCCGGCATCTTCTACGACCCTTCCCGCTTCGTGGACGACGAGCGCATTCTGGCCCTGTTCCACTTCAACCCCCTGTACCAGGTGCTCTACATCAGCCGCGATCTGGTGCTGCGCGCACAGGTTCCCAGCTGGTCCTCGTGGGCCGTGTTGGTCACGGCATCCCTCGGGATCCTGATCCTCGGTTTCCTCGTGTTCTGGCGCAACGAGGAGAGCTACGCGGATGAACGCTAGTCACGACGACGTCGCGTCGCACGCCCCGGGTATGTCGGGCGTTTCCGCGCAGCGCCTCAGCGGAGTGCCCGCCCCCGGCGACGGCGCTCCCGCACCTGCGCGGGAACCCGGCGCCGGGCCTGCCGTGGTGATCGACCACGTGAGCATGATCTACAACGTCACGTCCACGGGCGGTGGGGACGAGGTCCCGGTCTCCGCGCCGGTGCGATGGGCCCGGCGAGCGCTCGGGCGGCCCCCGATCGTGCGTAACCTGGCCGTCCACGACGTCACGCTCGCGGTGCACCAGGGCGAGTTCGTGGGCTTCATCGGGCGCAACGGGTCCGGGAAGTCCACGCTCATGAACATCGTGGCCGGGCAGATGAATCCTACGTCGGGGCGGGTCTATTCGGTGGACACCCCCGTGAAACTGGGGGTCAACGTCTCCCTGGTCCCGGCGCTGTCCGGGGAGAAGAACATCCGCCTGGGCTGCCTGGCGCAAGGTATGCACCCGCGCCGGGTGGACGAATTGTTGCCCGAGCTCGTGGAGGTAGCTGCGCTGGGCAAAGCCATCCACTGGCCCATGAAGGCGTACTCCTCCGGGATGGCCGCGCGCTTACGGTTCGCCGTGGCCACCGCCACAGACCCGCACATCCTCATCCTGGACGAGGCTCTGTCCACCGGGGACGCCCAGTTCCGCGAACGCGGGCAGGCCCGCATGGCCCAGATCCGCGAACAAGCCGGGTGTGTGCTGTTCGTGTCCCACTCGATGAACGAGGTACGGGAGATGTGCACCCGGGTGGTGTGGCTGGACCAGGGGGACACACTCATGGATGGGGACCCCGAGACCGTCACGGAGGAGTACGAGCAGTTCATGAAGCAGCTCGCCGCCGGCAACAACCTGGCCGCCCACAAACGTAAGTTCGAGCTGATGGATCGGCTCGTGCGCACCGAACTGCGGGAGGTGCACGCGTGAGTCCCCGCTCGCTGACCGGTGATCTGCGCACCCAGTTGTGGCACCTGCGCCACGGCGGGGTGTCCCAGTGGCGGACCTACCGGCGCCGGGCGGGACTGCCCGCGGGACCGTCCGCGAGCGCCGTCGTCACCGGAGCCGGCCGCGACGCCGCCTCCGCCGGGAACGACGGCGCGCAGCGCACGGTCTCGTTCGCGGCACAGGAGTGGCCCGAGCGCGCACCGGTGCGCGGGGACCTCACCGCCGCGGTGATCCTGGACGACTTCTCCTTGCGTGCCTTCCACTACGAGTGGCACCAGGTAGTGCTCACGCGGCGGGACTGGCGCGCCGAACTGGCTGCGCAGCCCGTGGACCTGCTGTTCGTGGAGTCCGCGTGGCACGGCAACGCGGACGAGTGGCAGTACCAACTCACCGGGACCTCGGGCGTGAAGGAGTCGATGCGCGAGCTCGTGGCCCACTGCCGCGAGCAGGGGATCCCCACGGTGTTCTGGAACAAGGAGGACCCGCCGCACTACGACGACTTCCTGGAGTGCGCGCGACTGTTCGACACCGTGTTCACCACGGACGTCAACAAGATCCCCGACTACCACCGGGACCTGGGCCACGACCGCGTGGGGGTGCTGCCCTTCGCCGCGCAACCCGCCGTGCACAACCCCGCGCGGCCCCGCAACGGGTTCCACGAGCGGGACGTGGCCTTCGGGGGGATGTACTTCGCCCACAAGTTCCCCGAGCGGCGCGAGCAGATGGACGTGCTGCTCGGCGGCGCACATGATGCCTCGGCGAAACTTGACAGGGGGCTCGAGATCTTCTCCCGCTACCTGGGCCAGGACGAGCGCTACCAGTTCCCCGAGCCCCTGGACCAGCATGTGGTGGGCTCGCTGGGTTACGACCAGATGCTCACCGCCTACAAGGCGTACCGGGTCTTCCTCAACGTGAACTCGGTCGTGGATTCCCCGTCCATGTGCGCGCGGAGGATCTTCGAGATCACCGCGTGCGGCACCCCCGTGGTCTCCACACCGTCCGAGGCCGTGCGACGGTATTTCTCCCACGACCAACTGTCCGTTGTGGCGGACCGCGAGCACGCCGCGGACGTCATCCGTGCCCTCGTACGCAGCCCGGAACTGGCAGATCGCATGGTACACCGCGCACAGCGCGAGATCTGGGCGCAGCACACCTACACGCACCGCGTGGAGACGATCGTGGAACGCGCCGTCCCGCAGCTCGCCGTCGCCCGCACCCGGCCCAGCGTCACCGTGTTGCTGTGCACCAACCGCCCGCATCGACTCCCGGACGCCCTGCGCGGGATCGCGGCCCAGGTGGACGTGGAGCTGGACGTGGTGCTCGTGGCCCACGGCTTCGACCCGCGGGCGCGGGACGTCCAGCGCGTCGTCGAGGACTGCGGGATCCAGCGCGTGACCACCGTGGCCGCGGACGCGTCCCTCACGCTGGGGGAGTGCCTCAACCTCGCGGTCGAGCACGCCACCGGGGACGTGCTGTCCAAGATGGACGACGACGACTACTACGCCCCGCGCTACCTCGCCGACCTCCTGGACGCCCTGCGCTATGCGAACGCGGACGTGGTGGGCAAGCAGGGGCACTACATGTACGTGGAGTCTCAGGACGCCACCCTGGTGCGCTTCCCACACCGCGAGCACCGATACACGGACTTCGTCATGGGGCCCACGATCACGGGCTACCGCGAGGTCTTCCGGCAGATCCCGTTCCAGCGGCGCAGCACGGGGGAGGACACGTCCTTCCTGGCCGCGGTGCGCGAAGCCGGCTACGTCATCTACTCGGCAGACCGCTTCAATTTCGTCCAGTTCCGCGGCTCGGACAGCCACACGTGGCAGGTGTCCGACGCCGCTGCGCTGGCCTCGGGACGTGTCGTCATGTTCGGGGACAGCACCCGTCATGTGACGATATGATCCTAAGGATTCTGCATGTTTACGTTGAAAATGAATGGAAGTTCCGGTCAACCGGAACGAACCAGCAAACGCGTGGTGAGGTGCGTCAATGAGTGAGCCGTTGGAAGTCGTGTTCGTGGGGCTGGGATACATCGGGTTACCCACCGCCGTAGTCATGGCGAATCACGGGGTGCGGGTCCACGGCGTGGACGTGAACGCCTCCGCGGTGGAGCGGATCCAGCGCGGCGAGGTCACGATCGTGGAGCCGGGGCTCGAGGAGCAGCTCAAGAAGGCGATCGACAGCGGCCAGCTCACCGCGACGACCGAGATGCAGCACGGTGACGCGTTCGTGATCGCGGTGCCCACCCCGTTCAAGGAGAACTACGAGGGCGACCTGTCCTACATCCTCTCCGCCGCGGAATCCATCGCCCCGCAGCTGCGCGGGGACGAGACCGTGATCCTCGAATCCACCTCCCCGCCGCGCACCACCCAGACGCTCGCCCGTAAGATCATGGAGCTGCGGCCGGACCTGTCCCTGGACGGCGAGGACGGCAAGCCCGTGGTGTACTTCGCGTACTGCCCCGAGCGCATCCTGCCGGGCAAAGCACTCGAGGAACTGATCAGCAACGACCGCATCATCGGCGGCAGCACCCCCGAGGCCGCGCGCCGCGCCAAGGAGGTCTACGCGTCCTTCTGTCAGGGTGAACTGCTCGCCACGGACGACGTCACGGCGGAGTTGTCCAAGCTCACGGAGAACTCGTTCCGTGACGTGAACATCGCGTTCGCCAACGAGCTGTCCCTGATCGCGGACAAGCTGGGCATCGACGTGTGGGAGCTCATCGAGCTGGCCAACCACCACCCCCGTGTGAACATTCTGCAGCCGGGCCCCGGCGTGGGCGGGCACTGCATCGCGGTGGACCCCTGGTTCATCGTGGCCGCCGACCGGGAGGACTCACGCCTGATCCGCACCGCCCGCGAGGTCAACGACGGGAAGCCGAAGTGGGTCATCTCCAAGGTGGAGGAAGCCTGCTCCCACGTGGAGTCCCCGGTGATCGCGGCCCTGGGCCTCGCGTTCAAGGCCAACATCGACGACCTGCGTGAATCCCCGGCCATGAACATCACCAAGGACCTGGCCGAGCACGTGAGCCACGCGACGGTCCTGGCCGTGGAGCCGAATGTCTCCGAGCTGCCGAAGGGTCTGCAAGGCCTGGCGAATGTGGAGTTCGCGGACTACCAGGACGCCATCGAGCGCGCGGACGTGGTCCTGCTGCTCGTGGACCACGACGAGTTCAAGACCCTGCCGGCCACCGCGCTCAAGGGGAAGGCCGTGGTGGACACGAAGGGGCTGTGGCGCTGAGTCACTGAGGCGGGGGCGGTGGGAACACCGTCCCCGCCGCCCCCGCATCGTCTTCTCGCGCGCACCCCCGGCGCGCCGTATCCCCCAGGAGCACCCCCATGCATCCAGACGAACGCCGCGATCCGGTCCGGTTGCGGGAACTGGTGTACCGCCAGGTCGCCCGGGACCCGCGTGGCACGTTCGATCAGCTGGAAGCAGCACAACGCAGGATCCGGTCCTTGGAGGCCGCGGCCGCCACGGCCCGGTCTCGGATCGAGAAGCTCACCGCGCAGAACCGCACACTGGCCGCCTCGTCGACGACTACGGGGGAACGGGCATCGGAGTTTGCCGCGGAACCCGCCGGCGACGAAACCGGGGCCCCGGTCGACGACGGTACGTCGGCGGCCGCCACGAGCCCGGCAACCCGGGTTCACGACGACGCCGCGGCCACCGGCCCGTCGAACCAGACGCCCCACGCGTCGTCGGCCGGTACCGAACCGACCGCAGAGGTCGAGCCCTCCCTCGAGGACGTCCTGGCCATCCTGGAGGCCGAGCCCATCGCGGCGCACTTGTCCGCTGCCCTCAACCGGCTGTGGTACCGCGAAGGGGACATCACCCGTGCGGCGGAACTGGTCGACCGCCACCGCGGCCTGCTGCCGGATCTCACCGAGAAACAGCGCTACTTGACCGACCGCATCCTGGGCACCGTGGCACTGGACCGCACTGCGGCGCGACTCGTGCCCCCGCGCTCCCGCGGTGCGGCGTACCTGCCCGAGCGGCAACGCGTCCTGTACTGCGCGTACTCCACGCCGATCTTCCATTCGAACGGGTACAGCGTGCGCACCGAGGGAGTGGTGGCCGGGCTGAAGGCCGCCGGCGCTGACGTGACCGTGATGGGGCGCTCGGGCTATCCGTGGGACATCTCGACCGCGCGCGTCAAGCCTCGCAAGCGGCGCCACGTGGAAACGCGCAACGGCGTGGACTGGGTGCACGTGCCGGAAGGCAACATCAACCACCTCGCGCCGGACGTCTACGTCAATGTCGCGGCCGATGCCGTGGTGCGGCAGGCCCGGTTGCTGCGCCCGTCCGTGATCCACGCGGCGTCGAACTACCTCAACGCGCTTCCGGCGCTGGTCGCCGCCCGGCGGCTCGGTGTGCCGTTCGTGTACGAGGTGAGGGGTTTGTGGGAGGTCACGGAGGCCTCTCTGAAACCGGGATGGGACGAGACGCAGCGGTATGTGAACCAGGCAGCCATGGAGACCCTGGTCGCTCGTGAGGCGGATGCCGTGCTGGCCATCACGCAAGAGGTCGCGGACGAGCTCGTGCGCCGTGGGGTGTCCGAGAACAAGATCACGCTGCTGCCCAATGGTGTGAACACGGATGAATTCCTGCCGCTGCCCCGGGACACCGGCTACGCCGCGAAACGCGGGATCCGCACGGATGTGCCCGTGATCGGGTTTGCGGGCTCGCTCGTGGCCTACGAGGGTCTGGACACGCTGCTGCAAGCGGCCAACATCCTGCGCGGGCGCAAGGTGGACTTCCAGGTGGTGATCGCCGGCTCCGGTGGGGTGTACCCCGACCTGAAGAGTTATCAGGTCCGCAATAAGCTGCAGTCGCGAGTGAAATTCGTGGGCCGGCGGCCCGCGAGTGAGATCGCCCGGTTCATGAGCTGCGTGGATATCGTGGCGTGCCCCCGCACCAGCTTGCCCGTGACGGAGATGGTTTCGCCGCTCAAGCCACTCGAGGCGTTCAGCGCAGCCAAACCGGTGGTGCTCTCGGACGTCTCACCGCACCGTGCACTCGTGGGTGCCGTGGAGGGAGAGAGCGCCGGGCCGCGCGGTCTGCTGAGCCGAGCCGGGAACCCCAAGTCCCTCGCGAACGCGCTGCAGAAGCTCATCGAGGATCCTGAACTGCGCGTGTCGCAGGGGCAAGCCGGCCGTCTGTGGGCCGTGGACGAGCGGCAGTGGAGGAACCTCGGCCCGGTGGTCCGCCGGGTCTATGCCCAGGCCACGGCGGACCACGACGCCCTGGCACACGGTGGCCGGTCCCTTAAGGATCTGCGGATCGGTCTGATCGCGGACGAGTTCACCACGGAGACCCTGCGCCGCTCGGCCACGATCATCCCGCTCGGCCCGGCCGATTACGCCGAGCAACTGGCCGGCGAGAACCTGGACCTGGTGTTCGTCGAATCGGCGTGGTCGGGCAACGGCGGTGCGTGGCATCACAGGGTGGGGTACTACTCGGACGAGGAGCACACGCAGCTGCGGGACCTCCTGGCGCGGTGCCGCCACGCCGGGATTCCCACCGTGTTCTGGAACAAAGAGGATCCGGTGCACATCAACCGGTTCCGCAGGACCGGGGCGCTGTGCGATCACGTGTTCACCACGGACGCGGACATGATCCCGGAGTATTTTCACACAGCGCGTTTCCTGAGCGGCGGTCGCGCCGTTACGTCCTCTTCCCTGCCCTTCTATGCCCAACCCGCGATCCACAACCCCCTCCCGGGTGCACGGGCGCCGGAGGACACCATTGCCTATGCCGGGACCTACTACGGGCAGCGATACCCCGAGCGCTCCCAGCAGCTCGAGCAATTGCTCGGCACGGCCAAGCCGTACGGGCTGGCTATTTACGACCGGCAATTGGCCATCCCGGACTCACCGTACCGATTCCCACCCGGGTTCAGGCAATGGGTGCGGGGGGCATTGCCCTACGACGAGGTGATCGACAGCTACCGCGCGCACGTGGCCAGCCTCAACGTCAATTCCGCCCCGTACTCACCCACCATGTTCTCCCGCCGGGTCGTGGAGATCGCGGCGTGTGGGGGAGCGGTCCTCTCGAGCTGGGCGCGGGGCATCACCGAGACGTTCGACGGTGGCATTCCCTGCACCAACAACGCGGCATACGCCAAGGCTCTTCTGGGGGCATGGAGCGCCGATCCGGAAGAGCGGTTGCGCGAGGTGTGGCTGCAGCTGCGCACGGTCTTGCGCGCGCACACGGTGGACACAGCCCTGGTGATCCTCGCACGTACCGCGGGTCTACCGGTCGAGGCGTTCTCGCTGCCACGGTGGGGTCTCACCGCGCGCCCCGAACAGGTCCCGGGGATCCTGCGTCAATCCGTCCTGCCCAGCATGGTGCGGTTGACGGACGACGATGCCGCTGCCCGCGCCGTGCTCGAGTCGCACGACGTGCGCGTGCTCGGCTATCGCGAACCCTATCCCCACGACGTCGAGTTCTGGGCGTACCCGCCCGAGGATCCTGCCCGGACGTGGGCGGAGGACCTGCTGCAGACCACACGCTGGGGGCACTGGGACAAGATCGTTGCGCACTCGCGCGGGGCGGACGAGGATGCTCGAGTGTTCGCGGTTCCCGGTACGAACACGCACGATGCCTGGGGAATGCTTCGGGCGACCCTCGTGAAAGACCCGGACACGTCGTTCCGTGCCGTGGACTCGGCCGCCACCCTCACGGTGACGCTTCCGCCATCGGACGAGCCCACGCGTCAGCTCGTGGCCACCCCGTCCGGTGAGAGTGCGGTGGAGCGTGCCGGCACGATCCTCGTGGCGGGACACGACCTGAAGTTCATCTCCTCGTGGCTGAATCACCTTCGTGCCACAGGGGCACGAGTGCTGGTGGATCAGTGGGACAACCACGCGCATCACGATGAACAGCGCTCCGCGGAGCTGCTCGCGGAAGCGGACGTGGTGTTCTGCGAATGGGGTCTGGGCAATGCGATCTGGTACTCGGAACACGTGAACGACCACCAGCGGCTGATCGTGCGGGTTCACGCGCAGGAATTGCGCGGGCCCTACCTGCGCCGGATCCGGCACGAGCAGGTGTCCCAGTACGTGTTCGTGAGTGATCTCATGCGCGAGGCCGCGATCACGAGTCACGGGCTTCCTCGCGCCACGTGCACGGTGATCCCCAACGTGGTCCGCACGGCGGACCTGGCCCGTGACAAGCACGAGAGCGCGCTGAAGACCGTGGGGTTCGTGGGGATCGTCCCTCAGTTGAAACGGCTCGACCGCGCCGTGGATCTCATGGAGCAGCTCGTAGCCGTGGATCCCGAGTTCTCGTTGCGGGTCAAGGGTAAGCGTCCCGAGGACTACGAGTGGATGCACAAGCGACCCGAGGAACTCGAGTGGTACCGGGCGTGCTACCGCCGCGTCGACGAGCTCAATCAACGCGCCGGCCGGGAGGTCATCCGCTTCGACCCGCACGGCAACGACATGGCCGAGTGGTACCGGGGTGTGGGATACGGCATCTCGGTGAGCGACCACGAGTCATTCCACCTGACCCTCCCGGATGTCGCAGCATCCGGCGGTGTTCCCGTGTCCCTGGACTGGCCCGGTGCGGATCTCATCTATCCCAGGGAATGGCTGGTCCCGTCCGTCCACGAGATGGCGCAACGCATCCTGGATCTCTCGCGAGACCCGGAGACGCGCCGTTCGTTCAGCCACAACGCACACGACTTCACGACATCCACGTTCGACGCCGCCGCCGTCCATGAGCAGTTGGACCGCGCCCTAGCCCCCATCGGAGGCCCACGATCATGAATGCGCACCCGACCCCAGTGGGCGCCGCCGCCGACCACGCCGACGCGGTCGATGTCCTCAGTGACCTTCTGGTCCAACAAGCGCAGGAAATTCGCCGACTGAGCGAGGAACTGGTGGCCAGTTACGAGAAGGAGATCCGGTTCTTCCAGAACCTCGAGTCCCGGGACGAGCAACTGAAGACGCAGGAACGGACCTACCTAAAGAAGGTGTGGTGGTTGGAGTCCGAACTCCGTAAAACGCGTGAGGAGCGGGACACTGCCCGCGAACAGTGGGAGCGCACCAGGGCCTCGCGCACCTTCAGGCTGCAACGACGCGTGTGGAAGCTGCGGAAGGCGGTGCGGTCATGGCGATGAACATGGACCAGGTGAAGCGACGGCGTGCCAAGGTTCGCACCCGGATCGAGGAACTCCAGTTGAGGGAAGCCACGGCTGCAACGGACCGGCACTGGTTCCGCTCCCGGGCGTTCAAGGACTACGCGCGCCGTAACCGCGCGGACCGGTTGAATCCGGTGATCACGCAGGAGCAGTATCCCGAGTGGTTGTCACACAACGGGCGAGCGGAGCAGGTCCGCGACCTCGTGGAATCCGTGGCGGGGCTGCCCGATCACGCCGGTACCCGTGTCTTGACCCCGCACCCGGCCCGGGTGGCCATGATCGCGGACACGTTCCTGTACGAGACGTACGAGGGCACGGCGAACATCACGTACGTGACACCGGAGAACTTCCGGGACGTGGCTCGCACCAGCGATGTGCTCATCCTGACATCCACGTGGCGGGGCCGGTTCGAGGACTGGCACGGCACCACGGCGTCCGCGGGGCTCGTGCGCTCCGAGGTCATCCCGGCCTTCCGCGCACGCGATGTGCCCGTGATCTTCTATTCCAAAGAAGACCCGCCCAATTACGCCCGGTTCCGTCCCCTCGCCCAGGAAGCGGACGTGATCTTCACCTCCGCACAGGAAATGATCCCGAGCTACGCCGCGGATTGCCCCGAGGTGGGGGACATCCGCCCCCTGACCTTCGGTGTCAACCCCCTACTGCACACGCCCGTGGGATCCCGGCGGGTACGCCACTCCGAAATCTTGTTCGCCGGGTCCTGGCTCTCTCACAAGTACCCCGCAAGACAATCGGCGGCGCGGTTCCTGTTCTCGGGCGTCCTGGATGCCGGACGGGATCTGTTGATCGTGGATCGGAACTCGTCCCTGGGCGACCCCAAGTACTTCTACCCCCAGGAGTTCGTCGACCACGTGGGCCCAGGGCTGGGCCACCGTGAACTCATGAAGGTCCAACGCAGCGTGGACGTCCATCTCAACCTCAACTCGGTCACCAATTCCGGGACCATGTACGCCAACCGAGTGGTGGAGCTGCAGGCGATGGGCGCGTTCGTTCTCTCCAACTACTCACTCGCCGTCAACGATCGTTACCCCGAGGTCCAGCTGATCGACCGACCGCGGGAGGTACCCCTCATCCTGGACGGCATGACGGGGGAGCGGCTCTACCGCGCACAGTCCGACGGTTTGCGGCGCGTGTGGGAACACGACACGGCGTGGCAGCGCATGTCGGACATGCTCTCCGCCGTGGGTGCCCCCGTCGCGTCCTTGCACGAACGAGTGGCGGTCGTTCCGGACGGTGACACCACGATCGACCACGCGCGTGAGATCGCCGACACGCAGACAGCACTCGTGAGCGTCCTCACTCGGGGCGAGTTGGCGCAGCGCCGGGACGACTTCGACGTCGTCGTGCCCGTGTCCGCCGATCATGACTACGCGAGCGGCCACGTGCGCGACCTGCTCAACGTGTTCCGGTACGCGGACGTGGACGTGGCCACGAAGAACGGCTTCGAGACGAACGGCGGGATCACGAGCCTCGACGATCACGAGCTCACGGGCCGGGTTCGCAGCAGTGCTCGCAGCGGCCTCCGCGTCCAGGCGGACACCCCGGTGCTGCAGACGTGGCTCGACTCCGGGCGGATCGAGGGGCGGGCCTACAGCACCGCGCCGTTCGGCGCGGGGCCCCGGGTTGGCGAGCGCATCGAGGTCACGCTCACCGACGCCCCACAGTTGACCGTGGTGGTCCCGGTGTTCAACAACGGCAAACACCTGGTCTCCAAGTGCTTCCGCTCCCTGGAACGCTCCACGATCTTCAGGGACATGGAGATCCTGCTCATCGACGACGGCTCCACCGATCACGACACGGTGCTCGCGGTGCGCGAACTCGCGGCGCGGTACGACAACGTGCGCGCCCACTTCTTCGAGACAGGCGGATCGGGCAGCGCGTCCCGGCCGCGAAACGAGGGACTGAAACTCGCGACGGCGCCCTACATCACGTACTTGGACCCGGACAACGAAGCGCTCAACGATGGGTTCCGCGTGTTGCTGGAGACCGCCCGCGAGCTCGGGGTGCAATTCGCGATCGGGGACATGATCAAGCTCTCCTCGTACCGCCGGCACGTCCCGAACGTCAAAATCCTGACGAAGAACCTACCGGAGGATCCCACGGGCGGTCTGATGGTCCCGGAGGACGCCCTGCAGCGGATCAACTTCCAGCCCATGAGCATCCAGGCACTCGTGGCGGACACGCAATGGTTGCGCGCCATCGGTCTGCATCAACCGGTGGGTGCCCTGGGCCAGGATTCCCTGGCGTTCCAGCAGATGCTCCACGGGGCCAGGCGGATCGCTACGGTCCGCCTGCCCATCCACGTCTATTACGGGGCCGTGTCCAACTCGATGATCAACACGGTGGGGCCGAGCCTATTCCGCAAATACCTACCCCTGGAGCACTACCGGGTGGAGTGGCTCCGACGGGAGGGGCTGTACGACGCCTATTGCCATACCCGGGTGGACGCATTCTTCGACGGGTGGCTCGTGAACAAGTTCAACCGTTTCGTGCCCACGGAGCAGAAGGCCGAGTGTCGCGCGTTGCTGGACGAATTGTGCGCGCTCTACGACGTGGAACTTGCACGTGACGACCCGCAGAGTCCGACGTCGCCACTGCGCGTCGTCGCCCGGCCCGTCAAGCAAGAAATCATGTCCGAGGCCACCCTCATGGATGTGGGGATCGAACGCGCATGGTGAATTTCGACGCGGCCCGACGACAGGCGCTGGGCACCCACTTCCGTCCCTCGGCCGACGAGGAAGCTAAGGTCAATGATCTCAAGGCGGGCCGTCTCACCATGGCGCCGCACAAATCATGGTCGCTCCCGGAAGAGCCCACCTGGCGCGAAAACCCATTCCAGGACAACAACTGGCAGTTCCAGTACCACATGCTGCGTTGGCTGGATCCGCTGCGGCGCGCTGCCAACCGCGGAGATGTCGAGGCGGCGCAACGGTGGGAATTCTTGGCGCATTCGTGGATCACCGCCAACCCACCGGGCGCTGGACAGACGCGGTGGTCGTGGATCGACATGAGCGACGGCATTCGAGCCATGGAACTATGTCATGGTCTCACGGTGGTGGGGGAGCAAGACTGGCTACTTGATTCGCTCCACGACCACGTGGCCTGGCTGTCTGAGCCCTCTCATTTGACACGCGGTAACCACGGATTTCACCAGCACGTGGGGTTGTTCGTACTGGGCGTGGTACTGGAAGATCCTGAGGTGACCGAACTCGCGCTCGAGCGGCTCTTCGACCAGCTCGCGGCGGCCTACGACGAACAGGGCGCGAATGAAGAGGGTTCCCTCGGCTACCACTTGCAGAACTACGAGTGGTGGAACGATGCTCTGACACGACTGGATCTGGAGGGGATTCCCCGCCCGGAACTCTCGCATCGACTCGACCTGGCACCGCAGCTGTTGGCCCACGCGACGAGTCCGCTGGGACGGTTCGCCCGGATCGGGGACACCGACGGCGGCAATCCCCGCAGGATCAACCACCCGCTCACTCGTTTCGTGGTCACTCAAGGGCGAGAGGGAATCAAGCCCAATTCGACCACTGCCATCTATGACGCCGGCTACGCCTTCCTTCGCAGCGGCTGGGGTGAAGAACGCGCGTATGAGGACGAGACGTTCGTCACGGCGACGTGGGGCAGGCAGGACAAAGTCCACGGCCACCGCGACGGTGGCTCGGTGACCTTTGCTGCCGACGGTGTGCAGTGGATCGATGACTCCGGCAAGTACTACTACGGAAAAAGCCCCATGCGGGACTACGTGGTGGGCAGGGAAAGCCACAATGCCGTCGTAATGCCTGGAAGAACGTATCGAAAAGATACCGAGGTCCCCTTGCTGGACCGCGTGGAGACCGGTGAGTACGTGGACCTGAGCTTTGGAGACCCCGGGTATGACGACGTCGGAATCCGTCGGCGGGTCATTTATCTCAAAGCCCGGCGGCAGCTTCTCGTTCTCGACTCGGTGGCAGCGCCGGACGCCACCGCGGTGGAACAGCGTTGGAACTGCGGCCGCGACGTGCGCGCCCAGCGTCTGAGCACGGGTTTCATTCTGCGCCACCAGGACAAGAGCATTCACGTGAGTACCTTGAGCGGTGGCACAACGGAAATTCGACGCGGCGTGAAGGGTCCCATGGCGGGTTGGACGTCAACGGGATGGCGGAAAGCTGCGCCCGTGGATCAGGTGGCCGTCACCGGGCAAGGACCTTCGTGTTTCTTTGCGACCCTGGTCGGGCCGTGGGACGAGGCAGCGGTTGACGTGCTCGGCTCCCGCATGACGCCTGATGCATTGCACGGACGGGTCGAAGACGTGATCCCGTCCGCGCTACTGGCACGGGATCACACGGTTTCAGTCGTCGAACACGCCCAGGACAACACCGGGATGGCGGTCACCGTATCCCGCACGGAACGCGGTTTGGTACGGGCCGTCGTCAGAGGTGGCGGTCCATTTTACGCGTTCTACCTCGTGCGGTCGGATGGCTCCGTCGAACGGGCGCCCTACAGCCGACGTGCGTCTCGCACGTTCCACACCCAGGACACGGGATCGTGCCGTATTCGCGTGTTCTCCCGGGATGAGGCGAAGACGATCAACGCCAGGATGGTGACAGCGGCATGACCCTGATTTCCACGACCGATCCCATGTCGCCGGCCTCTCCCGACCATACCTCCACCCTGGTGACGATCGAGACGGTGTTCTGTGACGTGGAGACGGTGACTGGGCGCATCGAGGAATACTTCCAGCGCTACCGTTCCACTCTCCGCAGCATCCTCGCCCAGGACATACCGGACGGGGTGGACGTCATCCACACCGTTTACGTCTCCTCGGACAAGTTGCACATCGCCCGCCGGATCGAGGCAGAAGTCGCGGCGGTGGGGGCGCCAGCGGGTCTGCGGGTGAGCGTATTCATTTATACCCATCCCACCGGCGGCTACGGACATCTCTCCACCTCGCACGTGGACATGGCAATGGCGCCCAACAAACAATGGCCTCGCCGCGAGGCCATGTCCCGCCGGGCCCACGAGAACGTGGATCTCGCCGGATACGATCTGGTGGTGCGGATGGGCATCGATGACGACGACGTGTTCGCGCCGTGGCACATCCGCAATGTCCTGGGGGTGGCCACCGATCTCTTAGACCGATCGACCGACCCGGCCGAGGTCCTGGCGGTGGGCCTTGAACGCTGCTACCTGATTCGCGCGGATCCGGACGGTTATCTGGTTCGTGACGTCGACTTCATCCGCTGCATGAGCGGTAACAAGTTCTTTGCCCACCGAGGCGGCGCGGTGTTCGACCCCTGGCAGCAATCCGTATGGTCTCTCCCGGAGACTTTCGACACCGGGCGTGCCGAAACCTTCCGGCGCATGGGAACCACCCTGACCCGGGTGCGCGGCAACCAACCGAGTTTCGGCTACGTCCGACGAGGCCGCAACTTATCCGTCTCCGATAAGGAGGCATACGTCCAGCTCGAGCATGGCCGGTTCGTGACGACTCGCGGCGTCGACTTCATCGGACAATGCCCACAGCCGTCGTCTGTGGGCACCACCACGGGTACTGAGCTGTTGCCGGCGGAACTCACCGTGACGGCCCGACGACTTGAGTCGGGCGCAATCAAGTATGCGACGAACGCCCGGTATACCCACGGGCCCGACGCCGCGGTTGCGTACTACTTCCTCAAAGGCAATGACCGTGTGCACGCCGTGCCGTATTCCCGCACTCACATCGGTGAAGTGCAACTCGATGACGAACGAGTGCGGGTCAAGGTCTTCGTTCGATTAGGGGACCGTGTGGTGGCAACGAAGACGACCGGGTACACGGTGTGAGGAGAAAATCCATGCTCGAAGAATTCGACTACTCATATTTCAAGGCGGACGTGCACGAGTGGTCAGGCACTGACGAGTTCTTCTCCGCTCCGAGATGGGCCGACGGGATCCATCGCGTCGGTCTTCCTACGCACCACATGGACCTCCTCTTCAAAAATGACGTCCTGGGAAGCAACCAGGACTACATCCTCGTCACCTTCAATGGCGCGGTATCCAAACGAGGGGAGCGCAAGCCCCCGTTCTTCTCGGGCATGAACCTCGGCCGTGAACTCGACGGTCCGTTCGTGGCCGTAGCCGACACGTCCTTGGCGCTCTCCCCGGATTTGAACATCGGGTGGTACGCGGGATACCAGGACGGCCAGTTTCAAGATGCGATTCTGCGAGCACTGCGGACGATCGCCGAGCGGACCGGCAAGCACCTGTGGTTGGTCGGGGGCTCGGCCGGCGGTTTCGCCGCCCTGTATTACGGTCATCTTCTCGGCGACGACGCCTCGGTCCTCGTCTGGAACCCCCAAACGGATTTTCTGGAGTACTCGCCCCCACTCGTCAGGCCCTACCTCGAACAGGCGTTCCCACAACTGGTGGCCACCGGCGACCCAGCTGACCATCCACGCGCATGGGCAGGCGCGCTGGAACGAGCCGGAGTGCAGCATTCCATCATGGCGCAGGTACGCAAGGGTCACCGGCCGCGTCGCATGCTGGTACTGCAGAACTGGAACGACTGGCATGTGGAGGCTCATCTGGCACCACTCATGCGCGCCTACGGAGCCTCTCCCGTCCGTCGCAATCTCTATGAGGCGGGGCCCGAGCACGTCTTCTGGATCCGCAATTTGGGCGAGGGCCATGTGCCGCCCACGCCGGCGCACATCGTCGAGCTTCTAGGGGCACTGTGGGCGGAGGGCGGTACCCTACGGCAGACGGTCGGCACACTGGAGGATCTCGGACTGACTTCCGAGAAGGACATCAGCGCGTTCCCCTTCTGGGGGCAGGGACGTGAGACGGCCGTCGCCCGGGCCCTGGACTGGGGCGCGGGCGACAGCGGGTCGTTATGTCCGGCCGTCCACGGGATACCGGCGAAGTCCAAGGCGTTGATGTTCCGCTACCGAGTGCGCGCAGGCGAGCACACGGTCAAAGAGACCTCCGCCCTGCTCGGCAGCCGATTGGTCCTGTCCTTGATTCCTGACTGGAGCGATGTCGAGGTCAGCGTGAACGACGGGTTCGGCAACCGGCTCTTCACAACAACTTTTTTTCGTGAGGCATGAACTCATCGGGTAACGCCCCGCGGTTTGTTATAGCTGTTTGGGTTCAAAGCTTTGCTCTGGCGCGGTGAAATGCCATCATGCGAAGATCAACAGGGTGCCCCCTTAGGTGTTTAAGGGTCCAATCTCGAACCTAGGCGGGGGACTGATGCGCGATCAGGTGTCAGCTGGGGTTAGGCCGCCAGGCTGACGGTCGGGTTCATGATGGTCTCGTATTCGATGGGGGTCAATCGGCCCAGGCGGGCCTGTCGGCGGCGTCGAGGATAGGTCCGCTCGATCCAGGTGACGATCGCGATCCGCAGCTCTTCTCGAGTCCGCCAGCGATTGCGGTCCAGGACGTTCTACTGGAGCAGGGCGAAGGAGGATTCCATCGCGGCGTTCTCGCCGGGGGCACCGACCTGGCCCATCGATCCGAAGAGGTGATGGCGGTTCAACGCGTGGACGAATTTTTGGTGATCTGAACTGGGATCCGCGCTCCGAACACACTATGCAGCCGGCCGCGTCGCCACGCCGAGATACTGCGCTGTTCCAGGGCGTTCACCGCCAGGCGAGCTTTCCTCCGGGAGTCTATGGAGTAGCCGAGGATACGACCGGAGAACGCGTCCTTGATCGCGCAGAGGTAGAGCTTGCCCTCGTCGGCTTGAGTTCCAGCCATCGTCGCAACACTCTGATCGAGAGGTGCGTGCGATGGTTATTCGGC
>NZ_JAVKPU010000029.1:0-2595 GCF_040981025.1 Kocuria sp. CPCC 205261 | reverse complement strand
TCTGGGCGGCACTGGAATCGCCCATCACGGCAACAGCCGCGCCAACGTCAACAACGTCCTTGCCCGCAACATCTAGAGGCGCCCTATCAGCGGCTGCGACGCCTGGAGCTTGGCATCGGCACCAATCCCGACCTCACCGCGCCTTGACGCCGATAGGAGCATTCATTACTGCGATAGCCCCATTGCGCCGGGTCGGTGCTGTGTTTAGTACCTTAAGGATGTCGGGATGCGCCAGTTTTGCTTTTAACGCTGTCTGGGTGCGGCCCGATTGACCACGCATGAAACAATGGGGCCGATACTGCAGGTGGCGGAAGCGGAGCGATGGAGGCGGGTTAGTGATCGTTGGCCTTCTTCCTAAACAGGTACGACATGCTGAGGCGTTCGCGGACCCGACTGACGAAGCATTATTCCCAGAGGAGGAACAATACGTCGCGAACGCAGTCGAAAAGCGTCGCCGTGAGTTCGCCACCGTGCGTGCTTGTGCCCGCTCTGCTCTTCGAGATCTAGGTTATGCAGCGGTGCCGATCCTTCCTGGAATGCGCGGCGCCCCATGTTGGCCGGCGGGAGTTGTGGGAAGTATGACCCATTGTGAAGGGTACCGAGCCGCAGCTGTTGCGCTGGGCAACGAGGTACGAAGTGTGGGCATCGATGCCGAACCCAATACTTCATTGCCGGACGGGATACTGGATGCAGTGTCATCGCCGAGGGAGCGACACATGGTCCAGGCTTTGGGGCGGGTGACTCCTTCGGTATGCTGGGACAAGATCCTTTTTAGCGCGAAAGAGTCAGTGTACAAGGTGTGGTCACCCCTTGCGGAGACTTTCCTTGATTTTCACGATGCCGAAATTCGTGTCGATCCGCCGATCCGAGAGGGATCGAACATAGGAACATTCTACGCGGAGCTACTCGTGGCCGGGCCATGGCCGACCGGCCGTTTGTTGGAGGGCCGATGGTGCGCCCGAAATGGCCTCATCGGCACGGCCATCGTCGTGCGTTCTCGGTCTGCCATGCAAGGCATGCGTGACCTGAGACAATGAAGGTCGGCGAGAACGGCTTGGTCGGCCAGTTGTACCAGAGGTGGCGGGTCCAAGTCTCGCGGAGAAGCCGTCGATTAAGATGACGGCATTGGCCAGTTCTGTCGCGCGTCAGACTTTGTGGCAGGGTTAGTTAGTTGTAGGTGGCCATGACGTTTTAGATGCTCCACAGATGTCATGTGTCCCTGACAGCACCACGGCTTGGCTTTACATATGGCCGGTTAGCGGCGGACCGTGCTGCGGTAGCGGTTACTCGCTGACTTCTTCGATCTCGGCGGGCCAGGTGTATGCGTGGCCGGGGACGGCGACGATGATGGTGTGCTTGATCTCTTGTCGGGCGAGCCGGTCGTGCAGCTCGGCGGCGGTGGTGAGCGTGGACTCCGGGAGAGGACCATCCGGAAGCGCCCCGAAGTCGTCCCGGGTTTCTGCCCAGAAGCTCAGGCGGCCGTCCTCGCCTCCGTAGCCGATGTCCAGGGTGCGGATACCTTGGGCGTCCCCCAGGCGTGCGCCGGCGACGATGTCCGCGGCGGTGACCTGGCCCATGCCCGTGGGCTTCTCGGCCAGCACGGTGGTGTTGCCCTCCTGACCGATGAGCTGAACGTCATCGGGCATCACCTGGCGGGCGTCCAGGAACCCCTGGACCGAGGCCTCCGAGGTGAAATCCACCTCGCGGTAGCCAATCAAAGTGATCGCCGGGCCGGGTCCGGGCGCATCTCCGGTCACCAGGCGGTCCGTGGCGGCCCGGGCCGCGTCGGTCCACTGGCGGGCCAGCGGCAGCACCGACACGGGCCCCTTCCCAGCCTCGATGCGATCGGAGCCGGAGGTGACGAGGACTTTCCAGGTGGCCGGCTCCACCGGGAAGGTCACCGCCTCGGGGCCCTCCTCGGGACCGACGCGGTGGCCCTGCTCCACCGGCCAGTCGTGCTCCGTGATGATCCGGTGAGCCCCAGGAAGAAGTTCCAGCAGCCAGGCCTGGTCCGTGTCCTCGTCCAGGTCCAGTTCCAGGGTTCCGGACCTGGGCGGCCAGGCTCCGTGCAACGAGCGGTTGACCCAATACGGGGTGTCCACCGTCAGCACCGCCCGATCCACGCCCTCGAGCCGATCCAGCTGCCGCTCCACGCTCTTGAGGCTGCGCCACCAGGGGTCGAATGGGGTGGTCACGCTCATCTGACTCCAGAGGAATACTGTGCCGGCCACAGCACAGAAGAGGAACACCCCCACCAGGGCGAGAACGGTGCGCCTCACGGCGCGGTGGCGCGCGGAGACGTCGACGAAGGGTGGCACCTGCTCAGCGTAGGACGCACTCAGGCGTTCGGACGGTCATGGGCGCCGTGGCCAGAACCGCTGACATTCGCATCAACGGCGAGATATGCACCGTTGCAGTTGGGGTTCCGGTGTGAGCACTAAAGGCGTTTCCCCGGTGCAGCGGGGGCATGACATTGGTTGTCGAGCCAGGTGTGATTGCGGGCAGACTGTGCTCATGACTCCTGCCCGTCCTGAGCATCCGTCCATGGCTGATCGACTGACTCGTCTGGCCGGTCAGGCCCCGGCCGCGGTCGGC
>NZ_JAVKPU010000028.1:0-2760 GCF_040981025.1 Kocuria sp. CPCC 205261 | reverse complement strand
GGTGTGGGGGCGTCGTGGTGGTGGGTTGGTGGGTTAGGCGTCGCCTCCGGTGTTACCGCTGGTGCCGGCGGCGGGGTTGGTGAGGTCGTAGCGGGTGATGGCTTCTGCGGGGGCGGACCAGTCGATCTCTCCGCGTTTGGCCAGCATTTCCAGGGTGCGTACGACCATTGAGTGCGCATCGATGGTGAAGTACCGGCGTGCTCCGGCGCGGGTGTCAGCGAACCCGAATCCGTCTGCGCCCAACGAGGCCCAGTCGTTGGGTACGTACTGACGCACGGAGTCCGGTAGGGCCGAGGTGTAATCACTGGTAGCGATCACCGGTCCCGTTGCCCCTGCTAGTGCTTGGGTGATGTAGGGGGTGCGGGCTCCTTCACCGGGGTTGAGGAACGCCTCATGTTCGGCGGCGTGAGCATCCCGGCGTAGGTTCGTCCACGACGTCACCGACCACACGTCGGCGGAGACCGACCATTCCTCGGCGAGGATCCGTTGGGCTTCCAACGCCCAGGGCACCCCGACCCCGGAGGCCAGCAATTGGGCGCGCGGGCCTTCGTTGGTGGCGGGTTTGAGCAGGTAGATACCGTTGAGGATCCCGTCCACATCGACGTCTTCGGGTTCGGCGGGTTGGTGGATGGGTTCGTTGTAGACGGTGAGGTAGTACATCACGTTGTGATCCTCATCCGCCTGCCCGTACATGTGTTCGATCCCGCGTTTGACGATGTGGGCGATCTCGTACCCGTAGGCGGGGTCGTAGTGGATCACCGCGGGGTTGGTCGAAGCCAGGATCGGGGAGTGCCCGTCAGCGTGTTGCAGGCCCTCACCGGTGAGGGTGGTACGCCCGGCGGTGGCGCCGATCACGAACCCGCGGGCCATCTGATCGGCTGCTGCCCAGAACTCATCCCCGGTGCGTTGGAACCCGAACATGGAGTAGAAGATGTACACCGGGATCATGGTTTCACCGTGGGTGGCGTAGGAGGTGCCCGCGGCGGTGAACGCAGCGGTGGCCCCGGCCTCGTTGATCCCCGGGTGCAGGATCACACCCTGGGCGGATTCCTTGTACGCGAGCATCAGTTCGCGGTCCACGGAGAGGTAGTTCTGCCCGTTGGGGTTATAGATCTTCGCGGTCGGGAAGAAGGAGTCCATCCCAAACGTTCTGGCCTCGTCCGGGACGATGGGTACGATGCGGTGTCCGAAGTCCTTCTCCCGCATCAGGTCTTTGAGGATCCGCACGAACGCCATGGTCGTGGCCGCCAGTTGTTTGCCCGAACCCTTCTTCCCCGAAGCGAAGGCTTTGTCCGAGGGCAAGGTGATCGCCTGCTGGGTGTGGGGGCGATCCGGGAGGAACCCACCCAACTCCTGACGGCGTTCCAACAAATACTTGATTTCGGGGGAGTCGGGTCCGGGGTGGTAGTAGGGGGCGTTGTAGAGATCCGAGTCCAGTTGCTCATCACTGATCGGGATCCGTAAGTGATCCCGGAAGGCCTTGAGGTCTTCGAGGGTGAGTTTTTTCATCTGGTGGGTGGCGTTACGGGCCTCGAAGTGCGGACCCAACCCGTAGCCCTTGACGCCTTGGGCCAGGATCACCGTGGGCTGGCCGGTGTGTTCCACCGCCGCCTTGTACGCCGCATACACCTTGCGGTAGTCATGAGCGCCGCGCTTGAGGTTCCAGATCTGCTCATCCGTGTAATCGGCCACCAGCTCTTTAGTGGCTGCGGAGCGGGCGAAGAAGTGGTCACGGACGAACCCACCGGATTCGGCTTTGAAGGTCTGGTAGTCCCCGTCCAGGGTCTCGTTCATGATCCGCACCAACTCCCCGGTGTGATCCGCCTCCAGTAGGGCGTCCCATTCCCGGCCCCACACGACCTTGATCACATTCCACCCCGCACCGCGGAAGAACGCTTCCAGCTCCTGGATGATCTTCCCGTTCCCGCGTACCGGACCATCCAAGCGTTGCAAGTTGCAGTTGATCACGAAGGTGAGGTTGTCCAACTTCTCATTCGCCGCTAACTGCAGCACACCACGGGATTCGGGTTCATCCATCTCCCCGTCGCCCAAAAACGCCCACACGTGCTGGTCCGAGGTGTCCTTGATACCGCGGTTGTGCAGGTACCGGTTGAACTGGGCCTGGTAGATCGCGTTCATCGGCCCGATCCCCATCGACACGGTGGGGAACTGCCAGAAATCCGGTAAACACCGCGGATGCGGGTACGAGGGCAACCCGTTGGGGGCGTGGGTCTTCTCCTGCCGGAACCCATCCAACTGTTCCTCCGTGAGCCGGCCCTCGAGGTAGGCGCGGGCGTAGTTACCGGGGGAGGAATGACCCTGGAAGAACACCTGATCCCCGCCCCCGGGATGGCCAGGTCCGCGGAAGAAGTGGTTCAACCCCACCTCATACAACGTCGCCACCCCCGCGTACGAGGAGATATGCCCGCCAACGGAGACTTCCGGGCGTTGAGCGCGGTGGACCATCACCGCCGCGTTCCAGCGCAGGAAAGCCCGGTAACGGCGCTCGATCTCCTCATCACCGGGGAACTCGGGTTCTTGATCCACCGGGATCGTGTTCACATAATCCGACGTCGTCACCATCGGCACACCCACCGAATGCGTGCCCGCGTGCTGCAACAACGCCCGCATCACGTACTGCGCCCGCGCGGTACCCTGCGCCTGGATCAACGCGTCAAACGACTCGATCCACTCCTGCGTCTCCTGAACATCAGCGTCCTGAAGATTATTCGTCAACCCACTCAAAATGTGGTGATTGCT
>NZ_JAVKPU010000027.1:0-4219 GCF_040981025.1 Kocuria sp. CPCC 205261 | reverse complement strand
GCGATGGTGCGCTGGGCGATGATCCGCACCACCAGCAAACGCCTCGCCCGAAAGGTTTAGGAACAGACACTAAGGGCGACGACGCCGGTGACATCAGTGGGCAATCATTGTGACTCCACTGTGGCGAGATCCCACCAGCACGCGATCGGTGCCCGGAAGAAGGGGGCTGTGCTCTCGAGGCCAAGGCACTGCTGGTGGCGACCAGGCGGGCCCACACAGACGTAAAGCTCAGAGGCTGATCTGTAGCGGTGTCTGGGATGTGGGTAAGAATGGAGGTGGCGGCTCCTTCTCCGGGGTCGTTCCCCCGGACTGGAAGTAGGACCCACTATGGCTGAGACCCCGCGCAGGATCACCGAGGACAAGATCGACTGCTTGAGCGAGAGCCGAGGAACCGTGGTGATGAACACTGAGCAGGTCCAGTTCGTTCAGACGGACAACGGTCAGGATCGGGTGGGCCAGGGCGAAGTCCCGCCGCGCTTCTTCTGAGTCGGCAAGCGTGACGCCTTCGAGTCTGGCGACCCTGTTCGGTTTCCTGTTCTTCATCGCCCCCGGCCTATTGGCTGACCTGCTGGAAGCGCGGCGTCGCGCTGGGGCCAAGGAGTCCGCCTTCCGTGAGATCGGCCGGGTGGGGCTCTTCTCCTTAGCCTGTTCTGTGGCCGGAGCTGCGGTGGTGGGTGCCGTGCTGGTCGGGTTGCAGAGATGGACCGGCTTCAACCCACTGCGGGCAGTGCGCGACTCTGCCTACGCCACCGACTACTTTTGGTGGTCAGTCACCGCGGTGGGGCTGGTGTCGATGGTTGGGTGCTTGGCCGCCCTGGGGTTTCAGTATTGGCGTCTAGGGCCCATGCGTCTGCAGGTACAGCAAATCTCTGCCTGGTCCGTCGCCTTCGAGATTCCGGGCCGACTCCAAACCAGACCCATCAGGTGGTTTAAGGGCAAGCTCGATGGCACCGCTGCTGGTCGTTTCATGGCCCGGTTTCACCCCGGGCCGGGGGCCGGCCGTGTGGTGAAGGTTGAGATGCTCAGTGGCGAGCAGTATGTCGGTGTACTGGCTACCTTTACCCCGAACCTCGAGATGGCCGACCGGGAGCTGGCCCTGGCCCAGCCGTTGTGGGTGGAGCGCGATTTAAGCAAAGGTCTGACGCGGGTGCCTCAGGAGTGGGAGCGAATTGTGCTTCGCGGTGACCAGATCAAGGTGATCGCCGTCCAGAAATACGTCTCACCGTCCACATCGGTTTGACTGGGTGCCTACCTTTGTACCGTTTGGCGGGCCTTCACAGCTGAGTGTGGGTAGCGGTTCTCCGCCAGGGGCGATGACCGCCTGCGGCGAGCAGAGCCCGTAACCGGTAGTTGTCGAAGTTGCGGAAGCCGCGGGCGACGCGACGCATGGTCTCGATGACGCCATTGACCGCTTCCGTGGGCCCGTTCGAGGCTCCTGCGGTATCGAAGTAGGCCAGGATCGCGGCCTTCCACCGGCGCAAGGTCCGTCCGAGCCGGGCGATCTCCGGAATGGGACAGGACGGGAAGGCGGCAAGGATCTCGGCGACCAGCCGGCGGCCGGTCTCGGGGCGGGCGTGGTAGACCGCGCGCAGCTTCTGGTAGCAATGCCAGGCAAGGGTGACCTCGTGATGCGGGTCCCCGGCCTCGAGCTTCGCGTTGAGTCGGCGGACCTGCCTCTCGGTCAGGTGCTCGGCGCCGATCTGCAGGGTGCGGCGGATCCCGTACAACGGGTCCCCGGCTCTCCCGCGGTGACCCAGAGTGTCCTGCTGCACGCGGCGGCGGACCTCATCGACGACCTGCCCGCCGAGCTTGACCACATGGAAAGCGTCCAGGACGGTGATCGCCTCCGGGAGCTCGTCGCGGATGGCATTGGCGTAACCGTGGAACGGATCCAGCGTCGCCGTGCGGATCCCGCTCGTGAACGCCGGCCCCTGCTCGATGAGCCAGTCGCCGTAGGCCGCCCCCGTGCGCCCGGGCACCAGATCCAGCAGTCGTGCCCGGGGCCGGCCGTCCTCGCCGCGGGAGTGGTCCACGATCCCGGTGACCAGCCCAGTGCCGGGTGGGCCCACGTGGCGCCACACGTGCTCGTCCACGCCCAGGGCGTCCACCCCGGCCAGCCGATCCTCCGCGGCCAGCTGGGCCTCGATGACTGGAGTGATGGCGTCCCAGACGGTGTTCCAGGCGACCCCGAGCATCTCGGCCAGGGCCGAGACCGCGATGTCATGGCAACGCAGCTGCGTCACCGCCCAAGCAATCGCGCGGGTGGTGAGCTTGGCCCGCGGTGCCGCCAGCTCGTGGACCTCACTGAACGTCACGACCTCGCAGGCGTCCTCCCGGCACCTGAAGATCCGCTTGCGCCACACCACCCGCACGGGCACCCCAGCGCAGGGCAGATCGTGGAGCACGACCTCCCGGCGGCCGTGGCCGGTGGCGAGCACCCCGCAGGACGGGCACCCCACCAGCGTCGGAAAAGTCTCCACCACCACGGTGAACGAGCGTGGTCCGCGTTCCACGGCCCTGACATGGACGTCGGGCAGGTCGAAGAGCGCGCACGCGGGCGCGCAGATAGCATGAGACACGTCGAGGCCTTCATGGATCGGGTTGCTTGGTCGCTACCCATCCTGGAGGCCTCGACCTCCACCCAGACCTCACAACACACCCCTCGAGACGCCCACGCGCACACCGCTACCCATGCTCATCTGTGAAGGGCCCGTTTGGCAGGAACTGTGTTTCACTCTGGCCACCGTGTCCGGGTTGCCCTTGGTGGGCATGATGAATCACCTTGAGTTTAATGCCGTTGCTGTTTGAGCTCGGAAGCATGGACGGCATACCGAAAGAGATTGATCCTCAGCTGCTCAGGAGGTGCGCGCGGATCGTGTCGGAGCACCCGTAGCTGTACCTCGCCCAGACCTCCGCTGTCATCGCAGTTTCCCGGTAGGAGGGTGTCTTCCTGAACCGCCTTGAACTCGGCGCGAAACCCAGAGCGCATCGCCGGCCCCACCACTCAGGCACCTGCTCGTCCCCGCAGTAGCAGAACGCAAGAACCTCGAGCGAGTCTGGGTCAAGAGCGTCAGACCACTCTTGTATAACTGGATGCACTACCTGAAAAAGGAGACCAAACCATGCGCAGAGCGCGGTGCACCCTTGATGGCATGAACTATTCTTCTCAGGACTTTAGTGAGCAGGACGATGCCTGGCGACAGGAACGCAAAGGCACCTTGGAGTGCATCGAGTGCGATGGCCCCGCTTACTACCGGGGAAAAACACCAAAAGGTCATGCGGCTTGTTTCGCCGCCCGCCATACGCTGGGTTGCACCCAGGCTAGCCGCGTCAGCGAAACCCAGGAGGGCGAAGGTGTGGCTGTGGTCCCCGCCATCGAGAACGAGGGCCGCGTCCTGCAACTGAGACTGGACGGCCCCGTTCCTCGCCCGGCCGGGTCCTCTCGCCGCGCCGTGGACGAGACTCCCAACCCCGACGGGGTACGGCGGTATGTGCCAGGTACCGATAATGGGGAGCGCAGAAGAGCAAACCATGCCTCGATGGGCCTGCGCGTGCTTCTAAGTAATCTTGTCAACGATCTGCAATACACCCAATCCAATGAACGCATGAGTGTTCCCGACCGGGGGGACGTCCCCTTGAGGGATCTCATCAGGGCATCTCATGAGGTTAGTGCCGCTGATCTGGACCGCACTACTATAGTTTGGGGGAAAGTTGTCTCAGTGGGGGGAAAGCCAGGCGGAACGCAGTATCTCAATACCGGACCGTACACGAACAACCCGTGCCCAGTTACGCTTTCGTCTGAGCGAGCCGGAGAGCTACTAGAAATACTTGGATGGGATAACTTTCATAACCTTGGGGGGGGACATGTCATTGTCTTCGGAAAAATCCGTCTGTTCAGGGGGCGCCACTACATAGAACCCGAGGACATCAACAAGATCGCTCTACTGACTCACTGATCGGCCCCTCCCACCCCGCCACCGGCCCTGGGGCACTGCTAGCCCGGGGCTGGCTTTACTTAGCACACCGGGGACCATGAGGACGAGGAGCGTGACTGGTTCGTGGACCATCCCGATGCTGCCCGCGTAAACCGGCTCCCGTCTCGACATCTGAGCCCTGATCCACCACCGACCGCGTTCAGGACACCTAAGTGTTGCGGGCAAGGACGTTGTTGACGTTGGCGCGGCTGTTGCCGTGATGGGCGATTCCAGTGCCGCCCAGA
>NZ_JAVKPU010000026.1:0-5152 GCF_040981025.1 Kocuria sp. CPCC 205261 | reverse complement strand
GCGCGAACAGCCCGCCAGCGGCCCGCCCGTGATCCACCCCAGCCCCGAGACCGGCGGCGCTCGCGGTGAGCACCCCGCGCACACTCCCCACGCTCCGGCGCGGGGCCCCAGCAGCGCCAGACAGCGCCCCGCGCCCTGCCAGGCCGCCAGGGACCGCGCGGACACCCCCGGGGACTCCACGCGGGCGCTCCCCCACCACAGGCAGGCACGGCCACGGGCGGCACACGCCGGGGACTACCACCGCGAGCGCCCGCCGGGGGCGCGCGCTTCCCCGCCCCGCCGTTGAGCCCGCGCGCCCGCGTGCGGCGAGCGCGGTCACCCCAGGCACGGCCCGCGCGTGATCCACCCGACCCCGAGACCTCCGGCGCTCGCAGTACCCCCGTGTGTGCGTGGCCTGGGGGTGATCACGGATGATGCAGAGCCGGACTTGCACGCGCTTTACTTTATGTGTATTGTTGTTTTTGTTAGCGGGGCACACGGCCCCGGACACCGACTCCCCAGGAGGAACACCATGGCCCAGCGCACCCAGCTTTTCATCACCGCCGAGACTGACCCCACCACGTTCGGCGGGCCCCGCCGCCACCGGATCGGCCGTCACCACCACTGGCGCCACGGCCCGAACATGGTGATCTGCGCCGCGCAGGTGGTGGAGCACCTGGAGGCCGTGACCGCTGGCCACTACTACCGGCCCACCTCCGAGGTGGCCGAGGGCGTGGCCGCCGTCTACGAGGTGAACCGTGCGACCGCCGAGGCCTCCGGGATCAGCCTCTACGACGACGTTTCCACCGCCGCCGCCACCGAGTGCGACAACAACAACGGCACGTTCCTGGTGAACCTCACCCCCGAGGGCTACACGTTCGGGTTCCTCATCGGGCCCAGCGAGAACGGCGACCTGACCACCGTGACCGGGGTGGACGGACTGATGGAAGCATTCGGGGCCTGCTGGTCCCCGATGCCCTACGACATGGAGCCCCAAGAGCGGGAATGGGCCGTGACCGTCTCCCAGGCCGTGGAGACCCTGCGCGCCGCTGAGACCGCCGGGCACCTGATGGACCAGGACACCGCCGAGCGGGTCACCGCCGTGGAAGTGCCCAGGGTGAAGACCGAGACGGTGTGGGACACCATCCCGCGCGTGATGCCCGACGCGGCCCCCGCCGTGGGCACCCGGGTGCAGGTCATCCGGGCCTGACCGGCCCACCCCCTCCCCGGGCCCATGAGGGCCCTCACAGGCCCGGGGAGGCCCCCACAGGGGCACCGGCAGGCCCCCGCGAGCACCCCACCCCAGCACCCCACACACCCCCGTGCGCCCCGCACGCGCGGGGCGTGGGCGCTCGCGGTGAGTAGCCCCCCGCAGCGCCGACGGGCACCCCGCCACCGCGACCGGCCCGGGCCCCGGTGAGCGGCCACCGCCCCAGCGCTCGCAGTGCGCAGGCGCGGCACCGTGGGGATCGAGGGGCCACCGGGCCCGGTCACGCGCTGGGCGGTGTCCCGCCAATGTAGCCGACTTGCGCACCTCTAGTCTGTACTGTATTGTTGTTTTTGTTAGCGGGGCATGAGGCCCCATTGGCAACTACATAGAGGAGCACACCATGGAACGAACGTTCCGCGAGTACGACGGCAACTTGAATCTCAGTGTGAGCGAGATCGGGAAGATGCACCTGGGGGCACTCAACGAGGTGTACGACAACTGCCGCGTGATCCTGCGCACGCACATGAACATGTTCAACAGGAACGGCGCCCCCAGCCCCGAGGAAGTTCGGGACGCCCGGCAGACGATCGACAGGATCTCCGCCCGACTGAAGGACTTCGGAGAGGCGGGGGTCCGCCCCACCTGGGTCTAGGACCCACGAGGGCCCCGGGTCACCACCCGGGGCCCTCGCTTGTGGGGCGGCGAGTCCGGTTTCCCACCGGCACTCCCGGTGACCAGGAGACCGGCGGCGCTCGCGGTCCGGGCATCGTGGCGTCCGCCGCAAGGTGGATGCGCGCCCACGGTGTGACCCGCCAGGCCGTGGCGGGCATCGTGGCCGAGCCCCAGCACACCCGCCCGGGCTACCGTGGGGCCACCATCTACGCCGGGGCCTCCCTGGAGGTGGTGGTGGCCGAGGACGGGGCCACCGTGCTCGCCGTCTACCCCCGCACCCCGCAGCCCGCACCCGCCTGTGACCCGCCGCGAGCGCCAGCACGGCCCGCACGGCGGGGGCGCAGGGCCCGTCCGGCGCGCACGATCCCCAGCGGGGGCCGGGAGTTCCTGCGACTGCTCACCGACCACGGGTTCCAGATCACCACCGACACCAGCCGCCACCGGCGGGTGACCCACCCCGATCACCCCGGGGCCGTGGTGGTCATCCCCTCCTCCCCCAGTGATCACCGGTGGACGTTGAACACCGCCTCCCAGATCCGCCCCACGTTCGGCATCGACCTGCGCCACGCCCCCCCGCGACTGATCCGGCCCGCCGGTATACAGAATAATAATTGTTGTGTATTGTTGTACTTGTTAGCGGGGCACAGGCCCCATACCCCGAGCGCGAGGACACGACACCATGAGCCAGAAAATCCACGAAGAGATCACCGACGGCCCCACCATCGCCACCCGCACCGGCGTGATCATCGCCCAGACCCGCCGCATCACCCTCACCACCGAGGAAGACGACAACACCGCAACCACCGACTAACCCACCACCCGGTGGGGGGACTGCCAAGACCCAGCAGCCCCCCCCACCGGGGGCCGCGCCCCCGGCGACTGAGCCACCACCCCCAGGGCGCCGGCGCCGGTGACCTACGGCAGCACCCCCGGCCACGAGGGGCCGTCGGCGCTCGCGGTCGGGGGTGCGGTCTGTCGTGCTGGGGTCAGTCGGTGTGGTCTGTGAGCTCCCGGCGCTCGAACCCCTCCCAGCTGCTCACCTCGGCGGCGGCGAACAGGATCTTGCGCGCGGATTTGTCACGAAAATTGTGTAGGGGACGCATACTCTAGGCCCATGTGTCGATCCGTAGCCGACGGTGGGCGCCGGTGCTCCGACGCCCGGCGCCTGGCCAAACTCACCGCTCACGACCTCGCGCCCCACACCCCCGGGGCTCCTGACCTCGAGTGGGCCGAATCGGATCTCACCGAAGTCTGGGAGAACCATCCCCAGGAAACGGCCTGTGCCGCCGTAAAGACGATCGAGGAAGCCTCCGCCGCGGATGCGCGCACCTTCACCGACATGGACACCGCAGCTCAAGCTGCCGGCGGGCACCTGCACGGCACCGCCTTCCGTCTCAAATCCCCCGCGTCTCTGGCGCGGAAGATCAACACCAAGCAGGAACGCGCGGAACGCACCGGCACACACCTCGCCGCCGAGGACGCGGTGGCGACCATCACCGACACCACCCGCTACACCGCAGTGTGCGAGGACCACGACCAGATCACCGTCACCACTGTGACCACCGTCCAGACCTTGCGCGCCAACGGCTGGGACGTGATCGAGGCCGAACAGTCCTACCTCGAGGGCAACTTCTACAAGGGCGTGCACCTACTCGTGCAGCACGCAGACGGCCAGATCGCAGAACTGCAGATCCACTCCGAGACCTCCCAGCAGATCAAAGACCAGTCCCACCTGCTCTACGAAGTCTCACGCGACACCTCGCGCTCGCGAGCGGAGCGCCTGGCCGCTAACCGGGAGGGCAAGGAGCTCTACCGACAGCTGCAGGCCCCTGCGAACTTGGACACCTTGAGCGAGCGATTGGGTGTTACTGTCAGCAAAAAACGTTATAGTTAGTTGCTATTAAAGGAAAGTAGGTGATCTTGATGATCACGTTTTATCGGGCACGCTTCCCCGGCCAGCCTCCCGAGACTGCCGTGATCGTTGCCGATGACTCCGAAGCAGAGGTTCTGTGGGAGTGGGTGCCCAACACAGGTCTGTGGCATCGGGCTACGCAGCTGGAGAACGACTTTCTCTTCGGCGATGAGGGCGGCACCTACACCCCGATCACCGCAGAAGAGGCAGCGGGGTTGCTTGTGCGCGTACCGCGGCTGGACAGGCGCCGGGACGTGGCAGCCCGAATGCTCCAGCGCTACGAGGCGCAGCCCCCAACGGAGAAGCGGACCAATGCGGAGATGGGGTTGACCAGCAAACTCACCGGCCTACGCCCGATGACTGCCCCCGGCCTGGGCCAGCTGATGACCCAGGCGCGCCGGCACCGATCCTGGCGCACCCTTGCTCTCTACGGACCGGGCACGGGCAGCGCTGCCCGCCAATTCATATCCCAGTGGGATCAGCGCCCCCTCTCCCCACAGGAGCCCCCACTGGAATTGAGGGCTACTGCGCGGGGGGAGAACACAGCCGTGCAAGCCCGGGTTGTCAGCAAATAACGATAAGGGACTCATCACCTGCGATCTAGCACGCCGCACCTGCCCCCGCCCGTCCCGTCGAGCACAGGCCGGGAAGAGCACACCGCGCTGAACGAGGCAGACCCAGGCGATCGTCGTTCACCCGGTGCCCCACCCCGCGGAAAGGCCCAGCAGCCGCCACTTTCACCCACTGTGACCAGTAGTGTATTGTTGCTTTTGTAATCGGGGTCGAGGCCCCACCTGCTGCCGCAGGCACTACTCCCGACAGGAACAGCCATGACCGCACTCATCGACCGCGCTCATTCCATGGCCACCGCAGCCCATGAAGGCCAAACCGACAAAGCCGGCGCCCCTTACATCGACCACCCCCGCCGCGTCAGCATCCGGGTATGCCGCTACGCCCCCGATGAGCTCACCGAAGCCGCCCAAGCAGTGGCCTGGCTCCACGACGTAGTAGAAGACACCCCCATCACCCTGCAGGAGCTCACCGAGCACTTCCCCCCAACCATCGTCGCCGCCGTTGACGCACTCACCCACCGCGCCCACGAAACCCGCGAAAACTACTACCAGCGCGTTGCCACCAACACCCTGGCCCGAGCCGTAAAACAGGCCGACATCGACGACAACACCGACCCGCAACGCCTGCAACTCCTGGACGAGCACACCCGCCACCGCCTAGAAACCAAATACGCCCAAGCCCGCGCCGCGCTCGCCGTGGGACTGTCCGATAAACGGTGTGTGGGGCCCGGCCCAGCACCTCGGGGCAAGTCAGGTAATCCTCGGGTGTCCACAGCGGTTCATGCGCACAGGGTGCTGGTCTACCGT
>NZ_JAVKPU010000025.1:0-5563 GCF_040981025.1 Kocuria sp. CPCC 205261 | reverse complement strand
TCTTTCTTTCATGTTAATCCCGGCGGTGTCTTACTCTCCCACACCCTTCCGAGTGCAGTACCATCAGCGCTGTGGGTCTTAGCTACCGGGTTCGGGATGGGACCGGGCGTTTCCCCCACGCTATAACCACCGGAAACCCTGCCACCAACCCCGTGCACGGTGACTACCAGCAACCATGCGTGGGGTGATGAAACCATGGGGTCCCGTGTTTCGTGGACCAAGCTTTATTATGTTACCAACCACTACCCCGACCCACCCCACGCACCAGCCTGCGCGGCCGGGTAAGGGGTGGGGGGTTGTTGGTGGTCAACCACATGGTGGACGCGAACATCACATTCTTCGAATGAAGGCTGTGTGTGTAGAAGTTTTCGGTGTATTAGTACCAGTCAGCTCCACGTCTTGCAACGCTTCCACATCTGGCCTATCAACCCAGTCGTCTACTGGGCACCTCACACCCCACAAAGGAGGTCAGGAAATCTCATCTCGGAGCAAGCTTCCCGCTTAGATGCTTTCAGCGGTTATCAATCCCGAACGTAGCTAATCAGCGGTGCTCCTGGCGGAACAACTGACATACCAGAGGTTCGTCCGTCCCGGTCCTCTCGTACTAAGGACAGGCCTCCACAAATTTCCAACGCACGCAGCGGATAGGGACCGAACTGTCTCACGACGTTCTGAACCCAGCTCGCGTACCGCTTTAATGGGCGAACAGCCCAACCCTTGGGACCAACTCCAGCCCCAGGATGCGACGAGCCGACATCGAGGTGCCAAACCATGCCGTCGATATGGACTCTTGGGCAAGATCAGCCTGTTATCCCCGAGGTACCTTTTATCCGTTGAGCGACGGCCATTCCACAATGTACCGCCGGATCACTAGTCCCGACTTTCGTCCCTGCTCGAGCTGTCACTCTCACAGTCAAGCTCCCTTGTGCACTTACACTCAACACCTGATTGCCGACCAGGCTGAGGGAACCTTTGGGCGCCTCCGTTACTCTTTAGGAGGCAACCGCCCCAGTTAAACTACCCATCAGGCACTGTCCCTGACCCGGATCACGGGCCGAAGTTAGATATCCAGAGTGACCAGAGTGGTATTTCAACAACGACTCCACCACCACTAGCGTGACGGCTTCACAGTCTCCCACCTATCCTACACAAGCCACACCGAACACCAATACCAAACTATAGTAAAGGTCTCGGGGTCTTTCCGTCCTGCTGCGCGAAACGAGCATCTTTACTCGTACTGCAATTTCGCCGAGTTCATGGTTGAGACAGTAGGGAAGTCGTTACTCCATTCGTGCAGGTCGGAACTTACCCGACAAGGAATTTCGCTACCTTAGGATGGTTATAGTTACCACCGCCGTTTACTGGGGCTTAAATTCTCCGCTTCAACCCCGAAGGGTTTAACGAGTCCTCTTAACCTTCCAGCACCGGGCAGGAGTCAGTCCGTATACATCGTCTTACGACTTCGCACGGACCTGTGTTTTTGATAAACAGTCGCTTCCCTCTAGCCTCTGCGACCCCGACCAGCTCACACCGCGTGGGTGTTCACCAACCAGGGCCCCCCTTCTCCCGAAGTTACGGGGGCATTTTGCCGAGTTCCTTAACCATGATTCTCTCGAACGCCTTAGTATTCTCTACCTGATCACCTGTGTCGGTTTAGGGTACGGGCGACTAGAACCTCACGTCGATGCTTTTCTTGGCAGCATAGGATCACCGAATTCCCTCACCTAAGAGAGTCCCATCACATCTCAGGCCCATGACCCGCGGATTTACCAACGGGTCGCCCTACATGCTTAGACCAGGACAACCATCGCCTGGCTCGGCTACCTTCCTGCGTCACACCTGTTAACACGTTTACCTCCCCGGATCAGGTCCCACGCTCCCCACACACTCCCGTGACCGTAAACGGCCACGGATCGTGATGGTTCGGGTGGTTAGTATCCCCGGTTCGATAGGGTCGGTTCTTCGTCGGTACGGGAATATCAACCCGTTGTCCATCGACTACGCCTGTCGGCCTCGCCTTAGGTCCCGACTCACCCAGGGCAGATTAGCTTGACCCTGGAACCCTTGATCATCCGGCGGACGGGTTTCTCACCCGTCTATCGCTACTCATGCCTGCATTCTCACTCGTTGAGGTTCCACCACTGGGTCACCCCGCAGCTTCACTACCCCAACGACGCTCCCCTACCCACAACACCACCTCAACCACAAACGGCTCGGCTATACGGTGTCATGCCACAACTTCGGCGGTGTACTTGAGCCCCGCTACATTATCGGCGCGGAATCACTTGACCAGTGAGCTATTACGCACTCTTTCAAGGGTGGCTGCTTCTAAGCCAACCTCCTGGTTGTCTAAGCAACTCCACATCCTTTCCCACTTAGCACACGCTTAGGGGCCTTAGTTGATGGTCTGGGCTGTTTCCCTTTCGACTATGAAGCTTATCCCCCACAGTCTCACTGCCACGCTTACACTTCACCGGCATTCGGAGTTTGGTTGACGTCAGTAACCTTGTAGGGCCCATCAGCCATCCAGTAGCTCTACCTCCGGGAAGCAACACGCAACGCTGCACCTAAATGCATTTCGGGGAGAACCAGCTATCACGGAGTTTGATTGGCCTTTCACCCCTACCCACAGCTCATCCCCTCCATTTTCAACTGAAGTGGGTTCGGTCCTCCACGCGCTCTTACACGCGCTTCAACCTGGCCATGGGTAGATCACCCCGCTTCGGGTCTAGATCACGCCACTACACAACGCCCTATTCAGACTCGCTTTCGCTACGACTACCCCACACGGGTTAATCTCGCGACGTAACACTAACTCGCAGGCTCATTCTTCAAAAGGCACGCTGTCACCCCAAAAGGCTCCAACGGCTTGTAAGCACACGGTTTCAGGTACTATTTCACTCCCCTCCCGGGGTACTTTTCACCATTCCCTCACGGTACTGATCCGCTATCGGTCATCAGGAAGTATTCAGGCTTACCAGGTGGTCCTGGCAGATTCACACGAGATTTCACGGGCCCCGTGCTACTCGGGAACAACGTCACACCACGCACACCACGGTTTCGTCTACGGGACTCACACCCCCTACGGTCTGGCACTCACCACCAGTTCGACTACCACAGCGCCACAGCGCCCGGGGTGGCGACCCCGAGAACAACGCATCCCACAACCCCGATCATGCAACCCTCGCCAGGTATCACACACAATCGGTTTAGCCACCATCCGCTTTCGCTCGCCACTACTCACGGAATCACTATTGTTTTCTCTTCCTATGGGTACTGAGATGTTTCACTTCCCCACGTTCCTCCTCGCACCCTATGAATTCAGATACGAGTGACCACGCATGATACGCAGCCGGGTTACCCCATTCGGAGACCCTCGGATCACAGCTCGTTTATCAGCTCCCCGAGGCTTATCGCAGATTTCCACGTCCTTCATCAGCTCCTGATGCCAAGGCATCCACCGTGTGCCCGTAACAACTTCTACGCCACACAACACAAAACAATCATCAAAGAACACACCACACACACCCACCACACCACCACAACCAGGAATCCGAAAACCCCTCGACCGTGATCATCGTGTGACCAGATGCACGCGGCGTCAAAGATGCTCGCGTCCACTATGTAGTTGACAAACAACAACCCACCAACACCACACACCCACCACAATGGATGCGTCAGTGCCCCAGGAAACCAACCAACGTAACTTGTTGATCGACAACCCAACAATGTGCCACCACGAACCCCCACACACACCACCACCAACCATCCAAGCCGGCAGTGTTCCCGTGTGCGTAGTATCCGTGTCCGCTTGCTGATATTCCACCCATGAGCAAAACACCCACCACCGACTCAACGGCGCACCACGATCTCGTGGTCTGTGGGGCCACCAGCCACCCGGCCGGTTAGCGTGCTCCTTAGAAAGGAGGTGATCCAGCCGCACCTTCCGGTACGGCTACCTTGTTACGACTTAGTCCCAATCGCCAGTCCCACCTTCGACGGCTCCCCCCACAAGGGTTAGGCCACCGGCTTCGGGTGTTACCAACTTTCGTGACTTGACGGGCGGTGTGTACAAGGCCCGGGAACGTATTCACCGCAGCGTTGCTGATCTGCGATTACTAGCGACTCCGACTTCACGTGGTCGAGTTGCAGACCACGATCCGAACTGAGACCAGCTTTTTGGGATTAGCTCCACCTCACGGTATCGCAACCCATTGTACTGGCCATTGTAGCATGCGTGAAGCCCAAGACATAAGGGGCATGATGATTTGACGTCATCCCCACCTTCCTCCGAGTTGACCCCGGCAGTCTCCTATGAGTCCCCACCATCACGTGCTGGCAACATAGAACGAGGGTTGCGCTCGTTGCGGGACTTAACCCAACATCTCACGACACGAGCTGACGACAACCATGCACCACCTGTACACCAGCCCCACAAGGAGGAAAACCCATCTCTGAGCCGATCCGGTGTATGTCAAGCCTTGGTAAGGTTCTTCGCGTTGCATCGAATTAATCCGCATGCTCCGCCGCTTGTGCGGGCCCCCGTCAATTCCTTTGAGTTTTAGCCTTGCGGCCGTACTCCCCAGGCGGGGCACTTAATGCGTTAGCTACGGCGCGGAAAACGTGGAATGTCCCCCACACCTAGTGCCCAACGTTTACGGCATGGACTACCAGGGTATCTAATCCTGTTCGCTCCCCATGCTTTCGCTCCTCAGCGTCAGTAACAGCCCAGAGACCTGCCTTCGCCATCGGTGTTCTTCCTGATATCTGCGCATTTCACCGCTACACCAGGAGTTCCAGTCTCCCCTACTGCACTCAAGTCTGCCCGTACCCACTGCACACCCGGGGTTAAGCCCCGGGCTTTCACAGCAGACGCGACAAACCGCCTACGAGCTCTTTACGCCCAATAATTCCGGACAACGCTTGCGCCCTACGTATTACCGCGGCTGCTGGCACGTAGTTAGCCGGCGCTTCTTCTGCACGTACCGTCACTTTCGCTTCTTCCGTGCTGAAAGAGGTTTACAACCCGAAGGCCGTCATCCCTCACGCGGCGTCGCTGCATCAGGCTTGCGCCCATTGTGCAATATTCCCCACTGCTGCCTCCCGTAGGAGTCTGGGCCGTGTCTCAGTCCCAGTGTGGCCGGTCACCCTCTCAGGCCGGCTACCCGTCGTCGCCTTGGTAGGCCATTACCCCACCAACAAGCTGATAGGCCGTGAGCCCATCCACAACCAGTACAAACCCTTTCCACCCCCCACCATGCGACAGGAGGTCATATCCAGTATTAGACCCAGTTTCCCAGGCTTATCCCAGAGTCAAGGGCAGGTTACTCACGTATTACTCACCCGTTCGCCACTCATCCACCCAGTGCAAGCACCAAGCTTCAGCGTTCGACTTGCATGTGTTAAGCACGCCGCCAGCGTTCGTCCTGAGCCAGGATCAAACTCTCCGTCAAAAAACATTCAACAGAAACCACCCCACCACCACACCAAACAGCGCAGCAGAACCAGGGCAGGATCCCAGCTGACACCCAACACCCCCAGGAAACGGGAAAACACCCAGGGG
>NZ_JAVKPU010000024.1:0-6696 GCF_040981025.1 Kocuria sp. CPCC 205261 | reverse complement strand
ACGGTGGCCGCGCTCTCGTCGGCAACGACGAGCAAGACCACCGCGCTACACCACTATCGGGGGCTCAACTCCGGTCAGACGGGCATCCCGTCTTTAATTGCGGCCCAAGCCCAGCATGCTCATCGGTGGATCAAGGCTAAGGCTATTCATAACTAAAAGGTGAGGCCCAGTCGGTGGAGCGTGATTGGTCGGTCGTGCACCACCGCAACGCGGCCGCGCGCTGAACGGCGCTTAGCTTCGATGGATGCCCCCTTCTTGACCCCATGCCCGGGCGCGCTCCACGCTCATGCGGGTGCACGTCTGCACTGGAAGCAGCTATTAGCCTTGATCTATGCAGACGCAAATGGACCGTGGAACCGCACGTGACGCCCTAACGAAGTTCGCTCGGGAGTGGACGGAGCGTATCGAGGGGTGGCGGGCGAACGGGCAGACGCACACCGAGAGGTCCTACGCGCAGCAGTTCTGGTCTGCCCTGCTGCGCTGTTTCGGGGTGATCCCGGAGCGGATGGACTTGTTCGAACGAGACGCCACCCGGGCTTCCACCGGGGGCACCGGGTACATCGACTTTTTCTGGTCGGGTGTGGCCATCGGTGAGGCCAAGTCCCTGGGTGAGGACCTGGGCAAGGCCCACCGTCAGGCTTTGGACTACCTCTCGGGCGGGTCGATCAACTCCTTCGAATGGCCGAGATTTGTGCTGGTCACCGATTTCGCGCACCTGCGGGTGGAGCGGATGGGTGATGATCCCTGGACGGTCGAGTTCGATTTGGCCGATGCCCCGGCCCATGTCGATCAGCTGATGTTCTTGGCCGGACAGGAGACCGTCACCAAGGCTGAGGAGAAGGCCGCGTCCCTGGACGCGGCGGCGCGCATGGCTGCGCTGTGGCAGGCAGTGGTCGGGGACGAGGCCGATCAGGGTGTCGGCGATGAACCCCCGACTAATCCTGAGGACGAGGACGCCTTGGCTCAGGAGGCTTCGGTGCTGTTAACCCGGCTGCTGTTCCTGCTCTACGGCGATGACGCCGGGCTGTGGGAAGACGATCTGTTCCGCCGCTGGGTGGAGTCCGACACCACCGCGGACAACCTCGGCCCGCAGCTCCAAGGGCTGTTCAACCTGTTGAACACTCCCGAGTCTCAGCGCCGACGGGTGCCGGCTACCTTGGCGAAGTTCCCCTACGTCAACGGCGGCATCTTCGACGGCTCGTCCCCGGTGCCGTACCTCACTGCCGAGATGCGCCAAGCCCTGATTGAGGCTTGCCGGTTTAGGTGGACGCACATCTCCCCCGCGGTCTTCGGTGCCCTGTTCCAGTTGGTGAAGTCCAAGCAGGCCCGCCGTGGGGACGGTGAGCACTACACCTCTGAGGCGAACATCCTCAAAACCATCGGCCCGCTGTTCTTGGACGAGTACCGGACCCGCGCGGACCGGTTGATCGCCAAGAAGTCCGCCACCCGCCGGGAGTTCAATGAGCTCCAGGACGAGATGGCAGCGAACCTCTACCTTGACCCAGCCTGTGGGGCGGGGAACTTCTTGAACGTCGCCTATGCACGGTTGCGTGAGATTGAGACGGATTTGATCGTCGCCCGCTCTAAGCGGTGGGGCACGATGGACCTGACGTATGACGTGAGCTTCGAGCAGAAGCTGACCATCGACCGGTTCTGGGGTTTCGAGATCAACTGGTGGCCGGCGAAAATCGCTGAGACCGCAATGTTCCTCGTGGACCACCAGGCCAACCTCGCCCTGGCTAAAGCCCGCGGTGCGGCACCGAACCGCCTGCCGATCCGCATCACCGCTCACATCGTCCATCACGACGCCTTGACCTTGGACTGGGCCCAGACCCTGCCCGAACCAACCGGGCAGACCTACGTCTTCGGCAACCCACCGTTTCTGGGGGACCACACCCGCACCGCAGCTGTCGTTAATGCGCCAAGCCTGGGGTGGTGCTAAGCAGCTCTCCCGGTTGGATTTCGTCACCAGTTGGCACGCAATGACGTTGCGACTGCTGGAGAACCGTTACGGCAAGTGGGCGTTCGTGACCACTAACTCCATCACCCAAGGCGACCAGACAGCCCGGTTGTTCGAGCCGATCTACGATGCCGGGTGGCGCATCAAGTTCGCCCACCGCACCTTCCAGTGGGACTCTGAGGCCCCCGGAAAAGCTGCTGTGCACTGCGTCATCATCGGCTTCACCCGTGACCGCGCCACAAAACGCCGGTTGTGGGACTACGCCACGGTGCGCTCCGCCCCGGCCGAGGTCTCCGGGGTCAAGACCATCAACGCCTACCTCGTGGACGGCCCCGAAGTCCTGGTCGGCAAACGCACCACCCCGCTGGCCCCGGACCTCCCCAAGGTCGTCAAGGGTTCCATGGCTACCGACGATGGCAACTTTGTCATCACCCCGACGGAGTATGACGCCGTGATGGCCGACCCCGTGATGGCCCCTTACGTGCGGCCCTACGTCGGGTCCAAGGAGCTGCTGAGCAACCGCAGACGCTGGTGTCTGTGGCTGCGGGATATGAACCCCGGTGACCCCGCGCGCTCTCCCGAGCTCAAACGCCGTCTCGAAGCGGTTGCTGCCTCCCGTCAAGCCTCTAAGGCACCCACCACGCAGGACTGGGCCCGGTTCCCGCACCTTTTCCGCCAGCTCGGGCTGGTTTCCGACGTCCCCTTCGTGGGCATCCCCGAGGTCAGCAGCGAAAACCGCCACTACTTGCCGGTCTCCCATTTCGAACCTGAGGTCATCATCTCGAACAAGGTCTACGGGGCCGTGGACCCGCACGGCATCATCTTCGCCGTAGCCTCCTCCTCCATGTTTTGGACCTGGATGAAAACCGTGGGCGGGCGCCTGGAGTCGCGACCCTCTTTCTCCAGCACCATCACCTGGAACAACTTCCCCATGCCCGCGCTGAGCGACGAGCAACGCGCGGCGTTGGCCTCTGCTGGTACCAAGATTCTCGATGCCCGGGCGCAACATTCCGACCGGCCATTGGATGAGCACTACGCGGCGCTGGGCATGACGCCTGAACTGGTGCGCGCCCATGACCAGCTCGACACCATCATGGACAAGATCATCGGCGCGCCCCGCCGATGCCGCACCGCACTGGAGCGGCAGGAATTGCTCTCCGACTCCTATGTGCGCCTGACCCGGTAGAGGACCCGCCTGGCTTTCGCACAGGCCGTGCGCTTGGCGCACGCCAAGTGCCGAGCGATCTGGGGACGTGCCCACGTCAACCACGTCGGGGCCCGGGGGCGGGTGTCACTCCTCCGCAGAGGTTGCGTCGCGTAGCCGTGTGATGGTCCAGCGGCTCACCCCGTGCAGTGCCGCGACTTCGGACACGGACAGCCCGCCACGTAGCGCGGCCAGCGCGGCCGCGCGCTGGGAGGGGTTGAGCTTCGGTGGGCGGCCGCCCACGCGGCCCTGTGCTCGTGCGTGTTCCAGTCCTACGCGGGTGCGCTCCTGGATGGTCTCTAGCTCCTGCCGCGCCAGGGCGGAGAGGATGCCCACCATCAGCCGCCCCTGGCGGGTGGCGGTGTCCAGGCCCATGTCCAGCAGCACCAGCCGCACGCCTTCCTCGTTCAGCTCGGCGGCGGTGTTCACGGTGTCGCGCATGGACCGGCCTAGCCGGTCCAGGCGGGTGACCACCAGGGAATCGCCGGTACGCAGGTGGCTGCGCGCGGCGTCGAGGCCGGGGCGAGTGGAGCGCGCACCGCTGATCGTGTCCGTGAAGACGCGTTCGCATCCTGCGGCCGTCAGGGCTGCGCGTTGGGTCTCCAGGGAGGCTGATTGCTCCCGGGTGCTCACGCGGGCGTATCCGATTCTCACGGGGTCTGCGGGTTGGACGTGCGGGTCTCGTGAGCGGGTGGGCCGGGCGGCGGGATCGTCGCCGCATGAGCGTCGATGGTCTCGGGCAACCACCCTTTCGTCTTGCCGATCATCGCATCCGGGGGCAGCGGGTAGCGGCGCAGCCGGTGATAAAAACCCTCGCGGGTGAGGCCCTGCCGCACGGCGGCTTCGGTCGCGGAGAGGTAGACCTGCATCTCATCTTCTTCTTGTTGGAGTCGCTGGGTACGCTGGGGTGTCCTTTCGGGACATTCCCCGCGCAGGCGGGGAAGCGCCCCGGCCCAGCTTGCAAACCTGGCCGGGGCGCTTTTCTCATGCCCGCTCGTGGCGGGCCACTGAGGCCCAAAACTCATCAGTCGTCACGCTCAGCTCGAACCACACGTTCCCGACGGTCTGGCCGCGATCGTTCTCGTGGTGGTGCTGGGTGATGCACTCGGCGGCAATCGCATCGAGGTCATACTGATCGGTGAGTTCACCCAGGGCGGGGATGACTTCGTGGGCAACGGCATCGTTCATCGTGGCGTATCGCATGGCGTGTCTTTTCAGTGTGTTGCCGGGGGTTGCCTCCCTGACACTTATCACTTTACACGGTGTGTAGTAATAGAACAAGGGGTAAGCGTGTAAAAACGGTCGTTTCTGCGCGTCTCTCCGACGACCTCCAGCAGAGGTGTGACTGTTGCAGGTGTGTGGCGGCATTCTTGCTGAGATACGTGGCGGCAAGGGCTGTCCATCCAGGAACGACACTGTCCGCAAGCTGGGGCCAGCAACGATCGCCAGGACGTCGGCATCGACAATGGCCGGAGATCTCTTTGTGGTGGAGGCTGCCGATCAGGAAGCGTGGTTAGAAACCGAAGGCCCCGCCGCTGACCAGGATGAAGAAACCCAAGCCGATCAGCACGATGGGGAACAGGATGTGTTCCCAGCGCTCCAGGACCTCGGCGATCGGTCGGCGGGTGGCGACGAACTTGGCCAGGCCCACCAGCACCGCGACCAGGGCCAGGAACACGATGCAGTAGGCAGCCACAGCCCCCGGGCCGACGCTGAGGAAGGCCGGGGCGTAGACGCCGATGTTGTCCCCGCCGTTGGCGAAGGTCACCCCGGCCACGGTCCAGACGGCGACATTCTTGCCCTCGATCTTGGCGTCGTCATCATCGTCTTCGCCTCTGCGCCACCCCTGCCAGGCCGCCCACACTCCCAGGCCCAGCGGGATGAGCCCGAAGTAGGGGATGACCCCCGGGGGCAAGAACGCGCCCGCGCCTAAGGACACGAGCACTGCCGCACCCAGGATGCCGGCGAAGCCGAGGTACTGGCCGACCAGGATTCGGACGGTGGTCCCACGCTGGCCCGCACCACGGCCGAAGAACAGGGATAACACGATGATGTCGTCGATGTTGGTAACCAGGAACAGACCGATCGCCTGGAGGGTTGAGGACAGGATCACGCGCCCACCCCCTTCTCGCAGCAGCCGGGCACGGAGCAGGCCGGGTCCAGGCACGGGGCACTCTCATCCACCGCGAGGGTGACCTCGATCAGAGCAGTCAGCGCCCGCGCCAGGTGTGCATCGGCGATCTCGTACCGGGTCTGGCGGCCCTCGGCCACGGCGACCGCGATCCCGCAGTCCCGCAAGCACGCCAGGTGGTTCGACACGTTCGACCGGGTCAGCCCCAAGTCCCGCGCCAGTTCGGCCGGGTAGGCCGGCCGTTCCAGCAAGGTCATCAGGATCCGCGACCGGGTGGGGTCGGCCATCGCCCGGCCCAACCGGTTCATCACGTCAACACGAGAAACAATAGTCAGCATTCGCTGAACTATACAGTATGAGCTGAACTTACAGTGTCGCCTCGTAAAGCATGGGATGCGAGACGTCTCGTCCGGGAAATTTGCGTCCGCATGATTCCGCGGATCGGGGTGTCTCGCATCTTTGTGCTTTATCCATGCCTCTAGAATCGGATACTCAACGTTGGTTGCGAGACAGATGGGGTGGACATGGGGAAGTTGATCGGCTACGCCCGGGTGTCGACACGGCAGCAAGACGCAGACCGCCAAGTGTCTGACCTTCTGAATGCCGGCGTTCGACGTGATGACGCGTACGTCGACAGTGGAGTGTCTGGAAGCCGTGCGTCCCGTCCCGCCTTCGACAAGGCGGTGGCCGCCCTCGAGCCGGGCGACACGCTGGTCATCACGACACTGGACCGTCTGGGGCGGTCGACGCAGAACATGCTGGCCTTCGCCGAGGCGCTGCGGGGGAGAGGGGCCGGGCTGCGGGTGCTGAACCTGGGTGGGGGAGACGTGGACACGGCCACCCCGATGGGGTCCATGGTCTTCACAGTCATGGCCGCCCTGGCGCAGATGGAGTTGGAGATCAAGCGGGAGCGGATCACCGACTCGGTGGCCAAGCGCCGGGCCGCCGGCAAGGACCTCGGCGGGCGCCGCCAGACCTTCACTGACTCCCAGATCCGCAACGCGCTGCGGCTGATCGAGTCTGGGGAGCCGGCCACCCAGGTCGCCCGCGATCTCGGCATGTCCCGGGCCACCCTGTACCGGCGGATGCGGGAGCTCTCGCAAGCGACCACCATCTGAATCCGTCAGTACATGTGGGCGCCGTGGTGCGTATGACCGCACCTGTGCGGGCTTTTCATCGCACGGGGTAAACGGGCATGACAACCCGGCCTGGATGCGGGCGCACCGCACGGGCGCATCCGGGCCCGCTTGGGGTTCCTCAATGCCGCAGAGCTGTAACAGCGGTTCTCCGGCCAGGCGAGGTGGCGGGCAGACTGTGCTTATGAGTCTCTCCCGTCCTGAGCATCCGTCCATGGCTGATCGACTGACTCGTCTGGCCGGTCAGGCCCCGGCCGCGGTCGGC
>NZ_JAVKPU010000023.1:0-10811 GCF_040981025.1 Kocuria sp. CPCC 205261 | reverse complement strand
ATCACTTCTCTACCGGGAGTTCCGCCTTTCTACCACCTGCCCACCCCGCCAGCTCGGCCTCGAGCCCAGCGTCCACCAGGTTCAGGAACAGGCTCTGAGGCCGGTTGGCCTGATCGCGAAAGGGATGTGGCGGCTTGCAATTCAAGGCCACGATGGTGCTGGTCGGGTGGGCCCTGGTTCACGACCCCACGACGTAGTATCCGCCGCTGAGTGCGTCCACGAGAATTCTGAGCTGCCGCCCGCCCAGCGTGCCGTCCAGCAACCAGTTGGGCTTCCAGAGCAGCTCGTGGTACTCGACTTCCTCGATGTCCATCCTGCTGACCAGGGGGGCGCGCCGGATTGTCGCGGTTCTGACGATCCGGGTGGAACGGCGCCGGGCTTCCTCGAAGCTGATGGTGTTCCAGCTGGGATCGGAGACCTGCGATTCCGCGGTGCGCAAGTCGACCGGTTCCAGCTGGGGCCAGGGGGCCGTGATGAAGGCGCTACCGGTGAGCCGGTCCACCAGGGTGTGCACCCGGTCGTCGTGGCGGCGGCCGGGCATGGGCCGGAGGCTTCGGTGCACGAACCCGGAGAACGGGTGGTGCCGCAGCGTCGCCGGGCCGGACCGCAGGCCCGGGGCCTTGGCGCGGACGATATCCCACGCCTGCTCCTCGCTAACGGCGGGCGCAAAGCCGGACGTCGTCATGCTCCGCGCCCCGCGATCTCGGCCTGGGCGGCCAGGTTGCGGTCCTGCCCCAGCATGAGGCCCGCGGGGATCGGCCCGATCCTCTTCGTCTCGTCCAGCGCCCGCTGGATGCGCTCGGGCACGGGGTGCGAGCCCTGGGTCGCGAGGCTGCCGACGACCATTGCGGCCGTGGAGCAGAGAATGCCGATCACCATCGGGTCCAGACCCGTGGCCGTCGACAGATCGGCGAGCTCCCAGCCCACGGAGCTGATCGTGCCCACGAGCATCGAGGTGATGGCCCCCACCGTGTTGGCCTTCTTCCACCACACCGCACAGATGTAGGCCGGTACGAAGGCGCTGCCCAGGACCGTCGTGGAGAAGATCACGACGGCGGCCACCGCCGGGGGCTCGACCGCCGCGATGGCGAAGCCCGCGACCGCGAGGAGCAGCACGATCAGACGGGACACCCACACCGATTGCCGGTCGGACATGTTGCGGTTGATGAACCGGGCATAAATGTCCTGGCTGGCGATGGTGCCCGACTGCAGCAGCAGGGCGTCGGCCGTGGACATGATCGCTGCCATGATCGCCGCCATCACGATGCCCACGGCGAACGGAGGCAGGACGGCGTCGGCCATCGCGAAGACGGCCGTCTCCGGGTTCGCCAGGGTCGGCACCAGCAGCAGGGCGAAGAGGCCGATCAGGTAAGGGCCCGGGATGAAGAGGAGGTTGAAGATCATCGAGTAGGCCCCGGCCGTGCGGGCCACGCTCGGCCGCTTCATCGCCATGTGGCTAACCACCACGTGCGGCCATCCCATGTAGCCGATGGAGAAAATCAGCAGGGCTCCGATGACGATGCCCCACTGGCCCTCGTAAGCGAGGCCCTGGCCCCACATCGTCAGCAACGTGGAGTCCAGTTCCGCGATCCTCTGGTTGCCCTGAGTAAGGCCCCCCACGGAGATGAGCGTGGCGATGAGGATCCACAGCATGCCGATGAGCATGATGATCGCCTGGACGAAGTCGGTGTACGCCACCGCCAGGTAGCCGCCCAAGAACGTGTACAGCACGATGATGCCAATGGCGACGGCCAGGGCGACGGGATAGGGCACCCCGGAGACCATCTCCAGGCCCCGTCCGCCCGCGATGAACTGGGCCAGGACGTAGAAGAAGATGCAGATAATCGCTATGGGTGCTGCCACGGCCCGGGTCCACCGGGAGGGGTAGCGATGCTCCAGGTACTCGATCGACGTGAGGGAGCCGAGGATCTGGGACAGTTTGCGCATGCGCCGACCTAGAACGGAGAGGTTGAGCACGCCTCCGCCGAGGTCGCCGAGGGCGTACCACATGCCGAAGTAGCCCTGGGTGTACCCGAGGGAGCCGGCACCCAGGAACATGTAGCCGGACATGGACGAGCTCTGCAGGCGCAGCGCCGTGACGCCGGGGCCGAGGCTACGTCCGCCGAGCAGGTATTCCTCGGCACCCTGGCTGCTGCGGCGCATGGTCCACACGCCGATTCCCACCATGGCGGCGAAGTAGACAACCAGGAAAACCAGTTCGATGCTCACTCCTCGACGTCCTTGTCCTCATGCTTCCAGTTGCGGGAGAGCCAGAGGAACCCCACGGTGTAGGCGACCCAGAAGGCAGGCACCGCCATGAGGACGAAGCCGGTGAAAGGTGGGAGGTTGAACATGACTGGTCTTCCTTTCCAGACGAGAATCGGGGGCGGGGTTCAGGACCTTGCGGCGGCGTGGTCCGCGGTGTGCATGTGGGAGTCCGCCACCTCCAGTGCCCAGTCGGTGATCTCCAGGCCGCGCACCAGCTCCTCCTCGGTGATCACCAGCGGGGGTGCCACATGCATCCGATTGAAGTGGGTGAACGGCCACAGCCCCGCGCTCTTGCAAGCCGCGGCGACCTCGTTCATCGGTGCGGCATCCGGGCCGGCGGCGTTGAACGGCACGAGCGGTTCGCGGGTCCGGGGATCCTTCACGAGTTCGATGGCCCAGAACATCCCGAGCCCGCGCACCTCTCCCACGGAGGGATGGTGTGCCGCCATGTCCTCTAGCCGGGGGCGGATCACCCGTTCGGCGAGGTCTTGGACGTGGGTCAGGATGTTCTCCTGCTCGAACGCCTCGAAGGTGGCCACGCCCACCGCGCACGCCAGGGGGTGACCGGAGTAGGTCAGGCCCCCGGGGAAGACACGCTCGTCGAAAGTCGCGGCAATGGCCTCGGAGATGACCACACCGCCCAGCGGGACGTATCCGGAGTTCACACCCTTGGCGAAGGTAATGAGATCGGGGACCACGCCGAAGTTCTCGACGGCGAAGATCGTGCCCGTCCGCCCGAAACCAGCCATGACCTCGTCGACGATGAAGACGATCCCGTACCGGTCGCACAGTTTTCGCACCCCGGGCAGGTAGCCGGGAGGCGGGACCAGGATCCCGTTGGTGCCCACGACCGTTTCGAGGATGATGGCCGCGATGGTCGAGGCGCCCTCCAGAACGATCACCTGTTCCAGGTGCTCCAGGGCCCGTGCGCACTCCTCCTCCTCGGTTTGGGCGTGAAAGGCGGAGCGGTACAGATATGGGCCGAAGAAGTGCGCGATGGCGGGGTCCCCCGGCTCGTTGGCCCAGCGGCGCGGGTCCCCGGTCAGGGAGATCGCTGTGCTGGTGGCCCCGTGGTAGGAGCGGTACTGGGAGAGGATCTTCCGCCTGCCCGTGTGCAGACGGGCCATTCGTGCGGCGTTCTCGTTGGCCTCGGCACCGCTGTTGGTGAAAAACACCTTGGCGAAGCCCTCCGGCGCCGCCTCCACGATCAACCGGGCGAGCTCGCCGCGGACGTCATTGGCGAACGCAGGCGCGATCGTGGCCATCCTGCCCGCCTGGTCCTGGATGGACTGCACCAGCCGTGGGTGTTGGTGGCCCAGGTTGAGGTTCACCAGCTGGGAGCTGAAGTCTAGGTACTCTTTGCCCTGGTAGTCCCAGAACGTCGAGCCCTGCCCCCCGGCGATGGGCAGCGGGTCAATTTTGGCCTGCGCGGACCACGAGTGAAAGACGTAGGAGTGGTCGTCGGCGCGTACGTGTGCCTCAATCTCGGGCGCGGCCGAGGAAGCGGCACCCCCGCGGGGGTCGGTCACGGTGTTCATGGCGTGCTCCTATTCCTGGTAACTTCAGTGGGTGGGGAAGCCCAGGTTGATCTGGGACTCCGAGGGCTCGGGCCAGCGAGTGGTGACGAGCTTGCGGCGGGTGTAGAAGTTGAAGGACTCCGGGCCGTACATGTGGGTGTCGCCGAACAGGGAGTCCTTCCAGCCGCCGAAGGAGAACGCGCCGATCGGCACGGGGATCGGGACATTGACCCCGACCATGCCGACCTCGATGTCGAACTCGTACTGCCGTGCGGTCTTGCCGTCGCGGGTGAACACGGCGGTGCCGTTGGCGAAGTTGTTGGCGTTGATCAGCTGCACGGCCTCGTCGTAGCTGTCCACGCGCACGACCGCCAGGACCGGGCCGAAGATCTCCTCGTCGTAGACCTTCATCCCCGGCTTCACATGGTCGATGAGCGAGACCCCGGTAAAGAAACCGTCGCCCTCGAACTCCTGGGCCGTGCCGTCGACGACGACGGTCGCGCCCTCCTCCGCGGCCCCGCTCACGTAGCCGTTGACCCGGTCCAGGGCCGCCTTCGTGATCAGCGGACCCATCTCCGAGGCCGGGTCGGTGCCCGGGCCGATAGTGAGGTTGCCGATGCGTTCGGTGATCCTCTCGATCAGCGGATCGGCCACCTCGCCCACGGACACGACCACCGAGATCGCCATGCAACGCTCCCCGGCCGAGCCGTAGGCGGCCGAGACGGCGGCGTCGGCGGCCCCGTCGAGGTCGGCGTCGGGCATCACCACCATGTGGTTCTTCGCCCCGCCCAGGGCCTGGACGCGCTTGCCGTGAGCCGCGGCGGTCTCGTAGATGTACTTCGCGATCGGGGTGGAGCCCACGAAGGACACGGCCTTCACCAGCGGGTTGGTCAGCAGCTCGTCCACGGCCACCTTGTCCCCGTGCACCACGTTGAGCACTCCCGGGGGCAGGCCGGCCTCGGCGAAGGCCTCGGCGATCCACACCGAGGCGGAGGGGTCCCGCTCGGAGGGCTTGAGGATCACGGTGTTGCCGGCGGCGATCGCGGTGGTGATCATCCACAGCGGGACCATGGCGGGGAAGTTGAACGGGGTGATGCACGCGACCACGCCCACCGGCTGGCGGGTTTGGTGGACGTCCACCCCGGTGGCGGCCTGCTCGAGGTACTCGCCCTTCATATGGTGCATCAGCCCGGTGCAGAACTGCACGTTCTCCAGGCCGCGGGCGATCTCCCCGGCCGCGTCGGAGAGGACCTTGCCGTGCTCGGCGGTGATGATCGCGGCCAGCTCCGGGGTGCGTGCGCGGATGATGTTCTCGACCTTGAACATGATCGCGCTGCGCTTGGCCATGCTCGTGGCCCGCCAGCCGGGAAGGGCGGCCTCGGCGGCCTCCACGGCCGTGGCGACCTCCTCGGCCGAGGCCAGCAGCACCTGCTTGGCCACCTGCCCGGTCGCGGGGTTGTAAACCGGCGCGGTCCGCTCGGACCCGCCTCGGCGGGCCCCGCCGACGAAGTGCTCGACGACGTTGCCGGTCACATCCTGGCCCACGCCCCCGGCGGTGTCCTGCGACGTGCTCGCGGCCTCGCGCTCGGCACTGTGCTTAGTGTCCTGGGCGTCCTGAGTCAAATTGCGGTCAGACATCTCTCGCAGCCTTTCGAGTGAAGGAAAGTGACAAAGTGTTCTGCATCACAAGTACGATTCAATGACCAGACTTGCACAGAATCTAGGTACGACATGAGAACAGACAGTGCGGATTCTTCGACGTTTCGGACGATCCGTCCGCCAGCGGCGGGCTTGCATATGCCCACCGTGCGCGAAGTCATTGAATCCCCTGAGGTGATGGCCGGGCGTCCTGAAGTCCTGGCCGGTTATGACCGGTTAGATCGGCCGGTTCGATGGGTCCACGTCATGGACGGACCCACGGTCGAGGGAATGCTGTCCGGGCAGGAGCTGGTGCTCTCTACGGGCGTGGGTTGGCCTGGCGAGGATGAGCTGCCCGACTACGTCACGGCACTCGTGAAAGCGGGGACGGCAGGGCTCGTTCTGGAATTGGGTTCCCGGTATCGCACTGTCCCGGCAGAGCTTACGTACGCCTGCCGGAAACGAGGTCTTCTGTTGATCGCCCTACACCAACGGGTCCGCTTCGTGTCCATCACCGAAGCGGTCCATCGCCGCATCCTCGCCGCCCAGATGGAAGCCCTGGAGGCCCGGGACGACATCCATGCCCTCTTCACCGAGCTCGTCCGCGTAGGAGCGCCCGCCGACCACATCGTCCATGAGGTGGCACGACTGCTCCGCGGCCCAGTGGTCCTCGAAGACCTCTCGCACCGTGTCGTTACCTACTCCCCGTTCGATGAGGATGTCAGTTCCCTACTGGCCGACTGGCGCAACCGGTCCCGCATAGCGCACGAACGCGGCAATCCGGCCCGATCCGTCACTTTCGTGGAGGCCCGGGGTAAAAGGTGGGGGTACCTCATCGCAATTCAAGAACGCGGTCATTCGGGCGGTGACGACTTCGTCCTGAGCCAGGCCGCCGTGGCGCTGTCCTTGGACCGTGCGACCAGCCACGGGACCGATGAATGGCTCCGACTTAGCCATCAGCAGCTCCTCGACGACGTCGTGGCACGGCGCCTCTCCGGCCTCGACGCACTTGCGCACCGCCTGACGGCCACGGGAATGACCCTCCACGGCCGGCACCTCATCGGTGTCTCCATGAGGCCACGCCGGTCCCGGACCGGGAGTATCACACCGCTGGACGCCGTCCGGGGGCGCAGCGCGGTCCTGACCGCCGCCGCGACCATCGGCGCCGACGCCATCTGCTCGCAGGTGGATCTCGGCATGCCGATGCTCTTGGCAGCCCTGTCCGTCCCGCGGAGGCATTCCGATCCGGATGCCGACGTCGATCGGCTGGCCGCCCACGTTGCTGCCGAGCTGGAGACCGACCTCGAATTGACGGCCGGATCGGTGGCTCACGACGTCCCGGGTCTGTTGAGCTCGCTCGACGAATCCATCGAACTTCTGCACCTGACGACCGCCGACTCACGCCGTCCCGCGGCGGGAACAGTGGTGCGCGCCACGGGCCAGGAGCTTCCGCTCCTCCTCAGCCGGCTCCGGGACGATCCCCGCGTACAGGAGTATGCGGAGCGGGTCCTGGGGCCCCTGCTCGCCTACGACGCCCGCCGTGGGACGGACTTGGTCCAGGTGCTCACCGCATACCTAGAGAATCCCGGAAACCGTACCCGAGCCGCGAGCAACAGCCACCTGTCCAGGTCGGTGTTCTACCAACGCATCGCCATCATTGAGAAGCTGCTGAATCGCTCCCTCGATGACGGCCACACGATCGCCAGCCTCTACAGTGCCGCCCTCGCCTATCGCCAGATGGGTGCTAGCGGACATGCCAATCTCCCTGTAGGCGGACACGTATCTCCCTGCTGACGGACAGCTGATCTCCCTGTTCTCAGCCCCCGGGGCCAGCCTCGTGTCGGTCCCTACGCAGACGTCCCTCCGGGTGTTCGCTCGAGGTCTCTGACCACCTGGAGCACCACCCGCCGGAGGGACGCATGAAGAAGTCTGACAGGGAGATCATGGAAATTCTCGAAGCCTACGACGCCACCGGTTCGGCGCACTCGGCCGCGGCCCTGGCCGGGGTGGACCCGAAGACGGTCCGCCGCTACGCCGCCGCCCGGGATGCGGGCCGGCCGGTGACCGGGCCGGGCCGCCGGCCCCGGATGATCGACGCCTACCTGCCGAAGATCGAGGAGTGGGTCGAGCGCAGCCAGGGCACGGTCCGCGCCGACGTCGTCCACGCCCGACTGGTCGCGGTGGGGTTCCCGGGGACCGAGCGCACCACCCGCCGGGCGGTGGCGCAGGTGAAGGCAGCCTGGCGGGCCGGGCACCGGCGCACCTACCGGCCCTGGATCACCGAGCCGGGTCTGTGGTTGCAGTTCGACTGGGGCGAAGGCCCGAAGGTTCCCGGGATCGACGGGACGCCGAGGCGCACGTGGCTGTTCTGCGCCTGGCTGGCCTGGTCACGCTACCGAGTGGTGATCCCGGTCTGGGACCAGACCCTCCCGACGTTGATTGGGTGCCTGGATGCGACTCTGGCGCGGATCGGCGGGGTGCCGACCTACGTGCTCACCGACAACCCCAGGACCGTGACCGTCGATCACGTGGCCGGGGTGCCGGTGCGCCACCCGCAGATCGTTCAAGCCGGCCGGCATTACGGCACCCAGGTGCACACCTGCGTGCCCTACGACCCCGAGTCCAAGGGCGGGTCGGAGTCCACGGTGCGCATCGCCAAGGCCGATCTGGTGCCCACCGAGGCGAACCTGCGTGAGCAGTACGCTTCCTTCGCCGCACTCGAGGCCGCCTGCACGGCGTTCTGCACCAAGGTCAACGGACGCACCCACCGGGAGTCGGCCCGGGTGCCCGCCGAGGCGCTGGCCGAGGAGCAGCAACGCCTGCACGTACTGCCGGCCGCTCCGCACACCACCGCCCTGGGGGTGACCCGCACGGTGGGCACCGACCAGACCATCCGGTTCGGCTCGGTGCGCTACTCCACCCCGCCCGGACTCGTCGGGGCGGGGTGTGGGTGCGGGTCGCCGGGGCCGAACTGGTGGTCATGGCCGACCTCGACGTCCTCCCCACGATGCCGGGCTGGGCCGCCGGCCGCGCCGGGCTCACCGAGGTCGCCCGCCACCGCCTCTCGACCCCGGGCAATCCACGGATCGACTTGGCCCACTACCCCGACCATCCCCAAGACCCCACTGGTGCCCCACGCCCGCCCCGGCCACGAGCCCGCAGCGCGGCGGAGAAGAACTTCCTAGCCTTGGGGGCTGGGGCGCACACCTGGCTGATCGAGGCCTCCGCGGCCGGGACCACCCGGATCCGGGCGAAGATGGCCGCCGCCGTTGAGCTCGCCGCCCTCATCGGGAACGGGCCCGTGGACGCCGCCCTCGGAATCGCCGCGGCCGCCGGGCGCTTCGGCGAGGGCGATCTGACCGCGATCTGCGACCACCAGGCCACCGGGGCCACCGCCGCCGAACTCGTGGCCGCCGACGAAACCCACTCCGCCCAGCCCGGCACCGCCGCCTGGGCGTCCTTCGGCGCCAGCACGACAACCAGCACAACCCCCACAACCGAGGAGACCGCTCAATGAACACGACCACCACCGCCCCTGCAGCACCGCCGCTGCCCGACGACCTCACCGCGGTGCTCAAGCGCATGCGGATGCCCTACCTGCGCACGGCCGCCCCCGAGGTGCTGGCCACCGCCCGCGCCCAGCGCTGGGACCCCACCGAGGTGCTGCGGGTGCTGCTGGCCGAGGAAGCCCGCGGGCGCGACGAGGCCACCAAAGCCGCCCGCCGCAAGGCCGCCGGACTGCCCGCTGGGAAGACCTTCGAGTCCTGGCGCGAGTCGGACTCTTCGATCCCGACCCAGTCGGCCTTGGCCACCCTGGAATGGGTGGGCCGGGCGGAGAACCTCGCGATCTCAGGGCCATCGGGCACGGGCAAGACGCACTTCCTCGAGGCCCTGGCCCATCAGGTCATCGACGCCGGGACGCGGGTCTCCTGGTTCACCCTCGAATCCCTGACCGCCGCGATCGGCCGGGCCGGGGCGGACGGCTCGATCGGCAAGACCATCGCCCGGATCACCCGGGCCGAGCTCATCGTGGTCGACGACATCGGGATGCTGCCCTCGGGCCAGGCCGCCGCCGAGGCCTTCTACCGCCTCGTCGACGCGACCTACGAACGCCGCAGCCTCGCCGTGACCTCGAACATCCACCCGGCCGGGTTCGACACGATCATGCCCAAGACCCTGGCCACCGCCGCCGTGGACCGGCTCCTGCACCACGCCCACGTCATCATCACCGAGGGCACCTCGCTGCGGCTCACCGACGCCACCGCCGGCCGCGGGGTCGTCCCACTGAACTGAGCGGCAGGGAGATCAGCTGTCCGCGGACAGGGAGATCACCTGACCGCCCACAAGGAAGTCCCGCTGACCGTTGACAATGGGAACGATGTAAGAATCGCAGCCGAGGGCTGTCCTGACTTCGGCTGCCTCCTGCATGTACGCGGAGCTCACGTGGGGGAACAGTGCGAGCAACCTTTACATATGGCCCGGTTCTCGGACACCAACCACCAGAGCGGCGTTGCATTTGGGGTTCCCTTCCGGCGACCTCGAGCTCCGGCTTGCTACGGCTCCATGGGGACGTGTTCTGCGATTCGGTGGATAGATTGAGCCCATGACCGATCTGGTTCGTTCCCTAGCACTTGCGCTGCTGGGACTCATGGTGACCGCCGCCCTGGTGGCCGGCATCGTCGCCCGGGCAAGTTTGATCGACCAAACCGGTTCGGACGGACACATTCTCATCATCGAGTGCCTCGGCCTGGCAGCCGGCTTGGCCCTGATCCTCTGGGGCCTCATGAACATGCTCATCACCTTGAGGCACCGGCCTCAGGGGTAGGGAGGGCATCGGGCCGAGAGTTTCGGGGCGCTCAGTGGCCCCAGTGCTACTCGTAGGAACAGCCCGTCGCAGTCGGGGTTGCTATCCGGTCGGTAGCTTGGGCTGGTCGATCTTGCCGGCCCAGAGCACGTCCCCGAACTGCGGGGTCCACGGTGCTAGGTCTTTCCGTGCTGGGGTCCTCACCCAGTGGGCGGGAGGAACGAGGTCACCGAGGAGGGACAGGCGGGCGTACTCCACCTACTGCGCCTTATCGGTGGGGCATGCCGGAGGGTCATAGACCCAGGCATATCGCGACCCGTCGGGGCGATGGAAGAACACCACCAAGTCCCCGGTCGGAGCGACGAGCATCGAATCCACGACGACTCCGTTGATGACCGGGGCCAGGTCCGCACTGGCCTGCCGATAGGCCCCTCGCCGTGGCCTAACCGCCTTTGCTTGTGGTTCCCCGCACATCGTGGACGCGGTGTTAGGCGGCTTGGGGTCGCGCTTAGGTGTATGAGGGCTGGACGTTAGTGACACCCTCCCGGACTCGAGATGCTGGTGGCCAGCCCCCTGCGCCGCCG
>NZ_JAVKPU010000022.1:0-12222 GCF_040981025.1 Kocuria sp. CPCC 205261 | reverse complement strand
CGCCGTTTCCATCGCCTTGCGACCCAGCGCGGACGGCAATGCTCCCACCGCTTGGTGGGCCATCCCGGCCACCGGTCAAGTCCCGGGCAGTGGTGTAACAGGGTGATCCTTCGCGGGTGGGTTCAGGCGGTGAGTGCGGGCATGGGTTCGTGTCCTGGCTCGGTGGGCGGGTCGGTGAGGATAGCGACACGTGAGCGGGCGAGGACGTCGAGCCCGAGGTAGCGGCGTCCTTCGGCCCATTCATCGGTTTGCTCGGCCAGGACGGCGCCGACGAGGCGCACGATCGCGTCACGGTTGGGGAAGATTCCGACGGAGTCGGTGCGCCGACGGATTTCGCGGTTGAGGCGCTCGGTCGGGTTGTTCGAGCAGATCTGGGTCCAGATCTCTTTCGGGAAGCTCGTGAACGCGAGCACGTCCGTGCGGGCTGTGTCGAGGCGTTCGTGCACGGCAGGCCACTTGTCGTCGACGTAGTCCAGGAGGCGATCGTATTGAGCGTTGACCGCATCGGCGTCGGGTTGGTCGTAGACACTGTGCAGCATCGCTTTCACCGCTGGCCACACGCTCTTGGGCGTGACGTCCATCAGATTCGCGGCGTAATGGGTGCGGCATCGTTGCCAGCTCGCGCCGGGCAGGTTCGCGCTGATCGCTTCGCGCAGACCGGTGTGAGCGTCGCTGGTGACGAGCAAGACGCCGCTCAGGCCGCGGGCGACGAGGTCGGCGAAGAACTCGTTCCACGCTGACCCGATTTCGCTCGTGGCCACGCGCAGGCCGAGCACTTCACGGTGGCCGTCATTGTTGACGCCGGTGGCGAGCAAGACGACGGTGTTGATCACGCGGCCTCCTTCACGCACTTTCATCGTGAGGGCGTCGGCGGTGACGAACGTGAACGGGCCTGCATCGTCGAGGGGGCGGTGGCGGAAGTCCTCGACGAGCTGGTCGAGGTCGGAGGCCATGCGGCTGACCTGGGACTTCGACAGCGCGTTGATGCCGAGGGTTTTCACCAGCTTGTCCATGCGGCGCGTGGACACGCCGGCGAGGTAGCAGTCAGCGACGACGGTGATGAGTGCGGGCTCGGCTCGTTTGCGTCGTTCCATGAGCCAGTCGGGGAAGTAGGTGCCTGAGCGCAGCTTCGGCACAGCGATGTCGAGGGTTCCGACACGGGTGTCGAGGTCGCGGTGGCGGTAGCCGTTGCGGTGGGTCGTGCGTGTCGGGCTGGGCTGGCCCCACTCGGCGCCGATCACGGCGTCCGCGTCGGCGGACAGCAAAGCGTTGAGCATGGTTTGCAGCAACTGGCGCATCATGTCCGGGCTTGCTTCGGACAAGGCTTCGCCCAACACGCTGGCAGGGCCGACAACGTGAGGTGCGGTCATCGTGATGACTCCGTTCGAGGATTCTGTAGGAGGTTGACTCGGAGGATCACGCGGTGGCCGCGCCCATGTCCAAGGGGCCGGGGGCGCGGCGACCGGTGTTACACCACTATCAGGGACTCAACTGCGACGGCAGCGGCCGAGGCCGGTTCCGGGCGGTTGGGCACCTGGGTGCGCACCACCATGGCCGGCCTGCTCACCGGCCACCGCGCGGCACCGGTCCGCCCCCGGAGGTCGCCGCACTGCGGGCGGAGCTGGCCCGGGTGGGCAACAACCTGAATCAGGCCGTGCGCGCGGCGAACGTCTCCGGCTTGGACCGGGCCGCGGCGGCGGAGCTGACGGCACGGGTGGATGCGGCTGAGGCCGTGATGGGCCAGATCCGGGAAGCGCTGCGCTCATGATCGCCAAGATCACCCGCGGGTCCCGGGCCGGGGACATCGCCGCATATTTGCACGGGCCGGGCAAGACCGCGCTGCACACCTACCGTGACCGCGACGGGGCCGAGCAGGTTGGGGGCATCGTGATCGGCGGGACCCTGGCGATGCGCGGGGACACCACCGGACGCTGGGCCGCAGAGCTGCGCGAGGCGGCGGCCTCGCGCCCGGAGATCTCCACGCCGATTTGGCAGGTCTCTTTGCGCTGCGCACCGGGGGATCGGGCGCTAACCGATGCGGAGTGGCGCGATGCTGCTACGGCGTTCATGACCCGGATGGGCCTGGAGGACCGCCCATGGGTGGTGGTTCGGCACGCCGATGACCACGTGCACCTGGTCCGCCTCAAGGGTCACCGACACCGGGCAGGTCTGGCACGGGCGCCAGGACTACCGCCAGGCCCAAACCGCGTGTGCCGAGCTTGAGCAGGCATACGGGCTGCAGGCGGCTCCGCGAGAGACCACGAGGGTGTCCCGGCGGGCGGCCGATCACCAGATCACCCGCGGAGAACGCCACCAGGCGCTGCGCACCCATGTGCCGCCGGAGCGGGTGGAACTGGCCACCGTGATCCGGGCGTGTGCGGCCCGAGCGGTCGGCGGCGGCACTGAGGGCTTCGATGCCGAGCTGGAGAAGGCGGGGGTGGCGTTTGAGGCCAACCGTGCGACGACGGGGCGAATGTCGGGGTACAAGTTCGGCACCGGGCGCATGGACGAGGCGGGACAGCCGGTCTGGTTCAAGGCCTCCCAGCTGGACAAGACCCTGGCATGGTCCAAACTCTCCCAGGTCCTCAACGCCCCACCCCCGTCCCAGCGGGTGCAGGTGCCGGAGAAAGGACTGCTGGAGTCCAAGGCCAAGTACCAGGCCCGGGTAGCTGATGTCCAGACTGAGGCCACCGAGCGCCGGCACCAGCAGATCAGCCAAGCCCAACTGGCCGAAATGGGCCAGGTCGCCAACTGGTGGGCCAAGCGCAACGAGACCGATCCCCGACTGCTCGCCTACAAGCAGCAGCTCCTCGAGACGTCCCGGATCCGGCAGATGATGGCCCGTGAACACCCGGTCAGCCGAGGCCGGGCAACTCCTGTCCAACAACGAGAGCAGGCGCGCTCATACATGGTCTCTCCCTTGGACAGGGACAGGGACACGGGGATGGGGCGCTGACCGCTGCTGGTCACCTGACTTTGCCCACCATAGGCAGCTCCTCCACCTTCGTCTGAGCTACTGGCTGTGCTTGCGAATGTTCTGCTGCTTCCAGGGGGCCTGCCAGAAAAGGGCACGCAAGGACACCCCGGTGGTACGGATGTCATCAGGACGCTTTTGAGCTTGTTCGGAGAGACGAAGAAGCCTGCGCAATGCTCTGCCCTTGAGGTCGTGAGGTTCCAACCAGTACACGCACAAGGACCCCCCTGCCCGAGTGCCACCCTCCAGATCCACGATGTAGTTGCTGTGCCCTTCCAGTACCTCACGCACTGCTGGTAGTACCCGTACGAGATCTCGGGTAGTCAACGGTGGTGGAACTGTGGTGTCAGTAGGACGCCCATGGGACAGCTGCACATAAATGCGCGGGACAGCTCTGTCCGTACCAACTACACGTGCGCCCTGGCGACGCTGAAGCCGTCGGCGCACCAACTGCTCTGTCGTGATCAGTAGGGAGATAGCTCCACCCGCTTCGAAGGCGTAGCGGAGGATCTGGAAAAGGGCCTCGGGGCCGCCAGCCGCAGCGCCGCGGCCGTGGAAAAACCGCGAATCGGCTCTAAAACCCTGCTTTTCAATAGCCCCTCGGATGGCGTGTTCCCACGTCGCTGCAGGCTCGAACACCCCCTCTTCCATGACCGCGACACCAATCACGTCGGAGGGAAAACGAGGAGTATCAACTGGGTTGTGCCCTGCTCTTGCCATCCCCCCAGCCTACGGATCGGCCCAGGCGCTAAGGGGGACGTTTGCGAGCCGCCCATGATGCATAAGATGTGGCGGTTGAATCTGCCGGGAGTCACATTCGGCGGGAAAGTGCTTCCGACGCTTTCCGTGTCGGACTGCGGGGGTTTACTAGATGCAAAGGCATCTGCATTTCAGCAGGCGCTTCCATCGCGGGAGGGGACCGTCCATGAGCATCGAAATCACGCACATCCGTCTGTCGGGCATGTATGAGGGCCACGAGTACATCACCCACTACAAGTGGCGCAGCGATAGCGGAGACGTTGGCTCCAGTGACAAGAGCACCATGGTCGACTGGATCGACGTCAAGAAGGGCATGGCCTACGTCGGTAGCGGCGCCCAGCGTGCTCGGGTAGGTGTCGTTCGTCCCGCCCAGGGTCTTCCGTACCTGCGTACCTACGCGGACGGCCAATGGACGAACAATTTGCTTTCTCTCCCCCGCTTCTAGCTCCAGAATGACCAGAGGCCCACGCGATAAAAGGCATTATTGTGTGGACCGCTAAGTATCCCCAGGTATGTCGCCATTTGCTGCATGAGCGCTGAGATGCGGTAGACATGGATACCCCCCAAGATAGGAGACTCCCGTGTCAGATTGGAAAGCGTTTGTCCTTATGCCGTTCGATCCTGAGTTAGATTCCGTCTATTCGCATTTGATTGAGCCAGCACTGGCCGAAAATGGATTTTCGGTTACGAGAGCAGACTTGTCCATAAATCAGCAACAAATTCTAAAGGATATTGTCAATCAGCTGGCGTCGGCACATCTTGTGATCGTCGATGTAAGCGGACTAAACGGCAATGTAATGTACGAATTAGGACTTGCGCATGCAATGGGGAAGCGCACCGTAATGATTACTCAAGACATCAGCGAACTCCCATTCGACCTTAAATCCTATCGGGCAAACGCATACTCTACCGGCTTTATAGAGGCTCCCAAACTGAAGGAGCGTCTTGCAGAGATTGCTCGTGGTGTTGTGGATGGAACAGCTGAGTTTAGCAATCCGGTACAAGATTTTGCCCCAAATTTTCTCGGTCAACCTAACCAGGTAGCCATGGCACCTAGGCACGCGCCAAAGGATTCATCAAGCGGTGATGAAGAACCCTCCGACGAGGAGGTTGAACCAGGACTACTCGATTACACGTTGCAGCTTGCTGAAAGTGGCGACGATCTTACTAAAATTGCGGGCATCATTGCAGCGGCCACAGAGGAAATTGGCAATAAGGTTACCACGCGGTCTGATCAGCTCCCCCAGGCGTCGGCCACCTCGGGGATTAAGTCAATGTCTCTAATGCGTACCATGCTTCGCGCTATGGCAAATGACTTCGACAATTACACCAATGAAATAAGCGCTCAAAATCCATTGTTTGAAAAAGCATTGGATCGAATTGCTGAAAGCGCGAACGGCATTGCACGAAGTCGCGGCGCAGAGTCTGAGGCCGAGCGTAAACAGTTGAAAGACGATATAGAATCTATGCGGTCCGCTGAGGCCGCTTTCGCAGACGCATACGATGGTGTGGTTTCCTTCTCGGAGGGACTCTTGCAAGTTCCCTCCATGGAACAGACATTGACTCGGGCGGTGAAACGGGCTGCCCGTACTGTCGACACGACGGCAGAATTAATTAATCTTGGTCGATCCGAGTTGGCGCGGGCCCGTGGTTTGATGGAAGAGCGTCTTTCCAGCGAGGGGTGAACTCTGTTTGCCCTTTTTCTTCTGTTCAAGTTGCGCTTATTCCCGTTGGTTGCACGGGTAGGTATGGGCGGTTTGCATCCTTCGGCGGGGAACGCGGTGGAGCGATTCCTGGGCGACAGATCCCTTCTCGTTGGCGAGATAGCTGATTTCGTTTCGCAACCAATCGGTTGCGATGCCGGAGGAGGCGGACACGTTCGTGCTCGCCCTAACCGGACAAGTTCCGGGTCAGGCTGAGAAGACTGTCTTGGTAGCGGGCAGCAGTGAGGTCGGGGATCGTGATGTCGGGTCCGGCAGCGGCGGCGGCTAGACCCACACCGACAACGAGCCCCGCGCCGGCAGCTCGGGCTGCAGCGATTCCGGCTGGTGCGTCCTCGAACACTGCGCACCTGTCGGGAGGAACGCCGAGAAGTTCGGCGCCCTTGAGATACGGTTCAGGGGCGGGTTTGCCCTGGTGTACGTCTTCTGCGGCCACCACCCCGCGCGGACAGGGGATGTTGGCGGCCCGCAGTCGGGCGTGGGCGAGTCGGCGCGTGCCGGAGGTCACCACGGCCCAGGGCAGGGTGCCGAGGCTGGTGGTCAGCGCGACGGCCCCGGGGATGGCCACTGTTCCTTCGACGGTGTTCAATTCTTCGATCTCCAGGTCGCGCACGGCCCGGGTGAATTGGTCGGCATGGACGAGGGTAGCGACGGTGTCGGCCGCGCGCACCCCGTGTTCGATCATGGTGCGGAAGTCGTAGTCAGGTGCGTAGCTCAAGGACCAGGCGTCCCAGGCTCGTGCGGCAGCCTCGAGGGAGTCGACGAGCACCCCGTCGCAGTCGAAAAGGATGCCCTCGATACGGTGATCAGTCATTATGGCCTTTCGCATGGCGGTGGCGGCCGCACCATGTTCGGGTGCGGCCGCCACCAAGGTGAACGGGTGGATCAGAGCCGGGGTGTGGTGGCTCTCAGTTGGTGGTGGTCACCGTGGCGGGGACCTGGTTTTTCTGGGCCCGCTGTTCACGGGACCGCAGCCAGGCGCTGCCGATGTAGACGCCCAGCAGGGCCACGACGATTCCGCCGATCACGGCGACCTGCCCGCCGCCCACGGACAGCCCGCCGAGGTAGAGGCCGACAATTCCGTAATCGGCGTCCGAGAACGTGGAGTTCGCGAAGCCGATTTCCCCGAGCACCGGCAGCAGCATGAGGGGCAGGAAGGTGATGGCCACACCGTTGGAGAAGGCTCCCAGCACCGCGCCGCGACGGCCTCCGGTGGCGTTGCCGATGACTCCAGCGGCGGCACCGGTCATGAAGTGGGCGACGACGCCGGGGACGATGATCGCCGTGCCGGCCGCGACCATGACCAGCATGCCGAGGATGCCACCGACGAAGCTGGAGATGAAGCCGATGAGCACGGCGTTGGGCGCGAAGGTGAACACGATCGGTACGTCCAGCGCCGGCTTGGCGTTCTTCACGAGACGCTCGGAGATGCCCTTGAACGCGGGCACGATCTCGGCCAGGACCACGCGCACCCCGGCGAGGATGACGAAGACGCCGGCGGAGAAGGTCGCGGCCTGCAGGAGGGCGTAGACGATGTAGTTCTGTCCGTCGCTGAGTTCGGTCTCCACGTAGGTGGGCCCGGCAAACACGGTGACGATCAGGTAGATGATCCCCATGGACAGGGCGACGATGACGGTGGTGTCGCGCAGGAAGCCCAGGCCCTTGGGAATGGTGAGGTCCTCGGTGGACTTGGAGGTGCCCTTGCCGCGGGTGAGCAGGGCGACGAGGCCGCTGAGGGCGATGCCGGCGCCGCCGGTGTGGCCCAGGGCCACGTTGTCGTTGCCGGTGACTCGGCGCATGAAGGGTTGGACCAGCGCCGGGGAGAGGGTCATGACCAGGCCTTGGGCGAGGGAGCCCCATAGGACCACGGCCCACGTGTCGAAGCCGGCCACGCCCAGGATCACCGCGATCATCGCGGCCATGTAGAAGGCCACGTGCCCGGAGAGGTAGATGTACTTGAAGCGGGAGGTTGCGGCCAGCACGATGTTGACGATCATGCCGAAGAAGAAGATCAGGGCGGCCGCCGAGCCGTAGTTGAGCAGGACCTGCCCGACGATGGCTTCGTTGTTGGGCACGACGCCCTGGACGTTGAACGCGTGCTGGAACATCTGGCCGAACGGGTCCAGGGAGGCCACAACCACCCCGGCCCCGGCGGCCAGGACGAGGAATCCGACGAGGGTGCGCACCGTGCCCTTGAGCACGTCACTGAAACTCTTGCGCTGGACGGTCAGGCCGATGAGGGAGATTAGGGCGACGATGACCGCGGGCTGGCGGAAGATGTCCAGGAGGACATCGAGGAGTGCCTGCATTAGTTGTTCCTTCCGGGAGTCACCGCGAGGCCCTTGCGCTCAGCGGTTTCGCGCACCTTCGTGCGCAGTTCGTCGAGGTCGATGATGTTGTCGAGCACCACCACGTCGCCCAGGCTCTGGGCGGCCTCGGCGATGTCCTTGCCGACGAAGATGGCGTCGGCGTCGCCTGGGGCTACCGAGCCGAGGTCGGCGTGGTCCACGGTGACATCGGCGACCCCCAGTTCTTTGAGGACCTGCTCGATGTTCATGTGCACCATGAAGCTGCTGCCCAGTCCGGTGCTGCAGACGGCGAGGAATTTCATTTGTGGGCTCCGATGTTCTCGATGACTGCCAGCGTTTCGGCAGGTGTGGTGGCGGCAAGCAGGTTGGTGCGTTGTTCCTCGTTGACGAGGAGTTGGGCTAGTTCTTTCATGGTCGCCAGGTGCCCCGACTTGTCAGGGGCCGCTAGGCAGAGGAACAGGTCGATGGGGTGGGACGGTTCGTCGTTGAGCAGGACTGGAGGGGTGACCCGCAGGCTGGACAGTCCGGTGCGCACCACCCCGTTCTCGGGCCGGGAGTGGGCCAGGGCGATGCCGAAGCCTAGGTCGATGTAGGTTCCGCCGGCGGCGATCGAGTCCTTCATCGCCTGGATGTAGTCGGCGGTGATGGCCCCGTTCTCCAGCAAGGGGGTGGCCAGCTGGTCGATGGCCTGCCGCCAGCCCTCCACGTCGTGGGCGAACTGGACGGTGTCTTGGGTCAGGTAGTCTCTGAGCATGTGGTCCTCGTGAGGGGAAGGATCGTGGTCGCGGATTCGTCTCAGCTGCTGCGCAGGCTGAAGGCGAGTTCACTGTTGGCAGGGGTGTGGCGGGAGATGCCAAATCCGACGGGGGCGCCCTCGGCGTCGTAGACCGTCGAGGCCACGGTCAGCAACCGCTCCCCTTCGGGCACCTCCAGGTGCTGGGCGACCGTGGCATCGGCCGGTTCCACCGAGACCACCAGGTCGTTGCGGGTCAAGACGACGCCGTAGACGGTCCTCAAGTAGTGGTAGAGGGAGCCTTCGGAGAAGTCGGCGGTCGCGGTGTCGGGGTAGGCCTGCCACGGAAGGCAGGTCACCACGTGGTGGTGCAGGGTGCCGTTGACATAACGCAGACGAGTCAGTTCCACGACCTTGTCCGCCGGGTTGAGCTGCAGCTGCTCGGCCACCCGAACCCCGGCCGGCACGACCTGCTGAGCCAGGACCGTGGTGGTCACCGAAAAACCTTCGGAAGTCTGCTGGATATAGAAGCCGGTGACCTCATCGGCGAACCGCTCCCGGTACTGCCGCCGATACTGCGGCTCCACCACGAACGTTCCGCGGCCTTGTTCGCGAATCAGGCGGCCGTCGGCAATCACTTCGTCCACGGCGTGCCGCAAAGTGATGCGGCTGACGCCGTACTCCTTGCACAGAACCGGCTCCGGCGGCAACTGGTCTCCCGGGGACATGTGCTCGATCCGATCCAGGAGATGATCGCGAACGGCCGCGTACTTGGCCGTTCCTGTCCTGGCCGTACCTGTAGTGCTGAGCATGATCGTCGTCTCCGCCTCAATCGCTAGAAACCGGTGGCCTGTCGTCCCCACGAGGCATCAGGTCGTCAGGTCGTCATGATGAATATGGCCACTGTACGGTCCTGTGATCCAAGTCGCAATCTTTTACGTCCTACGTCAAAATTCATTATGACGTCATGACTTCTGGAGGTACCGTCGAGGCATTCACCGCAGTCACCGAATGGAGTAGCACCAGATGCGCACACAACCTGCCGACCTTGATCAAGCCGCTGTGGTCACGGCCCGGCTCCTGGCCCTCGATGCCGTCGAGAACGCCGGATCCGGCCACCCGGGCACCGCCATCGCCCTGGCTCCAGTGGCCCACCTGCTGTTCCAGAAGCACATCCGGCACGACCCGCGCGATCCCCAGTGGGAGGGGCGGGACCGTTTCGTGCTCTCCTGCGGGCACGCCAGCATCCTGCTCTACACCCAGCTCTTCCTCACCGGCTACGACCTGTCCCTGGAGGACCTGCGCGGCTTCCGCTCCCTGGGCTCGCGGACCCCGGGACACCCGGAGGTTCACCACACCCCGGGCGTGGAAACCACCACCGGCCCGCTGGGTCAAGGACTGGCGATGGCGGTGGGGATGGCCATGGCCATCAAGCACGATCGCGCCCTGCACGATCCCGACGCGGTCCCGGGCACCTCACCGTTCGATCGGCGGGTATGGGTCCTGGCCTCCGACGGTGACCTCCAGGAAGGGATCTCTTATGAGGCCGGCGCCCTGGCCGGGCGGCACCAGCTGGACAACTTGACTGTCATCTATGACGACAATGACATCCAGATCGACGGGAACACCGCGATGACCACCGCCGAGGACACGGCTGGGCGCTTCGCCGCCCAGGGCTGGCAGGTGGAACGGGTCGGGCTGGCCCCCGACGGGGACGTGGACGTCGCCGCCCTCGACGCAGCACTCTCGAGACCGCAGGAGGAAAACCGGCCGCGCATTGTCATCCTGAAGTCGCAGATCGCCTGGCCGGCCCCCCATGCCGTCAACACCCCCGCCGCCCATGGTGCCCCACTGGGCTCGACCGAGGCCTCCGCTCTGCGGGAGATCCTCGGCGTGACCTCCGGTGCCTTCGAGGTCGACGAGGATGCCCTGGCCTACACCCGGGGTGCTGTCGAGCGTGGCGCCGCTCTGCATCAGGAGTGGGACGCCCGAGCACAGCAGTGGGCCGCTGCCCACCCCGAGCTGGATCGGCAGCGTCGACGTGCCACCGACCGGGTTCTGCCCGAGGGCCTCGAGCAGTCGCTGCCTCGTTTCGAGGTGGGACAGTCCTTGGCCACCCGTGATGCCTCGGGTAAGACCATCCAGGCTTTGGCCCAGGTGCTGCCGGAGCTGTGGGGCGGGTCGGCCGACCTGGCCGAGTCCAACCGGACGGCCATCCAGGGCAGCGGGCCGTTCTTGCCCGAGACCACCGGTGTCGGCGACCGCCAGGGCCGCAACGTGTACTGGGGGGTGCGGGAGCACGCGATGGGTGCTGCAATGAACGGCATGGCCCTGGTCGGTGGCTCACGCGTGTTCGCTGGAACGTTCTTCGTGTTCAGCGATTACCAGCGCCCCGCCATCCGGCTTGCCTCGCTGATGCAGCTGCCTGTGGTCTATCTGTGGACTCACGACTCCCTGGCTCTGGGTGCTGATGGGCCCACTCATCAGCCGATCGAACACCTCGCCGCCCTGCGCGCCATTCCGGGCTTCTCCGTCGTCCGGCCGGCCGATGCCGTGGAGGCCGCCGCGTCATGGCTCGTCGCCCTAGAACGCAGCGGGCCCGTCGGTCTCGTCCTGGCCCGACAGCCGGTGCCGGTCCTCGACGTCCCCGCCGCCCAGGTCCTCGCCGGGGTCCGCCGGGGGGCCTATGTCGTCGTGGACACAGAGGACCCTGATGTCATCGTGATCGCCACCGGCAGTGAAGTGGCCTTGGCCTCGGCAGCGGCCGAAAGCGCGAGCCAGCACGGCATCGCGGTCCGAGTCGTGTCCATGCCCTCCCGTGAATGGTTCGCCGAACAGGATGCCAGCTACCACAACACCGTGCTTCCCCCGCACATCACCGCCCGCGTCGTGGTGGAGGCGGCGACCACCTTCGGGTGGGCCGACATCGCCGGACCCGCGGGGGAAATCGTAGGTGTGGACGAGTTCGGTGTGTCCGCACCCGCCGAGGCCGCGATGGCCGCACGCGGCATGACCGTCGAACGGGTACTACACGCCATCACCACCGTGCACGAGCGTGTCGAAGCGAACGACCGTCAGCAACTGGGCCACGTCGTGCGGGGAGCCTAAACCCCGGGCTCAGGGCACCTCCGAAGGCCCAAACGCAGCAGCGGCCTCGGGCCACCGACCGGCCCGAGGCCGCTGCTCACCGGAACACCTGTCGTTGCCTCATTTCTCCCGCGACCGTCGACCTTCCACTGGCGGCCGTCGCAGGAGGGAAGACATGGAACTGCTCTTACAAGCGCGACAGCGGAATTGGGCTGGAGCTGATGAGGGCGTGGCCGTCCTTGTTGGTGGGGAACGGGCTCAACGCCGCGCTGAGCGGACACTGCGATACAGGGTGTATTCGTGGGCATCGAGCAGCTTCCGCTCCCCGAGTTCATCCTCGTGGATCCAGGCCACGCCTAGGTCAGCGGCCACAAGGTCGACAATTCCCACGTAGCGCTTCTCCCGCCCCCGCCATGCTTCAATTCGGTCGCCCCTGCGTAGATCGGTGAGGTGGACTGCCCGAGTGTCGGTCATGATCATCGCTTCCCCATGAGTGGCGCACGGTGTGTGCGGGTGTTCGGATGTGGGCCTTAGATGTCCGCTAGCAGTGCGGTGGCGGACATCTAAGTGTTGCGGGCAAGGACGTTGTTGACGTTGGCGCGGCTGTTGCCGTGATGGGCGATTCCAGTGCCGCCCAGA
>NZ_JAVKPU010000021.1:0-12323 GCF_040981025.1 Kocuria sp. CPCC 205261 | reverse complement strand
GAGCGGGCGACCACACACCCGTCGTTGTTGCTCAGCACCACAGTGGGCTTGCCGAGCAGGGACGGGTCGAAGAGACGTTCGCAGGACACGTAGCAGTTGTTCACGTCCACCAGGGCGATCACGCCGAGCGCCCCGCGGGACGCAGGTGCCGGATGGAGTGCACGACCACACCCCAGACCACCAGCTCAGACAGACCGCCGACCACCACATCGGGGTAGGCCGGGTTCTCAGGGTGCAGCACCACCTGTTGGTGGTGGATCTGCAGGGTCTTGATGGTGAAGTCCCCGTCCACCACCGCGATCACCACGTCACCGTCGCGCGGGGTCAGGGAGCGGTCCACCAGCACCTCGTCCCCGTCGTAGATCCCCACCCCCTCCATGGAGTCCCCCGTGACGCGAAGGATGAACGTGGAGCTCACGTCCCGGATCAGCACATCGTTGAGGTCGATGCGCCCGTCATCGAAAGAATCCTGGGCGGGGGAGGGGAACCCCGCGGGCACGCGCAGCAGCACGGCCTGGACCAGGACGGGACGCGCAGCCTGCAAGGGCAGAGGGAGGATCATGCCCACAGGGTAGAACACACATTCGACACGCATAAGACGGCGAGTAGAACACCAGTTCCAATCCCTCCGGCGCCGCTCCGCCCCCCGGCGAGCGCCGGGGGGGCTAGGTGGTGATGGGGGTGTGCAGGGCCAGGGCCAGGGGTGGGATGGGTGCGGGGGAGGTCTTGGTGCCGCCGGTGCCGCAGATTAGTACGGGGCCGGTGAGTAGGCCGGTGAGGCGTCCGGCGCCGAGGGCGTCTGCGAGCTCGGTGGCGCTGAGGTTGGTGTCTCCGGGGGTGGGTCGGGTCCAGAATTCGGTGCCGGCCCCGTGGCGGGCCAGGTGTAGGCCGTGGTGCCAGGGGTGTCCTGCTGGTGCGGGGGCCAGGCGTGTGAGGGTGAGGTCACCGGCGGGGTTGATGGTGGCGACCGTGGGGTGGGATGGTGCGGGGGTGGTCATGTTGTGGCCTTCCTGGTGAGGGTGGGGTTGAAGCTGGCGGCGATGGGTGGGCAGTGGGTGAGGTGGGTGTTGCGGTGCCCGGGGGTGGAGGTGGCTTTCAGTCCCCGGAGGGTGCGGATCGCATGGGGGATGAGCGCGATCATGAGGACGAGCCCGGCCACGCTGGTCCAGGTGTAGACGCTCTCCCAGGCGTCGGTGCTGGTGCCCGGGGCGTGGGAGATGGCGGCGATGAGGTTGTTGAGCACGTGGGCTGCTACTGCGCCGAGGGCGCTGCCGGTGACCTGCCAGATCACCACGAGCAGTAGGGCCCACACGATGACCCCGGCGGCGACGGGGGCCCCGTAGTAGAGGTGGAAAGCGGTGCGGGCGGCGACGGCGATGGTGGTCGCCAGCCACAGCGGGCAGCGGCCTGCGACCAGCAGCAGGATCAGGCCCGGCACCAGCACGATCTCCTCGGATGGCCCGGCGGTGAGCATGGTGACCAGCAGGCTGGGCAGCGCCTCGTCGGTGGTGGCCTGGGAGCGGTAGAGGTGGGTGTGCTCGGGGAACCATGCCAGGGCGCGATCGGTCATCACCGATTTGATGAGGTTCGCGCCGCAGGCCATGAGGCAGGCTGCGGGGATCCAGAACCACTCCCGGCGGTCCCGGCGGGGCAGGATGCCGGCGTTGGTGAGTGAGAACCCCCAGGTTTTCAGCATGGCGCAGGTCAGTACCACGTTCACCACGGCAACAAAGGCGGTGCCGACGGCCACCTCGAGGTTGATGGTCCAGGGCAGCTGCCCGTCAGGTAGTGGGTGAAGCATCAGTTTCACAGCCTGGCGGGTGGGTCCCAGGAACCCGAGCGCCCAGAGGGCTGCGGCCATGCCCCACATGGTGAGGGGGTGGTTTGCGATGGTCTGGGCGATGTGGCCCAGAGAGCTCAGGGCTCTGTCCGCGGTGGATGTGGAGGGGCGGGGAGTGGTGGCCATGGGTTGCTCCTGGACGGTCTACGAGGTTGGACAAGTACAACATGGCAAACCAATAAAGACAACTATCTAACTAAAGTGTATTGTATGGATACATCACCACACGGAGACGGGAGCACACCATGACCACTACACCGACCTACTACTCCCCCGGGGCCGCCGCGGCCCTGCTCGGGGTCACCCGTGCGAACTTCAACATCTGGGTGGCCAAGGGCCAGCAAGACCCCGACGCCGTGCTCGTACCAGCGAGCGCGGATCGCAAACCGCAGCCGGTGTGGACGGCGGAGACCGTGAAGAACTGGGGCAAGACTGAGGTGGGGGAGCCGCAGAGCTACTACCCGCCTCAGGCGGCGGCGCAGTACCTGGGGATCCCGTACCCGACGTTCAACGTCTACCGGCGCTCTCGGGGGGAGATCCCGGCGGATGCGTGGGTGAGACGGTCCCCGGAGGGGGAGCCGTCGCCGGTGTGGAAGCCGGCGACGTTGAAGGCGTGGCTGTCGTCGATGCGTGAGCAGGTGGCTGCCCCCCACACTCCTCGTCCGGTTGGGCTCTACGGTCTGGGGGATGCGGCGGGGTTGATGAACCTGACCGCCGCCGGGTTCGAGCGGCTGCTGGCTGAGCACCCCCTGGCCCCGGATGCGGTGCTGATCACCCCCAGCACGGAGAGGGCCTGGACCGCGGCCAGCCTCAATGGGTGGGCGGAGGCCACGGAAACCCCGATCAAGCGCCGCAAGCCGACCCCGGTGCAGCTCTACCCCCACACCGAGGCCGCGAAGCTGCTGGGCATGGCCCCGGGGGACTTCGACAAGGCCCTGCGCGCCCACCCGTTGGCACCGGAGGCGCTGATGGCCTCCCCCGCAGCTCAGGCCTGGGGTGAGGACACCCTGCGCACCTGGGCCGCGCAGGTGGGCGAGGCGAAGGAGGGGGTCAAGTGAGCCCGGATGAGTTCCGTCTGAAAACCGGTCTGCTCGGCTTCACTGCCCGCGACCTGGACTCGATCTTCACCGAGCTCGACGGGCGCGCCCGGGAGGTGCTCAACGGCCACGGCCAGGTGCCCGAGCATGTGGGGGAAGTCGTGAGCGCGTGGTGGGAGGAGACCACCACCGCGGTGGCCAACACGGTGGCCGAGGCCACCGCCGCCTGGGAGACCGAGCAGGCACCGGCCCAGCTGACCCGCTACGCGCAGCACGCCCTGCTGCCCAAGGAGATCGGCGCCCACGCCTCCTCCATCCAGGCCTGGGACTATCACCTCGGGCTGATCCTGCGCGCCCTAGACGCTGCCGGTGTCCCGCACCAGATCACCACGATCGGCCAGTGATCCCGATGGGTCAGCTGGAAGCCGAGTTGCACGTGGTGGCGCGCGAGGCGCGGGCCGTGCGCGAGCAGATGCAGCAGGAGCACGCGGTGACCGCGGCGGCAGCCTATGACCACATCGTGCGCACCTGCGAACGGTTCATCACCACAGCCCCCGCGTTCCCGACCCCGACGGGGCAGGACTCAGACCGTGGTGGTGTCCTCGAGGCGGTAGGGGATCCCGCGCAGCTCCAGAACCACGGCCAGGGCCGCGACCTGGGCCACCTCGTCCTCACCGGCCACCCTCAACACCACCGGGCGGGTCCGCGAGCGCAGGAGCACGGTCAGCCGTTCGCGTAGCTGCTGCTGGAAGGTGCGGTGGGCGGCGTCCAGGCGGGCCGCGGCGGCGGGGGAGGGGTGCCCGGTGCCGGCCAGCCAGGCGTGGGCGCGGCGCTCGCTGACCCCGGCCACACCGGCGAGGTCCTTGATGCTCAAGCCCAGTTGGGAACGCAGCACCGCCAAGGCCACCGGCGTGTAGTCGGAGCCGGGTGCGCTCACGCCCAGCTCCGGGTGGTGAAGGTGTAGGGCACCCCGGCGGCGTCCAACTCCAGGGTGATCAGCGCGAGGTATGCGTCCCAGGTCTCCACACTGGTGGCCTTCACACCGTGCTCAGCCCGGGCGAGGAAGCCCTTGGCGGGGTAGCGGGTCAGGGTCACCGGTTCTCCGGTGGCCTCGTGCTCGGCCAGATGTAGGTCCAGCGCCGTGTCCGCGTCGGCATCAACCTCCTGGGCCCAGGAGGTGACCTTCTCGGCCAGCCAGTCGGGCACCTCGTACTTGCCGGTGCGGATCCGGCGGAACCTGCGGGCGTCCATGCCCACGGTCTCGGCCACGTCCTGGGGACGGAAGCCCAAGCGGGCGGTGGTCGCGGCCAGGGTGGCGTAGTCCATGATGGGGCCTCTCGGTCTGCTGTAACTGGGGGGTCTCAGGTGCGCTTTATTCATCCCTAGGTTACTAGGTTCTCTATCCCTGGGAGCTTCATGAAACGTGATGCTGTGACCTCTTGACGGGCATCATGTTTCATGATGCCATGAGGGGGTCAGTCACCGCTGAGCGTGGCTGTTTTTCCCCCACATGTCAGGACGTGAAGGCGATGGATGAGACCGTGTTTGCCGTGGAGTTGGAGGCCACCTGCGCCTCGCAGGTGTCGGAGGAGGCGGTGGCGGTGATGCGCACCGAGCTCGGCGGGCTGGATCCCCAGATCCACCCCACCAGCGAGGGCTTCCGTGTCGGCCTGCGCATCGCCGATGCCCCCAACGGCTTCTTCACCGGGGTGGAGGCGGCCACCACCAGCGCGGTCGCCCGCCTCACCGTGGCCACCGGTGTCGCGGAGCTCGAAGGTGTGCACTACACCGGGCTGCACGTCACCACCGGTCCCGCACATACCACCGCCTCCAGGCCCGCCGCCGGCGTGGACCAGAGCGAGGCGGCGTAGCTGTGGGGCTCGCGCTGCCGGGCCAGGTGCGTGAGGCGATCGCCGCCGGCCACGCCGTGCTCATCACCACCAGCACCGGGCAGTCCCTGCTGCCGGCCAACCTCGTGGCCGACACCTGGCAGAGACGCTTCACCCACGACCCCACCGCGGTCATCACCGCCACCGGGGCCTTCGGGGACTTCTTCACCCCTGCCCGGAAGCTGCCCACCGTCACCGAACAGACACGGGCCCAGCTGCGCGAGCGCGGCTGCACCGTGCACACCGCGGACGGGGCCGCGCTGGAGGTGCCCCCGGAGGTCACCCACTCACCCCGGGTCGCGGAATCCACCGCGATCGCAGGCCGAGAGGGCTGGTCCTTGTGACCGGCGCCGCCGTAGAGCTGCGCCGGTCGGTGTGGGCATGGCCTCCACCGGGGTGCGCAACGAGGCGGCCAGCGACCGACCGGTGGGCTGCCGACGGCGAAGCCAGGAACGGCCACGGGCACACGCCGCTGAACCCACCGCAAAACTAGCCACATTGCCATACCCGTCCCAGGGACCTGCACGGTACTGATTAAAAGTTCCTGCCGATCAGCAGCCCTGATCATGACGGCAAAGCACCAAGGGTTTCCCCCCTCCCCCTAAAAACGCCCCACGCCCCCACGTGGGGCGTTTTGCTATTCCCACTCTCCCAGGGGTTTAGCGCCACCCCTTGAGGTATGGCAAACACCCGTGGCCTTGATGCCACTATCAGCCGCACCCAGTATCGGGCAGAACACGGGTCTGAAACAGATCTTTGGTTATAATATGTGAAATCACGTGCAACCCGTATGCGCAAAAGCTAAGGAGAATCATGGCCCAAACAGTTCAGATCATCATGACCGACGACATTGACGGCAGTGAAGCCACCGAAACCGTCACGTTCGCCATTGACGGCCACGGCTACGAAATCGACCTCAACGAGGACAACGCCACCGCACTGCGAGAGATGCTGGCGCCGTACCGCAAGGCCGGACGCAAAGCCCCCCGCGCCAGTGGCCGGCGCAGGACCGGCACCACTCAGCAGCACAATTCTGAGACGCCCAAGATTCGCGCCTGGGCCCGGGAAAACGGCTACGAGGTCGCGCCCCGCGGGCGCATCCACCAGCACATTATCGACGCTTACCATCAGGCCACCGACAAATAACCCATGTCCAGCCCGCCACTGGGCCATGGGGGGCACTGATTAAATCAGGTCTTTACGATTGGCACAGCTAGCACCATGGACGGCGCCAGCCCTCTCAAAGAAGGCAGACACCGTCCGCTGACGGTGGGCGCGGAATATGTATGTGTCGTGATTGAAGTGACATACCGGCTGGGGGAGTTGGGGTACCCGAGTCTTTCATGGTGTTAAAAGAACTGCAGGCGGTCGGAGACTTTTGACATGCTCATGTGGGTAGGGATCCGAAGCTTTGACCAGCCACCTTCAACACGGTTGGTATCATTTTCCTAGCGATGGAGGATCTATGACCACTATCTGGTACCTGGGTTGTAGGTAAGCGGCTCTGGAATGTCGTGCAGTCCCCATGGGGTGGGGACTGCAGTTCCTTCTTGTAGGTGGCCGGATCGATAAGCGACGAAGTGGCCGCCATTGATGGGGGTAACCCGTGCAGTGTTGTCGGTCTTGACTCTAGAGCCATCGGTATCAACTGGTTCCAAATGGGCTGCTGGGTGGTAAGTAATAACAGGACCCGGAACTAGGAATTCACGTTCCCAGAGCTGAATAGAGAACGTCTCGTGGTGGGCTAGTGCAGCGAACCCCTCACCCCGTAAAATACCTTCATTTAGGGCGAGTTTATCTGGATCCAAAGTCACGGAGATGCTATGTAACTGCGGAATGGCGACGACGTGTCCCTCCAGGAGGAGACGCAGGAATCTGACCACGGTGCGTTCGTACTCAGATATTGTTGTCGGTGGTATGAATTTCTGTCGGGTGTGGTGCTGAATAATTGCCAAGTCCTCAAGATAAAGCCGGTACTCTGCGCGTTCGTGAACAGTATCGTCGGTGTCTACTTCGCCTACCGGCCCATACATAGTAATGGCTTCTAATGTCTGGCCCATAATTACGGTAGGCAAGTCCAAAGACGCTTTAGCGCAGGCGGCGAATTTTGCCCGTAGAGCGAGAGCCTCCAGGGATTCCTGTGGGAGGCTATTGTTCAGATCCAGATGGAATTTTAAACTTAGCTTCCGTTCAGACATGCCGGGCAGTGCCTGTGTGGGCACCAAGAACTCTAGGCTGCAAAACCGTGATGCTTCGAGTGTGATAGCCAAACCAAGAAAGCCTTGGCTGACTGCAGTCACCGTCAGCAGCTCGGAATCAAAGGTATGATCTGGCATTTCTAAGCGGAGTTCTACCCGTTGACCTACGAGCGGATGGGGGTCTGCGGCAGCCTTCGTGATCCGGTACTCGTACTCCTGGTTAGGATCATGAGAATCCACCAAAAACTGGGGTCCCCGGCGGTAAAAAGAGTCACCGGGGCGGGTTTGAACATGTACCTCGCCAGTCATGCCGTACCCAAGGACCCGTTCCCACTCCTTGCGGGTATTGGAAGACATGTCATCAGCCGACACCCGCAAACAAAATTCGATAGGCCGGGGATTGTTGTGCTTTGGCACTACGGTAAGAGAGGACTCGCCTGTAGAATCTACAACCACTCGCGGAGCCCAGTCAGGGTCGAGACTATCGCTGGCGTTATTCAAGTCGCCCATGCGCCTGGTGTATTCCTCCATACTATTTATGATGGTGTTGGGAGGAAAACTTCCCCCGGCGCGCTCAAGGGCAAGGGTGGTGGCGTCGCGGAGGGCGTATGCTTCGACGTCTTCGTATTTGGTAATGAGGTCGTCCAGTTCGGCCTGCCCCACCCATTCAATCGTGGGAATGGGGCCGTCCGAAACACGCTGCGGCAGATTCCTGACGAACTCGAGTTCGTTTGAGGTTAAGTTGCGTGGCACTACCAGTACCCAAACCTCTGGTCGCGGATCCAGCTGCATGGCTTTATCGAAAGAACGTCGAATTTGCTGACGTCGGGTGTGTTTGTATCCTCCGGAAAAACCTTCAGGAAAATACTTCTGTTGGTATAGCCATTGTTTGCCTCCGTCCACCACAAGCATGTCAATACCCTGGTCACCGCCGCGAGCATCGGGGACGATCACACTATCTGTGATCGAGGAGGCGTCTGTGTGACGCCGCCGAATCAGTGATGCAGTAACACGGTCAAATCGCTCCTGTCCGAGGGCGTTCCAATCGAGCATTGATACTCATTTCTGGTAGCTCCGAAGGCCTCATTATTTACCAAACTACGACCCCCACTCCCACGTGTTCTTATCTGGGGGTTATTCTGTTGTTTCTGGGCAGTTTAACTTGTGCCCCGCCCGCCGGGGCCCGGGTGGGGCCCGGCGGGCGGGGTTCAGTTGAAGCGCGGGGCGTGGCTGAGGGATTCCAGGCGGGTGTCGAGGTCGGCGGGGTGGACGCCGTAGAAGTGCTCGTGCATCATCTCAGCTCCGTTCTCGCTGGTGTAGGTCACTTGCACGTCCAGCAGGTCGTCTTCCTCGGTGATGGCCAGGGTCATGTCCCGCGGAGTGCCTTGTGCGCCCATGCCGAGGTTGGGGCGCAGGCGGATGGTCGCCTCCAGGTGACGCAGGCCCTCGGCGGTGGTGGTCTCGTGGATCTGACGGGCGTCCAGGGCGAGGCGGGTGCTGCCGGTGATCTGCTCGGCGATGGGGTCCATGGTGGTCTCCTTGGTTCGGGCGGTGGGGCCTCAGCCCCGCTTACATAACAAACAATACACTACGTATTGTCATGCTCAACGGTGTGGGTACACCGGGTGTCCATCTTGTGCATGTCAGAAAAGCGGACATAGGGACACATTGGGCTGTGTTTATTGGTCTGCGCTTGGTGTCATCGAATGGCCAGCGCCTGCGGGGTCACGGTAGAAGGATCGGTCTCCGGGCCGGCGGGTACGGTACCGAAAACCACCCAGGGAACATGCCTCGTTGGGGGACAGTCGGGGCTGTAGTCCAGCACTAGTCGGTTGTTCGCCAGGTACTGCAACCACTCGTGCAGCAGGCGCTTGGCCACCGCCGGCACCTCCCTCACCTTCTGCAGCTGAGCCATGGTCCGCAGGTGGTGCATTACTGCCGTGTCCGCGAACCGGATGGCCACTTTCCACGGGACAACCTCGCGGTACGTGACGAGCGGGCCCACCAGCTCGGCGCGCCGCAGTGCCTTCTGCGCCGCGCTCACAGACACTTTGTAGTGCTCCCCGACCTCCCGCAGCGTCCACCCATGCTCTGTGTTCAGCTTCCGGATCACGTCGGGGTCGGGCAACAAACGGGGCCGGGGCATCACCCGCTCACTTTCCTTAAGGGGGGCGGCACCATTATGTGCCACCGCAAACAGTCCACCTCGAGGGCTCCGCGCGGCGTCCCACCCGTAGAAGCCTTGCCCCGTAGTCTCATGCGTATGTCACAAGATCAGCTCGGTCGCGCCGAGATCATTGCCAACCTCCAGGACTTCGCCACCGGTTGGGCTGAACGCATCGCCACGTGGCGCGCCGAGGGCGAGACCGCGACCGAGAGGCGGTATGCGCAGCAGTTCTGGTCCGGGCTGCTGCGGTGCTTCGGGATCATCCCCGAACGCATCAACCTGTTCGAGCAAGACGCCACCCGCGCCTCCACAGGCCGGCGAGGATGGATCGACTTCTTCATGGCCGGGGTGGCCATCGGCGAGGCCAAAAGCCTCGGCGTGGACCTTGATGACGCCGTGGAGCAGATCAACGACTACCTGCGCGGCGGGATCGCCCAAACCGAGTGGCCCAAGTACGCGATCGCCACCAACTTCGAGCAGCTCCGCGTGCTGCGCCTGGACGGCACCGAACCCGAAGTGCGCTTCACCCTGGAGCAGCTGCCCCAGCACTACGACACCCTGAAGTTCCTCATCGGCCTAGAGACCGTCACCCACCGGGAGCAAGAAGAAGCCTCCATCGTCGCCGCGCGCCTGATGGCCGGGCTCTACACCTCCGTGCTCGGCGAGGACGCCGACGAAACCGTGGGCGAACAAGCCCCGCGCACCCGCGAGGAAGAAGACGAGCGCGCCGAACGCACCTCGATCCTGATGACCCGGCTGCTGTTCATGCTCTACGGCGACGACGCCGGCCTGTGGCGCCGCGACCTGTTCTACCAATGGGTGCTCGAACACACCGACGCCGACACCCTCTCCACGCAGCTAGAAGCCCTCTTCCGCCACCTGAACACACCCCCAGCCCGGCGTTCCCCACGCACCCCTGAGCTGATGGCCCAGTTCCCCTACGTCAACGGTGGGATCTTCGCTGACCGGATCGAGGTGGACTGGTTCACCCCTGAGACCCGCGAGGCCCTGCTGGCCGCGTGCCGGTTCCAGTGGTCACGGATCTCCGTGTCGGTGTTCGGGGCGATGTTTCAGCTCGTGAAGTCCAAGGAGGCCCGCCGGGCCGCGGGGGAGCACTACACCTCCGAGGCGAACATCCTCAAAACCATCGGCCCACTGTTCCTGGACGACTACCGGGCCCGAGCCGACCGACTGATCCGCAACAAGTCCACCACCACCCGTGATTTCGACGGCTTCCTGGAGGAGATGGCAGCGAACATCTACGTGGACCCCGCCTGCGGTGGCGGCAACTTCCTCAACGTCGCCTACGCCCGGCTGCGCGAGATCGAAACCGATGTGCTCGCCGAGAAGCGCCGGCGCTCCAAGGACTACTCGGCCACCCAGGGCATGACCATGAGCCTGGACGCGACCCTGGACCAGAAGCTGACCATCGACCGGTTCTACGGCATCGAGATCAACTGGTGGCCGGCCAAGATCGCCGAGACCGCCATGTTCCTCGTGGACCACCAAGCCAACCTGCGCCTGGCCGCGGCCATCGGCCAAGCCCCCGAGCGGCTGCCGATCACCATCACCGCCCACATCACCCACGGCAACGCGCTGCGCCTGGACTGGGAAGAGATCCTGCCCGAACCGGCAGGGCAAACCTTCATCTTCGGCAATCCCCCGTTCCTGGGCGACAACACCCGCAACGCGGCGCAGCTGGCGGACATGCGCCACGCCTGGGGCAACATCGACCAGCTCTCCCGCCTGGACTTCGTCACCAGCTGGCACGCCAAAGCCCTCCAGCTCTACCGAGACCGCCGCGGCGCTTTCGCGTTCGTGACCACCAACTCCATCACCCAGGGAGACCAGGTGCCCCGGCTGTTCGGGCTGATCTTTAAGGAAGGCTGGCGCGTGGCCTTCGCCCACCGCACCTTCGCTTGGGACTCCCAAGCCCCCGGGCAGGCGGCAGTGCACTGCGTGATCGTGGGCTTCGACCGAGACCGGGCGACGCGGGCCCGGTTGTTCGACTACGAGACCCCGCGCGCGGAACCGCGCGAGGTACCTGTCACTCAGGGAATCAACGCGTATCTGGTGGACGGGCCGAACCTGCTGGTGGAGAAGCGCTCCAAGATGCTTTCCCCCGTGCTGGACAAGACATGGCGTGGTTCTATGCCCAGCGATGGCGGGAACCTGATCGTGGAGCCGGCGGACTACGCCGAGTTCATGGCCGATCCGGTGGCAGCCAAGTACGTCCACCCCTACGTGGGGGCCAGCGAGCTACTGCACGACAAGGACCGTTGGTGCCTGTGGCTGGAGGGCATGAACCCGGAGGATCTACGGCGCTCTGCGTTGCTGAAAGCGCGTGTGGAAGCCGTGCGTGCATTCCGGGAGAAGTCCAGTGCTGCCTCAACCCGGGAGTACCCGCACCACCACCTGTTCCGGCAGCTGGCCAAACGGGACGAGCCCTACGTGTGCATTCCCCGGCACGTCTCCGAGACCCGCCGGTACTTCACGGTCAAGCGGTTCGGTCCCGAGGTCATCGCCGGGGATGCGAACTTCACGATCGCCGACCCTGACGGGCTTCAGTTCGCGGCCCTGTCATCCTCCATGTTCCTGGCCTGGCAGAAAGCCATCGGCGGGCGCATCAAGTCCGATCTGCGGTTCGGGTCCACGCTGACCTGGTACACGTTCCCCTTTCCTGACGTGGACGACACCACCCGGGCCAAGATCACCGCCGCCGGACAGAAAGTGCTCGACGCCCGCGCACTGCACCCTGACCGCTCGCTGGCCGCCCACTACGCGCCCCTGGCCATGGACCCCGCCCTGGTACGCGCCCACGACGCCCTGGACCGCGAGGTAGACAAGGCCTTCGGAGCTCCCCGGAAGCTCACCACCGAGGAGCAACGTCAAGAAGTGCTGTTCAAGGCCTATGCCGGGATGGTGCGCCAGTAGAATCATGGTGATTTGGCGGGATAGAGCCCGTGGAAGCTGCTACTGGGGCTCTATGGCAGGATCTACCAGAGTGCTGTGGATTGCAGGAGATCGTATATTAACGACTCCGGAAGTGGAGCATGGATAAATTCTGGGAATATCTCTTGAACCGGGTACTAGCTAAGAGCCTGTTCCTGAACCTGGTGGGCGCTGGGCTCGAGGCCGAGCTGGCGGGGTGGGCAGGTGGTAGAAAGGCGGAACTCCCGGTAGAGAAGTGAT
>NZ_JAVKPU010000020.1:0-15739 GCF_040981025.1 Kocuria sp. CPCC 205261 | reverse complement strand
ACCGGCAGCCAGCGAGATCCTCACCGCCACCGGCACCGAATGGCCAACACACTAAATTGGCACGACTCGGGGGATGTGGCCGTTGTGGGCCGGGCGCATCGTGATATCCGCCCTGCCGGTCAGGTATTCGCGTACGGCTTCAATGGCGGATGCGAAGTCTTTCGGTGGCGCGGACATGGTGCCCAGGGCCCTGCGCACGGGCTCAGTGAACCCCAGGGAACGCCCAAGTCCAAGGTCGAACCGTTGCCCGTGCAGGGCGGTGAGGACGGCGAACTCCTCGGCCACCACCAGAGGGCGGTGATTGGGCAACATGACTCCGCCGGAACCCACCCGGATCGAGCGAGTGGCCGCCGCAACCGCCTGCGCGAGCAGCGCTGGCGTGCCGGAGGCGACCCCCGGGACCCCGTGATGCTCTGAGACCCAGAACCGGTGATAACCGGCGGCCTCCGCGTGCCGGGCGCGCTCCACCGTCTGGTGCAGGGCGCCGGCATCGGATTCTCCCTGGCGGATGCGGGAACGGTCGAGAAGGGACAATGGAATGCTCATCATCCACGCAACGCCGGGGCGCAAGCGCTCATTCCAAAAGAACCGTGCAACCCCAGCCAGGGCCGAGCCACGAAGTCGGCCGCGGCCGCCTCTAATACCGGGTCGTGATGGAATCCAACGCGGCCTGAGCTTCCCGAGTGAGGTTTTCCGGCAAGGGGGCGCTCTTGACCGATTCGGCGGACAGTTGCTGCCCCTCCGGGCTGACCACGTAGCGACCGAACGTCTTGACCAGTTCCAACGTGTCGGGATCCGCGTAGCTGGTGCAGTACACGTGGTAGGAGACCAAGACCACGGGGTAGGCGCCTTTGACGTCGGGGGTGCGGTCGATGTCCAGCGCGATGTCATGCTCCCCGGTACCTTGCACGCGGGAGGACGCCCCCACGGCCGTGGCGGCGGTCTGGGCGTTGACGGGTACGTACTCGGTGTTGACCTTGACCCTGGCTTTACCCAGAGAGCCTCCTACGAGGGAATCGTCCGCGTACGTGATGGCGCCTTCGGTCTGGTTCGTCACGGTGACCACTCCGTTATTTCCCTGCGCACGCTCACTGGGCAGGGAATTGGGTCAGCCCCCGCCGTGCTCGTCGGTCCATACCTCTGAAGCCGTGGCTTCGAGATAGTCCGTGAAGTTCTCCGTGGTGCCGGAATCATCGGCCCGGGCCACAGGGGTGATCGGGGCGTCAGGGAGATCAACACCGGGATTCTGGTCGATAATGGCCGGATCATTCCATCGTGTGATCTCGCTCCGGAAGATCTTGGCGATCGTGGGCGCGTCCAAGTCCAGTTCCTCGATCCCCGGCAGATTGAACGCGATGCTGATGGGGGAAATGTACACGGGAACGTTGACGGCACCTCCCGGGCCGCAGGCGTTCCTGACGTCCGCTTGCTCCTCGGCGTCCAAGTAGGCATCCGAGCCGGCAAAGTCTGTGCCGCCTCCCACGAGAGCGGAACGTCCCGCACCGGAACCCGCCGAAAGGTACTGCACGTTGGGGCTGGGGTACGTGGATTCGAATCCGGTGCGCCATGTCTGCATGGCCGCATTCTGAGCGGAGGAGCCGATTCCGGTGAGGATGCCCGTTAGCGAGGCATCGCCCTGTTCGGCGGCCTCCCGTTGCTCCTCGCCCAAGGGGTAGTCGGAACCACACGCGCTCAGGGCCAGTCCCACTGCGGCTGCCAGGGCGCCGTATTTCACGCAGCTCGCCGTCTTTCGAGGGGTGCCGGATCGGCTCATGTTCATCTCCAGGACATATTCAGGACAGAAGACCATGGTAGGCGAGCTTGCAACCGAGTGAGCTGTGCGGACATGCGATTCTCGCCACCCGTTTGCTCCTGCGAATTCTTGGGCTAAACTTCCCCAGCACAAGCAATGCGGATCTCCCGCGACTTCCCCTTTACCTGAGGTTTCTTCATGCCTACTGCCCCCATGCCATCCCGTCTTGCCGCCGAGTTCCTCGGCACCTTTGTCCTGGTTCTCGGTGGTTGCGGTGCCGCGGTGCTGGCCGCGTATTTCCCGCACGCCGAGAACCCCAACATCAACCTGGGCACCGGCTTCGTCGGTGTGGCCCTGGCCTTCGGCCTGACCGTTCTGTGCATGGCCTATGCGGTGGGCCATATCTCCGGCGGCCACTTCAATCCCGTGGTCACCGTGGGCGCCTGGTTGGCCGGCCGTGTCGAGGCCGCCGCGGTGCTGCCCTACATCCTCACCCAGATCGTCGCGGCCTCCGGTGCTGGCGGCGTGCTGTACCTGATTGCCTCCGGCAGGCCCGGGTTCGACGCCGTCGCGTCCGGTTTCGCGGCTCTTCACAGTTGAGGGTGTGACGGCCATTGACGGGGTGCTGTCGGGGTAGACGTCGAGGTCCCCTGAAGATGGAGGTTCCTACGCCACCCATCCAGAAGACCTCGACTTGCCTGACGCTACCTTCGCGCGCCCCGACCTGACCAAGTTCTGCCGACTCGATGACCTCGGACTCGAAGTCGTCGGCCAGCACCTCGAACCCGACCGTGTAGTTCTGGCCTGTCGTGTTCTCGACGCCGATGACGGCAGCGAGGGCTGGTGCCGACGCTGTGGCTGTCAGGGTGCGCCGCGCGACGCCGTGACCCGCCGGCTGGCCCACGTGCCCTTGGGCTGGCGGCCGACCACGCTGCTGGTGTCGATCCGCCGCTACCGCTGCACTGGTTGCGGACATGTGTGGCGCCAAGACACCAGCCGGGCAGCCGAGCCCCGGGCGAAGCTGACCCGCACCGGCCTGCGGTGGGCACTGGAAGGGATCGTGGTCCAACACCTCACCATCGCTCGGGTCGCCGAGGGTCTCGGGGTCGCGTGGAACACCGCCAACGACGCCGTGCTGGCCGAAGGCAGACGAGTCCTGATCGACGACGAACAACGCTTCGACGGCGTCACCATCCTCGGGGTCGACGAGCACGTGTGGCGCCACACCAGGCGTGGTGACAAGTACGTCACCGTGATCATCGACCTCACCCCGGTACGTGAGGGCACGGGCCCCGCCAGGCTGCTCGACATGGTCGAGGGCCGCTCCAAACAGGCGTTCAAGACCTGGCTCGCCGAGCGCCCCGAAGCGTGGCGCGAGGCGGTCGAGGTCGTCGCGATGGACGGGTTCACCGGCTTCAAGACCGCCGCCGCCGAGGAGGTCCCCGACGCGGTCGCGGTGATGGATCCCTTCCACGTCGTACGCCTGGCCGGTGACGCACTCGACCAGTGCCGCCGCCGGGTCCAGCTCGCCGTCCACGGCCACCGCGGCTACCGAGACGACCCGCTCTACAAGTCCCGTCGCACCTTGCACACCGGTGCCGGCCTGCTCACCGACCGACAGATCGACCGGCTCAACCGGCTGTTCGCCGACGACGCCCATGTCGAGGTCGAAGCGACCTGGGGCATCTACCAGCGCATGGTCGCCGCCTACCGTGAGCCCGACCGCGCCACAGGCAAGAAGCTGATGACCAAGCTCATCGCCGACCTGGGCACCGGCGTTCCGAAGGCGTTGGTCGAGGTCGCGAAGCTCGGCCGGACCCTGAAGAAGCGCGCCGCAGACGTGCTCGCCTACTTCGACCGACCCGGCACCAGCAACGGCCCGACCGAGGCAATCAACGGCCGACTCGAGCACCTGCGCGGCAGCGCACTCGGGTTCAGGAACCTGACCAACTACATCGCCCGCAGTCTGCTCGAGACCGGCGGCTTCAGGCCCCAACTCCTACACCCTCAACTGTGAAGAGCCTGCAAAGAGGTCTCCGTGAACGTGGGCGAGAACCGTGGCCCCCGCCCGCTCGTGCAGGTCGTCGACGTTCTGGGTAGAAATCCGCAGGTCCATGTCGGGGTAAGCCTGCCATTGGGCGATCGCCAAGTGCCCGGGGTGCGGCTGGGCGCCGCGCACCAGGGATGCACGCCAGGCGTACCACGCCCAGCACTGGGCGGGGTCGTCCTCCCAGGCCTCCGGTGTCGCCAGCTCCGTGGGATCGAAACGTTCCCACAACCCGGTCTGCGCATCGCGAAAGGTCGGAACACCGGATTCGGCAGACATCCCCGCGCCGGTCAGCACGGTCACCCGCCGTGCGTTACGGGCAAGCTCGAGGATCTCGGTGGGGATCTGCTCGGGGGAGGACATGCACCTCAGGCTAGCGCCCCACTGAGGGTTCCGGCAGGTGAGTCCGCCATGGGGATCTCGAGCGCGGACAAGCTCTCACAGGGTCGCTGGGGGCAGTGAATTATTTGTTACCCCTCTGTAACCGGCCTGGTCGGCTGGGTGAAACAGCCTGCCCGTAGGTTTCTTCGTAATGGTGACGACCGAAGGAGCCACGCATGTCACTGGATACGCGTCAACAAGGTCTGCTGGATGACCTTGACACACTCGCTGTCGATGAACCGTTACGGCACCGGCCCAACCGGTGGATCGACGGATACAACCCCGAGAACGAGACACAGTGGAATCGTGAGGGCCGGGGCATTGCCCGCCGGAACCTGAACTGGTCCATTTATGTCGAGTTCTTGGGTTTCGTGGTGTGGCAGCTTTGGTCCGTGGCCGTGGTGGCCATGCCCGCGGCCGGTTTCTCGCTGAGCACCTCGCAGCAGTTCTGGCTGATCTCGGTGCCCAGCCTCGTGGGCGCCACCATGCGTTTCCCGTACACGTTCATGGTTCCGATTTTCGGTGGCCGCATGTGGACGGTCATCTCCGCCCTGCTGCTCCTGCTGCCGGTCGTAGGCATGGGGATGTGCCTGGGCAACCCGGACACCCCGTTCGGTGTGCTGCTGGCGGTGGCCGCGCTCGCCGGTTTCGGTGGCGGCAACTTTGCCTCGTCGATGACCAACATCACCTACTACTTCCCGGCCAAGGAGAAGGGCTGGGCGCTGGGTCTGAACGCGGCCGGCGGAAACCTGGGCTCGGCCGTCGCGCAGTTCACCGTGCCGATTGTCATCACCGCCGGTGGTGTGCTGTTGACCGGTGGCCCTATGGTCAGCCTGGCCGGCTGGTTCTGGGTTCCGTTCATCCTGCTGGGTGCGGTTGGCGCGTACTACTGCATGAACAGTCTCTCCCACGCCACCGCGGACGTCAGCTCGTATCTGGCCGCCCTCAAACATGGGCAGTTGTGGGTCATCGCGGTGCTCTACATCGGTACTTTCGGGTCGTTCATGGGCTTCGCCAGTGTGTTCCCCAAGCTCATCGCGGACACGTTTCCGCAGTTCTCCGCCTTCACCATCGGCGCGGCCACACTGTCCCTGGCGTTCCTCGGCGCGCTGGTCGGTTCCCTGGCTCGTCCCTACGGTGGGAAGCTGGCCGACAAATTCGGCGGTGCCCGCCCGACGATCGCAGCGTTCGCTGTCATGGCCATCATGGCGCTGGCGATCATCGGGCTGCTGCGGCTGGGTAACTTCTGGCTGTTCCTGTTGGGTTTCCTGGTCCTCTTTATCGCCTCCGGCATGGGTAACGGTTCGACCTACCGGATGATCCCCACCGCGTTCTCGCTGGCCTACGGCGACGACCAGAAAGCCACGCGCGCCGCGGCGTCGTCGTTGGGCATCATTTCCGCGATCGGTGCCTACGGCGGGTTCCTGATCCCGCAGGTACTTCGCATCGTCCACGAGAACACGCGCGGGTACGACGGCGCATTTATCGGTTTTGCCGCCGGGTACCTGGTGCTGCTGGCCATCACGTGGGGCGTCTACGCCCGCAAGGGCACCACGTTCGGAGACGGTCGTGTCTGAATCCCTCATCACCCAAGAACCGCCCGCGAGCCACGGGGTGGCCAGCCATTGCCCGTACTGCGCCCTGCAGTGCGCCATGACACTGACCCCCAACTCGGACGCGAGCGAACCCGTGACGGTGACCGGGCGCGAGTTCCCGACCAACCGCGGCGGACTGTGCCGCAAGGGCAGCTCCGCGGCCAAGGTCCTGGGCCTGGGGGATCGGATCACCCAGCCGATGATCCGCACGGCCCACGGACTGGAACCCACCACGTGGGACCACGCGCTGACAGCGATCACCGAGGCGATCCGGGGCACCCAGCGTGAGCACGGCCGCGACGCGGTGGGGATCTTCGGAGCCGGTGGGCTCACCAACGAGAAGGCCTACGCACTGGGCAAGTTCGCCCGCGCGGTGCTGCGAACCAGTCGGATCGACTACAACGGCCGGTTCTGCATGTCTTCGGCGGCGGCCGCCGGTAACCGGGCCTTCGGTTTGGACCGCGGCCTACCGTTCCCACTAACCGATCTGGACCGCGCGCACGCCGTGCTACTGATCGGCTCCAATGTGGCGGACACCATGCCCCCGTTCGTCCAGCACCTGGCCTCCGCGCGGGAGCACGGCGGGCTGTTCGTGATCGACCTGCGCGAGTCCGCCACCGCGGACCTGACCCGCTCGGAGGAACGCGAGTGCGGGATCCACCTGGCACCAACCCCCGGAACCGACCAGGAACTACTGCTGGGCCTGATCCACGTGGTCATTGCCGAGGGCCTCTACGACGCCGCCTACGTGGCCTCCCGCACCAATGGTTTCGCCCGGCTCAAGCGCACCGCCCAGCGCTACTGGCCTGAACACGTCCAGAGCCTCACCGGTGTCCCCGCCGCCAAGATCCGGGCGGTCGCCCGCGGGCTGGCCACGGCCAAGGACAGGGGCGCGTTCGTCCTGACCGGGCGCGGCGTGGAACAGCACACCAATGGCTCGGACACCACCAGCCTCGCCATCAACCTGGCCTTGCTGCTGGGGCTGCCGGGCCGCGAACCCGGCGGGTACGGCACCGTGACCGGGCAGGGCAACGGCCAGGGCGGGCGCGAACACGGTCAGAAGTGCGATCAGCTGCCCGGCTACCGTTCCATCAACGACCCGCAGGCCCGAGCGCACGTGGCCTCGGTGTGGGGCATCGATGAGCAGGACATCCCCGGTCCGGGGATTGACGCCACCCAACTGTTGCTCTCGTGCGGCACCGACCACGGGGTGCGCACACTGATGATTCACGGCTCCAACCCCGTGGTCTCCGCCCCGAATGCCACACGGGTGACCCGTGCACTGGCCGACCTGGATTTCCTGGTGGTCAGTGACTTCGTGCTGTCGGAGACCGCTCAGCTGGCGCACGTGATCCTGCCGGTGGCGCAGTGGGCGGAGGAAGAAGGCACCATGACCAACCTGGAGGGCCGGGTCATCCGCCGTCGTAGGGCGCTGCCGTTGCCCGGCGCCGCGCGCGACGAGCTGGCCGTGCTGGCCGAGCTGAGCACCCGGTTGGGTTCCACCATGTTCTTCGGAACGGCGGAGCAGATGTTCGAGGAGCTCACCCGAGCCTCGGCCGGTGGCCGCGCGGACTACTCGGGTCTCAGCTACGACCTGCTCGACCAGGAGAGGGCGTGCTATTGGCCCTACCCGGCGGGCAGCGCGGGCACACCGCGCCTGTTCCGGGACTCGTTCCCCACCGCGGACGGCCGTGCCACCCTGGCGGACGTGTCCCCCCGGGCGATTGCCGAGCGGATCTTCGACGGGGCCGAGCTGACCCTGATCACAGGCCGCCTGCTGGGCCACTACCAGTCGGGTGCCCAAACTCGACGGGTCCCGGAACTGCTCGCCTCGGATCCTGACGGGCGAGTCGAGATCAACCCGGAGACCGCCCACCTCTACGGGGTGGTCGAGGGGCAGCTGCTCACTTTGCACAACGAGCGGGGAACCGTGCAGGCCCGGGCTCGGCTGTCCCGACAGATCCGCCGCGACACCCTGTTCATGCCCTTCCACTTCGCAGGGTCCAACAGTGTGAACCGTTTGGTCTCCTCGGCCACGGACCCGCTGTCCAAGATGCCGGAATTCAAAGCCACCCGCGTGTGGGTGTCCCAGGAGGAACAGTGCGTCGCATAGTCATCATCGGTTTCGGCCCGGTGGCCGCCCGCCTGATCGAAGAACTCGAGGAACCCCTTGCCCAGAGCCGGGTGCACGTGTGCGTGATCGGGAGCGAGCCGGAAGGTGCCTACAACCGCATCCTGCTGGCCAACCTGGTCACCGGGCATAGCACCCCGCAAGACCTGGACCTCGCGTGCGATGAGACCAACTTCCCGGAGGGGGTAACGTTCCTCACGGGTACCACGCTCAGCGACATTTCCTTGGACGGGCAGTACCTTCACACCACTGATGACCGGTTGATCTCCTTTGACGATCTGATCTTCGCCACCGGAGCGCGCGCCGTTCTGCCGCGGGTCCCCGGATTGGACGTTCTGGACACGGATCCGTGCCACCTGGATTCCATCCCCCTACCCGGAGTGCACCCCTTGCGGGACATGTCCGACGCTCGGCGGTTACGCGAGGTGGTCGAGACGGGCCAGGATGTCCTGGTCCTCGGCGGTGGGATTCTGGGGATCGAGCTTGCGCTCAACCTTGCCGAGCACGGAGTGCAGGTGAGCTTGATCCACCGTGGGCAGGACCTGATGCCGCGGCAGCTGGATCCTGACGCCAGCCGAATGCTGGCCCACGTGCTGAGGCAGGCCGGTATCCAGGTGATCCCCGGGGGCATCAACGGCGTGCGCAGTGAGGGTGGTCGCTTCACGGGGGTCGTCTTGGACGATGGAACCGTGCGAGAAGCCGGCGCGTTGATTCCGGCCATCGGAGCGCAGCCCCGTACCGAGTGGGCCAAGAAAGTGCGGCTACCGACCCATCGTGGGATTTTGGTCGATCATCAGTTGCGGGTCCACGGCACCTCGAACATCTACGCGATCGGTGACTGCGCGGAGGTGCTGTGCAGCAATCCCGTGTGCCCAGAATGTATGGCTATCGACTACCAGGATTCCGCCCCGAGCGGGCTGATCGGCCCGGGGTGGCAGCAGGCGCAAGCCCTGGCGGACATTCTGGACGGCACCCACAACCGCGTTCCTTCACAGGTGTCGCAACTGATTACCATGAAGTCGCAGGCCGTGAGCCTCACCGCTGCGGGCTCGGTGCACGCTCGAGCCTTCGAGCAGCCGAGAGTCGACGTGGCCACCTGGGAGGACCCACGCACCGGGCGTTACCTCAAGGTGGTCTCGCGCGATCGGAACATCCTCGGATTCGTGGCTCTGGGGGCGCCGGAGGCCGGTGCCGAACTGGCCATGCTGTTCGAACGATCCGGTGCCGCCCCGGGTGACCCTTCCGTGTTGCTTGCCGCGGACACCCCGAGCGGCGCGGATACCGCACCGGAACTGACCCCGGAGTCCATCATCTGCCGGTGTGCGGGGGTGGCCCTGGCACCCATTCAGCAGGCCGTGTCCGCCGGAGCCACCACCGTGGCCGAGGTCTCCAAATGTTCCCGCGCCGGCACCGGTTGCGGCGGGTGCAAGGACAAACTCGAATCCGTGGTCTCCCAAGCCATGGCAGCCTGAGCCGCCACACCGACCACTTGTATGCACCACAGTCGCCAAGGAGAACCGCCATGACCGTTCTGACTCGCGAGACCCACTCCACCGCCGTCGAAACCCTCACCTGGACCCCCGTGGTCGAAGAACACCGTCTGGAACGTGACGTCGGCGCGGCCGCCCTGCTCAAGGGCCGCCACATCGCCCTGTACCGGACCTGGAACGACCGGCTGTACGCGAGCTCCAACGTGGACCCGGACACCGGTGCCTCCGTGCTCTCCCGCGGGATTGTCGGCGAATCAGGTGGCGTCCCCACCATTGCCTCGCCCCTGCTCAAGGCGGTCTTCAACCTGGAAACCGGTGAGTGCCTGACCAATGACGAGCTGTCCGTGGAGACCTACCCCGTTCGAGTGGTCGACGGAATCATCCAGGTCGGCCTGGATTTCTAGGTCCGACGCAGGCGCAATTTACACGGCCGTAAGAAAGTGACAACGGCCGGGTGACATTCGATTTCTACCGTGGAGACACGTTCCAACTCCTAGGAGAACCCCATGCCCGAACTCATCAACATCCGCGACCTCCCGACCTCCGTGTCTGAACGCAGGGTCGTGGTGGTCGGCGCGGGGCCCGCAGCACACCGCTTCGTCACGGCCCTGCGCGGGCGCGGCGACCGCAGCGACGTCGTCGTCCTGGGAGAAGAAAGCGTGGCTCCCTACGACCGCGTCAACTTGGCCAAGCACTGGGACCCGGACCACGATCTGAGCCTCACCAACGTGGGTATGTGGAACGAACGGACCCACCTGGTCACCAATGCGTGGGTCAACAGCATCGACCCGGAGCGCAAGAGCGTGCACGTCAACGGTGAGACGGAACTAGCCTACGACGAATTAGTGCTCGCGACCGGTTCGGCCGCCACCATGCCTCCGTTGCCCGGCAATGACCTGGCCGGAGTCTACGTCTACCGCACCGTGAACGATGTCGATCGGATGCGGGCCAACGTTGAGGCCCTCAGTAGCGCCCGCGGCCCCGAGAAGCCGCCCCAGGCCGTGGTGATCGGCGGCGGACTGCTGGGTCTCGAGGCCGCCGGCGGGTTGGTCAAGTACGGGTTCGAAACCCATCTGGTGCATTCGCGGGACTGGCTGATGTCCTCGCAACTGGACGAGGGCGGCGGGCGGACCCTGAACCGGGCCATCGAGCAGCGCGGGATCGAATTACACCTGGGACAGCGCCCCAGCGCGGTGCTGCCCGCCGCCGCGGACCCGTCCACCGTGGGCGGGGTGGCGGTGGGCGAGGATCTGATCGAGGCGGACCTCGTGGTGTGGGCCATTGGCATCACGCCCCGTGACGAGCTGGCCCGCGACGCCGGTTTGGAGACCGCGCCCAACGGTGGCGTGCCCATCGACACCGCGTGCCGCACCGCGACCCCCGGGATCTGGGCGATCGGTGAGGTAGCCAGCTTCGACGGAACGTGCGTGGGCCTCGTGGCACCGGCCAACGCCATGGCCGAGGTGGTGGCCGCGCAGTTGACCGGCGGTGACGACGAATTCACCGAGATCGACGACGCCACCAAGCTCAAGCTCCACGGCCTGGACGTGGCCTCCTTCGGCGACTCGCTGTCCCGGAAGAGCGGGACCCTGGACGTGGTCATGTCCGACCCGGTCGAGGGCGTCTACCAGAAACTCGTCCTTTCCGACGACGCCAGGACCCTGCTGGGCGGGGTGTTCGTGGGGGACGCGGAACCGTACGCGAGCCTGCGCGCGCTGCTGGGCCGCCAACTGCCCGGAGCGCCCAGGGCCTATCTTTCCGGCGGTGGCGACGTTCCCGACGCGGAAATGCCCGACGATCTGGTGGCGTGTTCGTGCAACAACGTGACCGTGCACGAGATCAAGCAGGCCGTGGGTCAGGGCTGCCACGACCTGGCCTCGGTCAAGAAGTGTTCCAAGGCCGGGACGCAGTGCGGATCGTGTGTGGGACTGGTCGGCAAGATCATGACCAAGGAAATGGAAGGCGCCGGTCTCGAAATTTCCAAAAGACTGTGCGAGCACTTCGAACTGTCCCGTCCCGAGCTGTTCGAGGCCATCAGGTTGTCCCGCCTGACGAGCTTCACCCAAGTCATCGAGAAAATCGGGACAGGCCGCGGTTGCGACATCTGCAAGCCGGTTGTCGCCAACATTCTGGCCACCGCCTTCCACGAGCACGTGTTGGACGGCGGCCGCGACGGACTGCAGGACACCAACGACCGTGCTCTGGCCAACATGCAGAAAGACGGCACGTATTCAGTGGTCCCGCGCATCCCCGGGGGCGAAATCACCCCCGAGAAGCTCGCGGTGATCGCCCAGGTGGCCAAGGAGTTCAACCTCTACACCAAGATCACCGGTGCTCAGCGTATCGACCTGTTGGGCGCGCGCTTGGAGCAGTTACCGCAAATCTGGCAGCGGCTGATCGACGCGGGCATGGAATCCGGTCAGGCCTACGGAAAGTCGCTGCGCGCGGTCAAGTCCTGCGTGGGTTCGGCGTGGTGCCGCTACGGCGTGCAGGATTCCGTGGGCATGGCCGTGCATTTGGAGAACCGATACCGCGGACTGCGTAGCCCGCACAAGCTCAAGATCGGCGTCTCCGGGTGCGCCCGTGAGTGCGCCGAGGCGCGCGGCAAGGACGTGGGGGTGATCGCCACGGACAAGGGCTGGAACGTCTACGTGGGCGGTAACGGCGGGTTCACCCCCCGGCATGCGGAACTGCTCGTGAGCGACGTCGATGACAGGATGCTGGTCAAGGTCATCGACCGGTTCTTCATGTATTACATCCGCTCCGCCGAGCGGCTGCAGCGCACCGCACCGTGGGTCGAGTCCTTGGAGGGCGGCATGGACCATCTCCGCGAGGTAATCCTGGAGGACTCGCTGGGGATCTGCGACGAACTGGAATCGGCCATGGGCGATCTAGTGGCCGACTACCGCGATGAGTGGGCCGAAACCCTCAACGACCCGGTGAAGCTGGCGCGTTTCACGCCGTTCATCAATGACCCGCAGGCAACGGACGAGACCATCGTGCAGGTGCCCGAGCGCGGGCAGGTGCGTCCGGCGACCGCCGGTGAGCGCGTGATGATCTCCGGGCCGACCATCGGGATCGGTGCATGAGTGATTTCGACTGGAACGGTTGTCCGGTCCTGCTCGTGGGAACCGGCCCGGCCGCGCCGCTGGAGGTCGCCCGGCTGATCCGCGCCGGTGCCAGGGTGAGCGTTGCGGGCACCGCGGAGCAACTGTGTGCCCGCGGGGATGCGCTGGCTAGGGTGGCCCGGCGGCTGGGTGTGAAAGCGGACCCGGCCCGGGAATCGGTGCGCACCGCGTTGGAAGCCTGCACCTTCGTGGGCGCGGAGGCCGCGGACTTCGACGCCGACGCTGCAGCGTCCGGTGCCGCGGCCGTGGTGTGCGCCGCCGACGACGCCGCGGAGACCAAGCGGTGGCGTGCCTTGAGCAGGAGGCACGGCAAACCGTTCTCGACCCTGCGCTCGGGCAGGCCCGGTGTGGCCCTGGTGGGTGGTGGTCCCGGTGACCCGCAGTTGATGACGGAGGCGGCCCGGCAGCACCTGATGCGGGCGGACGTGGTGCTCTACGACAAACTGGCACCCACCGCGGTGCTCGAGCAACTGTGCCCGGGAGCCCTGCTGGTGAACGTGGGTAAGGACCCCGGCCATCACAAGATGCCCCAATACTTGATTGAACGGGCCCTGGTGGAGTTCGCCCGCGCCGGGGCGTGTGTGGTGCGTTTCAAGGGCGGGGACCCGTTCGTGTTCGGCCGCGGCGCCGAGGAACGGCGGACCCTGCAGGGGGAGGGCATCGAGGTCACTGTGGTCTCCGGGATCAGTTCGAGTATCGCGGTGCCCGCGGCTGCCGGTATCCCGGTCACGTGCCGCGGCATCAACCGCTCCTTCACCGTGATCTCCGGTCATGAGGTGCCCGCTCCCGACGAGCTGGAAGGCCTGGTCAAGGTGGGCGGCACCTTGGTGGTGCTCATGGGGTTGGCGCACCTGCCCGAGCTCATGGCCGGTCTGGTGAAGCACGGCCTGGATCCGGAATTGCCCGCCGCGGTGGTCGAAAAGGGTTCCACACAGCGGCAGCGGGTCTTTGCATCCGCAGCGCGCTCCATTGCGCGTGTGGTATCCGACGAGGGAGTGAGCTCCCCTGCGATCGTCGTGCTGGGGCACGTGGTCGAACTGGGCGATGACCTCGCGCGGTTGATCGAGAGAGTTTCAAACGAGCGCTCAGAAGAGTCTGAGCCACTGAAGTCTCCGCTCACACGCGGGCCCACCGCGGAACCCGCAGCCGAAATTCGGGACGGCGGGATCCCGGGCCGGGGGATTCGCGATGGTCGGATTCAGGAGGAACCTGGGACGGCGTCGTCGACGGTCAAGGCGAGCGAGAAGGTGCTCGTGGCTCCGTCGGATTCCCTGACCGGCTTCGTGATCGCTGTGACCGCCTCACGCCGGGCCGAGGACCAGGCGGAGGCTTTCGAACGGCGCGGCGCCACCGTGCTCAAGGCGCCTACCATGCGCATCGTGCCCACCGAGAACGACGAGACGCTGCACCGGGCCTCCGCCCAGGTGATCGAGGACAAACCGGGGGTGCTGCTGGTCACCACGGGGCACGGTGTGCGCGGATGGTTCGAGGCTGCGGAGGCCGGTGGAACACGATCCCAACTGTGTGCGGCGCTCGAGGGCGCTGACATCCTCGTGCGCGGAGCCAAGGCCCGTGGGGCCATCAAGAGCCTCGGGCTCGTGGAGCAGGGGGTTGCATCGCAGGATTCTACGAGCTCCCTGGTGGACCTGGCACTGAGCCGCGGCGTGGCCGACAAACACGTGGTGTTCCAACAACACGGGGCCGTGGACCACGCACACGTGGAACGCCTCGAACGCGCCGGCGCGCGCCTGACCGTAGTCCAGCCCTATCGATGGGAACAGCCCCGTGATGTGGCCGCAGTCTCCCAGCTGATGCTGGCAATCATCAAGGAACACGTCAACGCCGTGACCTTCACCTCCGCCCCCGCGGTGGAAGCGCTATTCGAACGCGCCCAGAAGGAAGGGACCATGGAGCCATTGCTCGAAGCACTGCGTCACCGTGTGCTCAGCGTGGCCGTGGGGCACGTAACCGCGGAGCCGTTGCAGCGGGCGGGAATCACACCGCTGATCCCGGACCGCCCCCGCATGGGGTCCCTGGTGCGGGCACTGACCACCCACCTGGAAAGACAGACCGTGGACCTGCCGCACACGCCGTTCGGACAGGTCACCCTGCGCGGCGCGCATCTGCTGTGCGGGGAACGCCGCGTGGAACTGCCCTCCCACCTGGCCAACATCACACGCGTGGTGATGCAGGCCGCAGGGGACTTGGTGACTCGCCAGTCCATCCGCCGTGAAGTGCCCGCGGCGCCCAGCGACCACGCCATCGACATGGCCATATCCCGGATCCGAAAACTCACCGGGGAACCCAAACTGATCCTTACGGTCCCCAAGATGGGATTCCGGGCCAACGTGAGCCTGTGACACAGCGGGGGCCGTGGCCGTGGTTGCGTCCTTGGCGCCCGCTTCCACGCTTGCGGTCCTTGCGTTGGGAGGTCCCGGTGTGAGGTCTGGGCGCTCACAAGGTGGCGGCGACGGCGGCGGCCAGCCGCGCATCAGAGGTGTACAACGCGGTCGTGTCGAAGGTCGAGGCGGTGCTCATGATCTCGTCCGCGCCGGTACGCACGAGCAATTCACTGATTGCGCTCAAAACCTGGTCCTCGGTCCCCGCGATCACGGGGGCCAATGCCTTGGCCACGTTGCGTTGCTGCCGTTGCGTCAGGGAATCCGGTAGCGACGTCGTCGGCTCGAGCGGCGGAAAAGCTCCCGTGAGGCGCGATTCGGACATGGCCCACGCTTCGGGCAGAGAGAGTTCGCGCGCCTCGGAGGGAGAATCCGCAACAAAGATCTCCGTGGAAGCGATCAGGTACGGCTCGTCCAGTTGCTCGCTGGGGCAAAAGGTGGAGCGGTACTCGTCGAAGGCCTCCGGCCCGGCGGTGAGCAACGGTCCACCGACCACCGCCGGCAGACCCAGGCGCGCCGCGATCTTCAAGCCACTTCCGGTCCCCAACACGAATAGCGGGATGTGGCCGTTGTGGGCCGGGCGCATCGTGATATCCGCCCTGCCGGTCAGGTATTCGCGTACGGCTTCAATGGCGGATGCGAAGTCTTTCGGTGGCGCGGACATGGTGCCCAGGGCCCTGCGCACGGGCTCAGTGAACCCCAGGGAACGCCCAAGTCCAAGGTCGAACCGTTGCCCGTGCAGGGCCTGACTCGTGCCACTTGAGAGCTCCTGGCTGACTTGGCCGGTGTTGTCGCTGGTCAGGGTCCTGTGGCGG